>JANOZF010000045.1:0-2142 GCA_031429255.1 Rubrivivax sp.
CAACACGCGCGCAACCGGGACCTGCCGGGCCTGGAAGCAGGCCTGCTACAGATGCAGGCCTTGTCGGCCCGCATCGTGGCACCGCCAGACCCGGACAGCGCCAAGCTGCCGGTGCTCCACACAGCCATCGCCTAAGACCACAGGGAGTCCAGAGTCATGGCCAACATGTATGAACCCAGACTGATGGGTGTCCAGGCAGAGGCAGCGGCGGAAGGCGGCAGTGTCGATGCGGTAAGCGCAGCGCTGTCCGCGGTGACGGTGCTCATGATCGACGACGAGCCGATGATGACCGACGTCACCCAGACCTATCTGGAAGAGGCCGGGTACCGCCACTTCGTGGCCGTCAACGACCCGCGCGAAGCGATGGCCACGGCGCTGGCCTGCAAGCCAGGGTTGATCCTGCTGGATTTGATGATGCCGGGCATCAGCGGCTTCGAACTGCTGCGGCAGTTCCGTGCCCACGAGCTGTTGCGTTACACGCCGGTGATCGTGCTCACCGCGGCCAGCGAACCGCGCGCCAAGCTGCGCGCACTGGAGCTGGGTGCCACCGAGTTCCTGTCCAAGCCGGTGGACGCCAGCGAGCTGGCCATCCGGGTGCGCAACAGCCTGGCCTTCAAGATCTACCAGGACCGCCTGGCCAACGACGACCCCTTGACCGGGCTGCCGAACCGGCGCGTCTTTGTCGAGCAGCTCACCGCGGCCCTGCCACGCGCGGCCCAAGCCGGGTACAAGCTGGCGCTGCTGCACATCAACCTGGACCGTTTCCGGCTCGTCAACGAGACGCTGGGCCACGGCGCGGGCGACGCGCTGCTGGCTGCCGTGGCCGAACGCCTGCACGCCAGCACGCGCGCACAGGTGGGCCTGATCGGCAACCGTTCCAGCGACGGCAGTTTCCTGGCCCGCGTGGGTGGTGACGAATTTGCGCTGCTGCTGCCGTCGATCGAAAGCGCCGAGACCGTGGGGCGTGTGGCGCGGCAGCTGCTGGCGGCGCTTGCCAAGCCCATCAGCATCGACGGCCGCGAACTGGTGGTGACGCCGAGCATCGGCGCCGCGGTGTACCCCGACGACGGCCAGGACGGCGCCACGCTGCTGCGCAACGCCAGCGTGGCGATGAAACATGCGAAGGACAGTGGCCGCAACACCTTCCAGTTCTATGCACGCGACCTGAACAGCGCGTCGCTGGAGCGCCTGATGCTGGAAACCCAGCTGCGCGGCGCCATCGGCCGGCAGGAACTGGAGCTGCACTACCAACCCAAGGTGAGCCTGATCACGGGCCGCATCATCGGCGCCGAGGCGCTGCTGCGCTGGCGCCACCCCGAGCTGGGGCTGGTGGCGCCCGGGCGCTTCATCCCGATTGCCGAGGAGTCGGGCCTGATCGTCGAGCTGGGCGAGTGGGTGATCCACACCGCCTGCACGCAGATGGCAGCCTGGCGCCAGTCGATGGGCTGCGACGTCAAGGTGGCGGTGAACGTGGCGCGCCACGGTCTGGTCTCGGGCGTGCTGTCGCAGGTGGTGCAGGCCGCCATGTCGCGCAATGCCATCGGGCCGGGGCAACTGGTGCTGGAGCTGACCGAGAGCATGCTGATGGACCGCGTGGAGGCCACCGCGGCCAAGCTGCATGAGCTGCGCGCACTGGGCGTGGAACTGTCGATCGACGACTTCGGCACTGGCTACTCGTCGATGAGCTACCTGAAGCAGTTTCCGGTGCAGGAGCTGAAGATCGACCGCTCGTTCATCAATGGCACACCCGAAGACCGCACCGACTCGGCGATCGTGCGCGCCTTGATCGTGCTGGCGCACAGCCTGGACATGCGCGTGGTGGCTGAAGGCGTGGAACGAGACGAACAACGCGCCGCGCTGGCGGCGCTGGGCTGTGACTGCTACCAGGGCTTTCTGTGCAGCCCCGCGCTGCCGGCAGCGGCCTTTGAAAGCAAGATGCTGGACAACCTGGCCACCCTGCCCTGACGAGGCTGCCGGCGGGCCGACCTATACACGCCGATCGCCGGCGGGCCGGCCTTTACACGCCGATCGCCGGCGGGCCGGCCTTTACACGCCGATCGCCGGCGTGGTCCTCAACACCTCTTCCAGCGTCGTCACGCCCTCGGCGACCTTCATCGTGCCAGCCAGGCGCAGCGGCCGCAG
>JANOZF010000046.1:0-11241 GCA_031429255.1 Rubrivivax sp.
ATGCAGTGGCCGGCCCAGGCGGTCCGCCAGCAGCCCGGTGGCCGGCAGCAATGTGGCCGGGATATGCGGTAACTGCGCTGCGTAACGCAGGTCGGCCAGCGGGATGATGGATTCGCCCATGGCCTGATTGTGCCGCCCCGCGCAGCATCGGCTCGCGGCCCGTCCCGGGTGCTGCCAGGGTTACCGGTGCAGCCCTCGCCGGCCCCGCGTCAGCGCCTGGGCTCGGCTGCCAGAGGGGCGGGTGCGGAATCAGCCACCAGCGCGCGGCGCGCGCCGTCAAAACGCGTGGCCCAGTAGGTCTGGCGCATGTTTTCAAGTCGCACGGCCCCTCCCACCCGCGGGGAATGCACGAATCGACCGTCGCCCACATAGATGCCCACGTGGGAGAAGGCCTTGCGCAGGGTGTTGAAGAACACCAGATCGCCGGGCTTCAGTTCGTCGGCGGGCACGGGCAGCAGGGCGCTCGCCTGCGCCTGTTGTTCAGCGCTGCGCGGCAGCAACAACCCCACGGTGTGCTTGAACACATAGCGCGTGAAGCCGCTGCAGTCGAAGCCGCTCTCAGCCGAAGTGCCACCCCGAACGTAGGGCAGGTCGAGGAACGCCAGCGCCGCCACCACCGCTTCGGTCGCCAGGTCACGCGCCTGCTGTGCCAACGCGGCCGCGGGCTTCAGGCCCGCCATTCCGGCCTGCACGGCACCGCGCTCCATCAACAGTTGCAGCAGGGGATCGGTCGCTGCGGTGGCTGCGGATGCAGCGGGAGGTGCAGCCTGAGAAACTGCCGATGGCGCGGTCGACGGTGCCGTCGTTGATGCGATCCCTTGAGGCGGCACTGGCACGGCGGCGGCCGGCGAAGGCGGTGCGCTGAACGTGGGCGATGTGGCGCACAGCATGGCGACCATGGCCAGGGTGCGCCAACGCGGGGCAGGGGTGTTTGCAGACGTCACCGACCGAGGATACCAGCCACCCGTGCGCGCGCCCAGGCCCAGGCGCGGAGTCAGGCGTTTGTCAGCGCATGCTCGCCCAATCAGCGTTGCCCGTTGTTTACACCACTACAAGAGGAGACCAGCCATGGGTCACGCCGATAGCTACGCAGAGTTCCACCGCCGTTCTCTGCAAGACCGCGACGCCTTCTGGTCTGAACAGGCCGCATTGATCGACTGGCAGACGCCGCCGCAGCAGATTTGTGATTACAGCAATCCGCCCTTTGCGCGCTGGTTCGTCGGCGGCACCACCAACCTGTGCCACAACGCGGTAGACCGCCACTTGGCGACGCGCGGTGACCAGGCCGCACTGATCTTCGTCTCCACCGAGACGGGGGTGGAGCGCAGCTACAGCTTTCGTGAGTTGCACAGCGAAGTGCAGCGCATGGCAGCCACCTTGCTCAGCCTGGGCGTGCAAAAGGGCGATCGGGTGCTGATCTACATGCCGATGATTGCCGAGGCCGCATTCGCCATGCTGGCCTGCACCCGCATCGGGGCGCTGCATTCGGTGGTGTTTGGCGGCTTTGCCAGCGTCAGCCTGGCCAGCCGTATCGACGACGCACAGCCCACGCTCATCATCAGCGCCGACGCCGGCAGCCGCAGCGGCAAGGTGGTGCCCTACAAACCCCTGCTCGACGAAGCCATCGCTCTGGCCAGCCATAAGCCGAGTCGGGTGCTGATGGTCAACCGGAGTCTGGCGGCGTTCAAGTCGGTCGAGGGGCGTGACGAAGACTACGCGCGCTGGCGCGAGGATCACGCCACCACCGTCGTGCCCTGTGTCTGGGTCGACTCAACACACCCCAGCTACACGCTGTACACCAGCGGCACCACCGGCAAACCCAAGGGCGTGCAGCGCGATACCGGTGGCTACGCGGTGGCGCTGGCTGCCAGCATGAAGTACATCTACGGCGGCAGGGCCGGCGAAACCTACTTCTCCACCAGCGACATCGGCTGGGTCGTGGGCCACAGCTACATCATCTACGGCCCGCTGATTGCCGGCATGGCCACCATCATGTATGAAGGCCTGCCGACGCGTGGCATGGACGGCCAGCCCGACGCCGCCATCTGGTGGAGCCTGGTGGAAAAGTACAAGGTGACGGTGATGTTCTCTGCACCGACGGCGGTGCGCGTGCTGAAGAAGCAGGACCCTGCGGCTCTGAAGAAACACGACCTGTCCAGCTTGCGGGCCCTCTTCCTGGCAGGTGAGCCGCTGGACGAGCCCACCGCGAAGTGGATCAGCGAAAGCCTGGGCCGCCCCATCATCGACAACTATTGGCAGACCGAAACGGGCTGGCCCATCCTCAGCATCTGCAATGGCGTGGAGCAAGCGCGCACCAAGTTCGGCAGTCCGGGCAAGGCCGTGTATGGCTACGACGTGAAGTTGCTGGACGAAACCACGGGCGAGGAGCTCAAGGGGGCCCACCAGAAGGGCGTGCTGGCGATCGAGGGGCCGCTGCCACCCGGCTGCATGCAGACCGTGTGGCGCGACGACGAGCGCTTCGTCAAGACCTACTGGAAGAGCATTCCGGGCAAGCTGATCTACAGCACGTTCGACTGGGGCATTCGCGACGAAGACGGTTACTACTTCATTCTGGGCCGCACCGACGACGTGATCAACGTGGCCGGGCACCGCCTGGGCACCCGCGAGATCGAGGAAAGCCTGTCCAGCCACCCGAACGTGGCCGAAGTGGCGGTGGTGGGTGTGGCCGACAACCTCAAGGGCCAGGTGGCCGTCGCCTTCGTGGTGCTGAAAGACCCGGCGCAGGCCGGCACGCCCGAGCTGATGCTGAAGCACGAGGGCGAGATGATGAGAGTGGTGGACACGCAGCTGGGCGCCGTCGCACGGCCGGCGCGGGTTCGCTTCGTCACCGCCCTGCCCAAGACGCGGTCGGGCAAGACCCTGCGCCGGGCCATCCAAGCCGTGTGCGAGCTGCGTGACCCGGGTGACCTGACCACCATGGAAGATCCCGGTGCCCTGCAGCAGATCAAGGATCTGGTGACGGCGGTTTGACCCTGACAGGCTGATCTGCGCCCCTTCTTTGGGAGTGCACGTCTAGCGGTGCGGCACGCCCATCGGCCCTTTGCGGCGGGATAATGATGGTTTCTTGAACGCCAGCGCCACCGGGAGGGGCCTGGCTCATCGCCTCCCCACCTATGAGCAGCACGCAAGAAATCATTTACGACATCATCGCCAAGACCTGCTCGATAGACCGCAGCAAGATCACGCTGGAGTCGACGCTGAAGGACCTGGACGTGCACTCGCTCGATGCCGTGCAGGTGCTGTTCGAGATCGAAGACCGGTTTGATGTCTCGGTGCCTGACCGTGAAGACCAGTACTCGGCCGGCACGGTGCGCGACCTCATAGAAGGCGTCGACCAGCTGTTGGCCACCAAAGCCACCGCGGCCTGAGCCGGCACCGTGCAGTTCAAAGTGGGTGCGCTGGCATGAGGCGGGTGGTCGTCACGGGCGTGGGCTGCGTCAGCCCGCTGGGCCTGACGGCTGACGCCACCTGGTCGGCGATGCGCGAAGGCCGTTCAGGCATCGCGGCGCTGGCGGGCCTGGACGGTCACGATCTGCGCACATCGGTTGCCGCCCAACTCAAGGGCTACGTGCCCAACGACCACTTCGACGAGAAGCGGCTGGTGCTGTTGGACCCGGTTTCGCAGTACGCGCTGATCGCCGCCAGGCAAGCGGTGGCGCAAGCGGGCTTGGCCTTCGGTGGCGAACTGGCCGAGCGCACCGCAGTGATCATCGGCACGGGCATCGGCGGCGCCACGTCGCAGGATCAGATCGCGCAGCGGCTCTACGGCGAGCGCAATCCCCGTGTGCACCCGATGGCCATCGTGCGCGTGATGCCCAACGCGCCGGCGTCGCAGGTGTCGCTGGAGCTGGGCTTGCGCGGGCCGGTTTTTGCGGTGGCCAGCGCCTGTGCCTCGTCCAACCACGCCATCGCCCAGGCACTGATGCTGCTGCAGACCGGTGCCGCCGACGTCGCCCTCACCGGTGGTGCCGAGGCCTGCATCACGGTGGGTACCGTGAAGGCCTGGGAGGCCATGCGCGTGATGGCCGACGACACCTGCCGGCCCTTCAGCAAAGGCCGCAAGGGACTGGTGCTGGGCGAAGGCGCCGGCGTATTTGTGCTGGAAATACTTGAGCACGCGCAGGCCCGGGGTGCGGTCATCCTGGCAGAGCTGGCCGGCGCGGGCATGACGGCAGATGCGGCCGACATCGTGATGCCCGACGCCCGCGGTGCATCGCGGGCCATGCATCTGGCGCTGCAACAGGCGGGCCTTGCGCTGGGTGACGTGGACTACGTCAACGCCCACGGCACCGGCACACAAGCCAATGACAGCACCGAGACCCGTGCCATCAGAGCGGTGTTTGGCAGCTATGCCGACGCCCTGGCGGTATCGTCGACCAAGTCCATGCATGGCCACGCGCTGGGCGGCGGTGGTGCTCTGGAGCTGGTAGCCACCGTGGGCGCGTTGCGTGAAGGCGTCGTGCCGCCGACGATCAACTACCTGGAAGCGGATCCCGCCTGTGACCTGAACGTGGTGCCCAACGTGGCACAGCAGCGCCTCGTCCGCGCCGCGTTGAGCAACAGCTTTGCTTTCGGCGGCCTGAACGCGGTGCTGGCGCTGCGGCGCTGGGGCTGAACCAGGGCGGCACTCCATCGGGCACTGATCACCGGGCACTGATGGGGGGGCATCCCGATGGGGGGTGCCGGTTCACACCCGCGGGTGATGGGCAAGTCAAGCTTGGGTGCAGACACTGGCGGCTCCAACCCACGAGGAGCGCCCCGATGTCGATCGAATCCCTGGCCCAGCGGCCTTCACGCCGCCATTTCCTGAGCGCTTGCGCGCGCCTGGCCGCCACGCCTGCGTGGTGCGCATGGGCAGGCGCTGCACTTGCGCAGTCCACGGCGCTGGCGGGCTCCGGCCTGCCCTGGCAACCGATGCTGGCCCGCGAGGCCGGCGACGGTATCGATCCCCGGGGCTACCTGGTCAGCGAAAAGCTGGACGGCGTGCGCGCGCTCTGGGACGGGCGCAAGTTGTGGTTTCGCAGTGGGCTGCCTATGGCCGCACCCGCTGGCTTCGTGGCCCAGCTGCCCGCGGCCGGACTGGATGGCGAACTGTGGATGGGCCGGGCCTCGTTCGAGCGGCTCGTCGGCACCGTGCGCCGTGCGGTGCCCGATGAACAGGCATGGCAGGGTGTCCGGTTCATGGCCTTCGACATGCCCCGGCAGCCAGGAGCCTTCGAGCACCGTGCAGCCGCGCTGGCGGAACTGGGCCGGCGCCAGCCGCAGCCCGCGTGGGCTGTCGTGCAGCAGCGGCGTGTCGCGTCGCCACAGGCCTTGGCGACGTGGCTGGCGCAGCTGGTCGCCGAAAGGGGCGAGGGCCTGATGCTGCACCGCGCCGACGCGCCGTGGCACGGCGGCCGCAGCGACGCGCTGCTCAAGCTCAAGCCGCTGGCCGATGCCGAGGCACAGGTGGTGGCTCATGTGCCGGGGCAGGGGCGGCACGCCGGCCGCTTGGGCGCATTGCGGGTGCGAACGCGCGACGGCCTGGAATTCAAGCTGGGCACGGGCTTCAGCGATGCCCAGCGCGACGACCCGCCACCGCTGGGCAGCTGGGTCACCTTCACCTACCGCGGCCTTACCGACGCCGGTCTGCCACGTTTTGCGGCGTTTTTGCGCCTGCGTGAGCCGTTATGACCCTGTAGCAGGCCGCGCGGCGCCGTGCGGGGCGGCGCCCTTGCTTCGTTGGACTACAGCACGTCCGACGCGTAGTCCGCCAGCCGTGACCGTTCGCCGCGTGCCAACGTCACGTGGCCGCCGTGGGGCCAACCCTTGAAGCGGTCGACGGCGTAGGTCAGGCCCGACGATCCTTCGGTCAGGTAGGGTGTGTCGATCTGCGCCAGGTTGCCCAGGCAGACGATCTTGGTGCCGGGGCCCGCCCGCGTGATCAGCGTCTTCATCTGCTTGGGCGTCAGGTTCTGCGCCTCGTCGATGATGACGTACTTGCTCAGGAAGGTGCGCCCGCGCATGAAGTTCAGGCTCTTGATCTTGATCTTGCTGCGCACCAGGTCGTTGGTGGCGGCACGGCCCCAGTCGCCGGCAGCGCTGTCGGTGCGCGCCAGCACTTCGAGGTTGTCGTCCAGCGCGCCCATCCACGGGCCCATCTTCTCTTCTTCGTTGCCGGGCAGAAAGCCGATGTCGTCGCCCACGGGCACGGTCACGCGCGTGACGATGATCTCGCTGTAGCGCCGTTCGTCCAGAACCTGGCTCAGGCCGGCGGCCAGCGTCATCAGCGTCTTGCCGGTGCCGGCGGTACCGGTGAGCGTGATGAAGTCGCAGTCGGGGTCCATCAGCAGGTTCAGCGCGAAGTTCTGTTCGCGGTTGCGCGCCGTCACGCCCCAGGCAGCGTTCTTGCCGTGGCTGTAGTCGCGCAGGGTCTTCAGAACGGCGGTCTTGCCGGTGATCTCGGTCACCCGGGCGTACAGCGAAGGCGCGCCCGGTTGTTCAAAGTAGACGAACTGATTGATCATCAGCGACGGCACCACCGGCCCGCTCAGCCGGTAGTAGGTGTTGCCGCCTTGCTGCCAGCTTTCCACGGTCTTGCCGTGGCGGTCCCAGAAGTCGGCTGGCAGTGCCAGCACACCGGTGTACAGCAGATCGCCATCTTCCAGCGTCTTGTCGTTGGTGTAGTCCTCGGCCGGCAGGCCCAGCGCGCGCGCCTTCACGCGCATGTTGATGTCCTTGGACACCAGCACCACGTCACGCCCGGGTTGGCTGTCGCGCAGGCTTTGCACGACGCCCAGAATCTGGTTGTCGGCCTTGCCCTGCGGAAGGCCTGCGGGCAGCTTGATCTCGAGCAGCTGGGTCTGGAAGAAGAGCTTGCCCCGCGCCTCTCGATGGCCGGTCTTGGCCAACGGAATGCCGGCGGCCGGATCGAGCCCGCCGCTGTCGGTGGCAAAACGTGCCAGCGCGTCGAGATCGCGGCTCACCTGGCGAACGCTGCGCGCGACTTCGCTCATCCCCTTCTTGTGCCCGTCCAGCTCTTCCAGCGTGATCATGGGCAGGAAGATGTCGTGTTCCTCGAAGCGGAACAGGCTGGTCGGGTCGTGCATCAGCACATTGGTGTCCAGCACGAACAGCTTGGCCGGTCCGTTGCCGCGGGTGCTGCGGGCCCGGTTGTTGCCAGTACTCGCCGGTGCTGGCGACGCCGGTGCGGTGGTGCGGCTGACGGGCGCAGGCGGCACACCGTCTGCGCTTTGCCGGGCAGTCGGCTGTTGTGCCTTCGGCTGGGACATCGGCGGCGCCGTGGCCGCGCGGCCGGGGCCGGGTGTGGCCACGGCTTCGGTCTCGGCAGCGCGCGTGCGCGTCCTCGGTGCAGAGCGAACGGGCGCACTGCTGGCCGGCTTGGCAGGCGCGCTCAACGCGCGGGCTTCATGGGCGTCGATCGACAGGCGATCGCCCTTCTTGGCGGGGGGCTTGGGCAGGGGCATGGGGCGCGGCTGGGGACGATCAAAAAAAGCCGCGCGGCAGGCCGGGCGGCTTTTTCAAGGATGAAAGAGCAGACAGAAGAGGGCGGGAAAGCTGGGCTCTGCCGCGGGTCAGGCGGCCTTTTTCAGGGCCTTCACGGCCTTCAACACTTCTTCGACATGACCAGCCACCTTGATGCCACGCCATTCAGCGCGCATCACGCCCTGGGCGTCGATGAGAAAGGTGCTGCGTTCGATGCCCTTGACCTTCTTGCCGTACATGATCTTGTTCTTGACCACGCCAAACATGTGGCAGAGCTTTTCTTCGGTGTCGGCGATCAGCTCGAAGGGCAGCTCCAGGTTCAGCTTGAACTTGTCATGCGAAACCATGTTGTCGCGCGATACGCCGAACACCACCGCACCGGCCTTGATGAAGTCCTTGTGCTGGTCGCGGAACTGCATGGCTTCGGTGGTGCAGCCCGGCGTGTTGTCTTTCGGGTAGAAATACAACACGACAGCCTTGCCCAGATGCGACTGCGGCGTGAACTTCACGCCGCCGGTGGCGAGGGCTTCAAATTCCGGGAGGGTCTTGTTGATGACTGGCGTCATGGATATTGATCTCGGAGAAGCTGTTTGCCGAAGCCGGCTTAACTCCGAATTATAAAGTCATCCGCAGACCCGCCCCCACGACACCGCGGATGGGGGCGTTCAGAGGCCAGATTCAGGGCGCTGGCGGGGAGGGCAGCAGCAAGGCCGCCACGACTTCGCGCCCCTCGCTGGCCAGCACGTTGTAGGTGCGGCAGGCGGCGGCGGTGTCCATCGTTTCGACGCCGATGCGCGCTTCGATCAACGAGCGCAGCAGCGCTGGCGGCACGAAGCTGAGTTGCGCACCGCTGCCAAAGATCACCACCTCGGGCTTCAGCGCCAGCACACGCTCGAAGTGCCCGGGACCCAGCGTAGCGAGGTTCTCGGCCTGCCAGTCCAGCACCGCGCCGCGCAACGGCACGAGCAGGCTGTGGCCGTAGGCGGTGGCGCCCACCCAGATGCGGCCGTTTTCCTGGCGCGTGATGAGATTGACCCCTGCGGTCGTGTCGGGTTGAAACTTCATGCGTGGATAATTCCAGGTTCGCCACGCCACGTCCACCCCAGCTGCCCTCAGACCCCGGTCCCACCCCGTGAAGCCCATCTCCAAATCCACCAAACTCGCCAATGTGGCCTACGACATCCGCGGCCCCGTGCTCGACAAGGCACGCCAGATGCAGGAAGAAGGGCACAAGATCATCCAGCTGAACATCGGCAACGTGGCTGCCTTCGGGCTGATGCCGCCCGACGAGATCGTGCAGGACATGATTCGCAACCTGCCCGATGCCGCTGGCTACACCGACAGCAAGGGCCTGTTCGCACCGCGCAAGGCCGTCGTGCACTACACGCAGCAATGCGGCGTCAACGGCGTGACCGTGGACGACGTCTACCTGGGCAACGGTGCCAGCGAATTGATCCAGATGGCGATCAGCGCGCTCGTCAACGACGGCGACGAGATCCTCATCCCGGCGCCTGATTTCCCGCTCTACACGGCCGTGGTGGGGCTGTCGGGCGGCAAGCCGGTGCACTACATCTGCGACGAGGGCGCCGGCTGGCTGCCCGACATCGAAGACATGCGCCGCAAGATCACGTCCCGTACGCGCGGCGTCATGGTCTGCAACCCCAACAACCCGACCGGTGCGCTCTACCCCGACGCCGTGCTGCTGCAGATCCTGCAGTTGGCGCGCGAGCACCAGCTGGTGGTGTTTGCCGACGAGATCTACGACAAGACGCTGTACGACGGCCACACGCACACCGCGATGGCCAGCCTGGCCGAAGACGTGCTGATCATCAGCTTCAACGGACTGAGCAAGAACTACCGCAGCTGCGGTTACCGCGCCGGCTGGATGGTGGTGTCGGGCGAAAAGCGCCATGCCCGCGACTACATCGAGGGCCTGAACATGCTGGCCAGCCTGCGCCTGTGCAGCAACACGCCGGGGCAACTGGCCATTCAGACCGCGCTGGGCGGTTACCAGAGCATCAAGGACCTGGTGGCACCCAGCGGCCGCTTGTGCAGGCAGCGCGACGTGGCCTTCAACTTGCTGAGTCAGATCCCGGGCGTCAGCGTGGTCAAGCCCAAGGCAGCGCTGTACATGTTCCCGCGGCTGGACCCGAAGGTCTACCCGATCGCCGACGACCAGGATTTCGCCTACGAGCTGCTGGCCGAACAGAAGGTGCTGATCGTGCAAGGCACGGGCTTCAACTGGATTGCGCCCGATCACTTCCGCCTGGTGTTCCTGCCCAACGTGGACGACCTGACCGAAGCCGTGGGCCGCATCGAAAAGTTCCTGCACGGCTATCGCAAACGTCACTCTTCCTGAATCAAGAACATGAACGCACGCAGTGATTCGGCGCAGCACCCCGCAGATCAGGCAGGGGACTTCGCGGCGCGGCCGATCCAGGTCGGTCTTCTGGGCATCGGCACCGTGGGCAGCGGCACCTTCAAGGTCTTGCAGCGCAACCAAGAAGAAATCAGGCGGCGCGCCGGCCGCGGCATTGAAATCACCATGGTGGCCGACCTGGACGTCGAGCGCGCCCGCCAGATCGTCGGCCCAGGCGTGCTGGTGGTGAACGACGCGCGTCAGGTCATCGCCAACCCCGACATCGACATCGTCATCGAGCTCATCGGTGGCTACGGCATCGCCAAGGCACTGGTGCTGGAAGCACTGGCCGCCGGCAAGCACGTGGTCACGGCCAACAAGGCGTTGCTCGCGGTGCATGGCAGCGAGATCTTTGCCGCCGCTCGCGACAAGGGCGTCATCGTCGCCTTCGAGGCGGCGGTGGCGGGTGGCATTCCCATCATCAAGGCGCTGCGTGAAGGGCTCACCGCCAACCGCATCCAATGGGTGGCCGGCATCATCAACGGCACCACCAATTTCATCCTGTCCGAAATGCGCGCCAAGGGGCTGGACTTCGGCGTCGTGCTGAAGCAGGCGCAGCAGCTGGGTTACGCCGAGGCCGACCCCACGTTCGACATCGAAGGCGTGGACGCGGCGCACAAGGCCACGATCATGTCGGCCATAGCCTTTGGCGTGCCGGTGCAGTTCAACAAGGCCTACGTCGAGGGCATCACCGGTCTGCAGGCGGCCGACATCCGCTATGCCGAGCAGATGGGCTACCGCATCAAGTTGCTGGGCATCACCAAGCGGCGTGACGACCTCAGCAGCGCCAGCCACCCCGCCGGTGGCATCGAGTTGCGTGTGCACCCCACGCTGGTGCCCAGCACGAGGCTCATCGCCAACGTCGAAGGTGCCATGAATGCCGTGGTGGTGCAGGGTGACGCCGTGGGCACGACGCTGTATTACGGCAAGGGCGCGGGCAGCGAACCGACCGCCAGCGCGGTGGTGGCCGACCTGGTGGACATCACGCGGCTGGCCACGGCCGACCCGCACCACCGCGTGCCGCACCTGGCATTCCAGCCGGGCATGCTGGCCGACACGCCCATCCTGCACATCGACGAGGTCATCACCGCCTTCTATCTGCGTCTGGTGGTGGCCGACAAGGCGGGCGTGCTGGCGCGCATCACCGGCATCCTGGCCGATAACGACATCAGCATCGACGCCGTGCTGCAACGCGAAAGCGCCGAGGGCGAAAAGCAGACCGACCTCATCATCCTGACGCACGACACCGTCGAAGGCCGCATGAAGAAGGCGCTGGCGCACGATGGGCGCCAGCACCGTGGACAGCGCCTGCATCT
>JANOZF010000047.1:0-2073 GCA_031429255.1 Rubrivivax sp.
CGGTGTCTGCATCCACGCCAGCCAGCAGCGGATTGGCCGCGATCTTCTTGCGGATTGCTTCGGGTGAAAACTCAGCTTGCGGAATCGGGCCGATGATGCCGTAGTGGTTGCGCGTCGGCCGCAGGAACACCGGCACCGCGCCGGTCATGATGATCGCGTGCAGGATCGATTTGTGGCAGTTGCGGTCGACCACCACCACATCGCCCGGCGCCACCGTGTGGTGCCACACCATCTTGTTGCTGGTGCTGGTGCCGTTGGTGACGAAGAAGCAGTGGTCGGCGTTGAAGATGCGCGCCGCGTTGCGCTCCGACGCACCGATGGCACCGTCGTGGTCGAGCAATTGGCCCAGCTCTTCGACCGCGTTGCACACATCGGCTCTCAGCATGTTCTCGCCGAAGAACTGGTGGAACATCTGACCGACCGGGCTCTTCAGGAACGCCACGCCGCCGCTGTGGCCGGGGCAGTGCCACGAATACGAGCCGTCCTGCGCGTAGTCCATCAGCGCCTTGAAGAACGGCGGCGGCAGGCCGCCCAGGTAGCTCTTCGCTTCGCGAATGATGTGACGCGCCACGAACTCCGGCGTGTCCTCGAACATGTGGATGAAGCCGTGCAACTCGCGCAGGATGTCGTTCGGGATGTGCTGCGAGGTGCGCGTTTCGCCGTAGATGTAGATCGGGATGTCGGCATTCTTGAAGCGGATTTCCTCGATGAACTTGCGCAGGTTCAGCACCGCCGGGTCGAGCTCGGGGCCGGGCGTGAATTCCTCGTCGTCGATGCTCAGGATGAACGCGCTGGCGCGGCTTTGCTGCTGTGCAAACTGGCTCAGGTCGCCATAGCTGGTGGCGCCCAGCACCTCGAAACCTTCTTTCTCGATGGCCTCCGCCAAAGCCCGGATGCCCAGGCCCGATGTGTTTTCGGAACGAAAATCTTCGTCGATGATGACGATGGGAAAGCGAAAACGCAGCATCTCGTGGCCTTCTCTGAAAGTACGGGGCAAGTTCGAAAAAAGTTCGCGAAGTGTAGGGGTGTCGCGCAGCGCTGTCTGCGGGACATGGCCCTGGCTACACTGCGGTGCATTGGGTAGTGGACAGGAGGCGCAGATGGACTGGAGCACAAGCACGCTGTGGTGGCTGGCAGCAGGTGGACTCGTCGCTGCAGAGCTGGCCACAGGAACCTTCTATCTGCTGATGGTGGCGCTGGGCGCGATGGCCGGCGCGTTGGCGGCACACGCCGGTCTCTCGGGCACCGCACAGCTGATGTGGGCGGCGCTGGTGGGCGCCGGCGCCACGGTGGCCTGGCATCTCAAACGGGCCCGCTCGCCACGTTCGGCGCCAGCAGAATCGAATCGCGATGTCAACCTCGACATCGGTCAGCTGGTACATGTGCCCGCCTGGCAGCCAGACGGCACTGCACGTGTCAGCTACCGCGGGGCTTCGTGGCAGGTGCGCCTGGCCGCTGGCAAACCAGCCCAGGGCGGCGACCATGTCATCGTGGCCGTGCATGGGTCGGAGCTGATGCTGGCACCCTTGGTCGGGCCCGATATGGCCCTGGCCACCAACAAAAGGTAATCCTCATGGAACTTGCTCTCATCCTGGTCATCGTCGCCGTCATCTTCATCGTCCGTACCTTCAAGATCGTGCCGCAACAGCATGCCTGGGTGGTGGAGCGGCTGGGCAAGTACGACCGCACCCTCACGCCGGGCCTGAAGCTGGTGATTCCGTTTGTCGACCGCGTGGCCTACAAGCATTCGCTGAAAGAGGTGCCGCTGGACGTGCCCAGCCAGGTCTGCATCACCAAGGACAACACGCAACTGCAGGTGGACGGCATCCTGTACTTTCAGGTCACCGACCCGATGCGCGCCAGCTATGGCAGCAGCGACTACATCGTGGCCATCACGCAGCTGGCGCAGACCACACTGCGCAGCGTGGTGGGCAAGATGGAGCTGGACAAGACCTTTGAAGAGCGCGCGATGATCAATGCCGGAGTCGTCAACTCGCTGGACGAGGCCGCGCTGAACTGGGGCGTCAAGGTGCTGCGCTACGAGATCAAGGACCTCACGCCGCCGGCAGCCAT
>JANOZF010000048.1:0-14178 GCA_031429255.1 Rubrivivax sp.
TCGCGGCTGCTGCCGGCGGGCAGCCAGCGGCGCATCCACACCGTGTGCATGCGGGCCTTGCGGGCACCCTTCAGGTTCACGGCCGAATCTTCCACCAGCACGCAGCAAGACGGATGCACCCGCAACCGCGCCGCCACGCGCCGCAGCATGCGGGCGTCGGGCTTGGGCCGCAGGTGGCCGAACATGTGCATGTCTTCGATCGAGATCAGGCCGTCGAACCAGCTGCTGATGCCCAGCACACCGAGCACGCGGCGCGCATAGGCCGCTGGCGCGTTGGTGACGATGAACTTGCGGCCGGGCAGACGTGCCAACGCGGCCAGGTCGTGCTGGTGACCGCGGACCCGATCTTCAAGACCGGGCAGCAGATGGGTGTGGTGCAGAAAGTGCGCCGCTTTGATGTCGTGGTGGCGCACCAGGCCCAGCAGCGTGGCGCCGTAGCGCAGCCAGTAGCGGCGGCGCAGCGCACTGGCCTCGGCCCTGTCGATGCCCAGCTCGCGTTCGATGTAGGTGCCCATCGCCTCGCGCAGCGGGCCCATGGACGCGCTGCTGGCGTCGTGCAGCGTGTCGTCCAGGTCGAACAGCCACACCAGGGGCGGCCGGCCCGCCGCGCCGGCAGTCTTCATCAATGCGAACGGATCATCGTGCCGTAGGCCTGGTCGGTGAGCACTTCCAGCAGCATCACGTGCGGCACGCGGCCATCGATGACGTGCACCGCATGCACGCCGCTCTTGGCAGCGTCGATGGCGCCGGCAATCTTGGGCAGCATGCCGCCGCTGATGGTGCCGTCTTCCACCAGCGCGTCGATCTGGCGCGCCGTCAGCTCGGTCAGCAACTGGCCTTGTTTGTCCAGCACGCCGCGGATGTTGGTCAGCATCAGCAACTTCTCGGCCTGCAGCACGGTGGCCAGCTTGGCCGCCACCAGGTCGGCGTTGATGTTGTAGCTTTCGTTGTTCTCGCCAAAGCCGATGGGGCTGATGACGGGAATGAACTGATCGTCCTGCAGCGCCTTGACCACCGCGGGGTCGATGGCGGTGATCTCGCCCACCTGACCGATGTCGTGCTCGACGGTGGGGTTGTCCTTGTCGGGCATGCGCAGCTTGCGCGCGCGGATCAGCCCGCCGTCGCGCCCGGTCAGGCCCACGGCCTTGCCGCCGGCGGCGTTGATCAGGCCCACGATGTCTTGCTGCACCTCGCCGGCCAGCACCCATTCAACGACGCTCATCGTCTCTTCGTCGGTGACGCGCATGCCCTGGATGAAGGAACCCTTCTTGCCCAGCTTGTTCAACGCGTTCTCGATCTGCGGCCCGCCGCCGTGCACCACGATCGGGTTCATGCCCACCAGCTTGAGCAACACCACGTCTTCTGCGAAGGCCTTCTGCAGCGCGGGGTCGGTCATGGCGTTGCCGCCGTACTTGATGACCAGCGTCTTGCCGTGGTAGCGGCGGATGTAGGGCAGCGCGCGGGCCAGCACCTCGGCAGGGTCGACGGCGTGGGGCGTGGTGACGGTGTCGTTCATGGTGGTCGCCCTTGCGGGCCGTGGTGTTGCGTTCGGTCGTGGTGGTGCAAGGCTGGCGGCATTGTAGAAAGTCTGCCGCGCTGGCATCGAGGTGCGCCCGCGCCCGGGCGTCGCCCACCGGACAGAACACCACCGGCACAAGCCCTAGCATCGGCGCTTCTTTAAGGAGACACCCCCATGATCACTGCCAGCACCATCGCCACCCAGCAAAACCAGATCCGACTGCGCGCACGCCCCCAGGGCCTGCCCAAGTCCAGCGATTGGGAACTGACCACCGAGGCCGTGGCGATGCCCGCCGAAGGCGGTGTGCTCGTCAAGACGCTGGCACTGTCGCTCGACCCCGCCATGCGCGGCTGGATGAACGAAGGCAAGAGCTACATCCCGCCCGTGGGCCTGGGGGAGGTGATGCGCGCCGGCGGCATCGGTGTCGTGGTGGCCTCGAAGAACCCGGCCTTTGCCGTGGGCGACCACGTCACCGGCGGGCCGGGTGTGCAGGAATACTGGCTCGTGCCCGGCGACCGGATCAAGTCGTCCGGCATGGCCCCGATCGACCTGCGCCTGGGCAGTGTGACGCAGTGGCTCAACGTGCTGGGCATGCCGGGCATGACGGGCTACTTCGGCCTCATGACCGTTGGTCAGCCCCAGGCCGGTGAGACGCTGGTGGTTTCGGGTGCCGCTGGCGCCGTGGGCCAGACGGTGGGCCAGATGGCCAGGCTCAAGGGCTGCCGAGTGGTCGGCATTGCCGGCGGCAAGGCCAAGTGCGACTGGGTGGTGGAGGAACTGGGCTTCGATGCCTGCATCGACTACAAGGCTGCCCCACCAGCCGGCGTGGCCGCCGACAAGTGGGACCCGGTGCGCGAGGGCCTGAAGCAGCATTGCCCGAAGGGCGTGGACATCTACTTCGACAACGTGGGCGGCGACATCCTGGACACCGTGCTGGCGCGCATCAACCGCAAGGCCCGCATCATCATCTGCGGCGCCATCAGCCAATACAACAACACCACCGCGGTGCAGGGCCCGAAGAACTACCTCAGCCTGCTGGTGAACCGCGCCCGCATGGAAGGCATCGTGGTGTTTGACTACGCCGACCGCTACCACCTGGCGATTGCCGAGATGGCCGGCTACCTGAAAGACGGCCGCATGAAGAGCAAGGAAGACGTGGTGGAAGGTGGTGTGGCGGTGTTTCCAGAGACGCTGACCAAACTGTTCACGGGTGAGAACTTCGGCAAGCTGGTGTTGCGGGTGGCGGCTGCGTAGTCCCGGCCATCCTGCTGGTTTTCCCTGGCACGGGCGACATCGGTGCGGCGGGCGCCGCCCTTGCAGCGGCTGCGTTCCTTGTGCCGCTCAAGAGCCCTTCGACAGCAGGGCCTGCATGCCCCGTGTCATGCCTTTCTGCACGAGATCGCGCAGCACCCTCACTTTCACGGTATCGGGCATGAAGTTCCAGGGGTCTGCTTTCGTCTGGTCCTTCCCATCGCCCCAGAGAAAGGCGTCGCGGACAGCATATTCGTTCGTGATGTTGCCGCTGGCTACGTCCAACAACTGCAGCCTGATTTCGACGTACGGCGCAATGAGTCCGGTGGACCTCGCTCCTGTCCTGGGGTCGACCCCGGTGTAGAGGGTGTCCATATACAGTCCGATTCCGTCCACCATGCCGCGGCCGACGGATTGGTTGCTGCCCGTCCGGGCCAGGATGGGGCCGCGGCCGCGTGTGATGAGCAGCACATGCGCCAGCCTGTTGTCGTTGATGGCCTTGACCATCCAATCGGGCAGCACGGCTCCGCGTGCCCTTTCGGCGACTTCGCGCTGCTCGCTCGGCGTCAGGGCCTGTGGCGATTGAAACAAGTCCACGTCCGGCTTGGGTTCCAGCTTGAATAACGCAGCGCGGGCCACTCGCAACGCAATCAAGTCGAAGCCGATGCCCTTGAAGTCGAGTGACTCGTGACCCGTCTTCTCGATCCGCGTATCGCGCGGCTTGTCGTCTGACCAGGTGGCCTGCACGGTGTCGCCCAGCAGCGAGAACACGCCCACACTGCCCAGCTTGACCGACAGCTGGTCTTGAGCACGGGCCTTGCCCATGCCGCATGCCCACGGCAGAGCCGCTGCCAGGGCCCATGCCACCCTGCGTCGGTCAATGTCGGTTCGTTCCATGGTGTGACGGTCCGTCGTTAGTAAGTCGGCAGTGTATTCGCGGCCCCAGCCGCTGCATCGCCTGTAGCTGCATCGAACCCGCACCGCAAGTCCGCGACCTCAGGCTCGGTCGCTACGACAGCAAACTCTCGACACCTCGCGTCACCGTGGTGTTCAGCAACTGCCGCAGTGCCTGCGCTTTGTCGGCACGTTTCATGAACTGCCAGGGGTCGGGTGCTTCAGGCTCGGGAGGGCCGACGATGAAGCCTTCACCGACTGGGGTGCTGCGCAACACCCGGCGTGGATTGGCCTCCACCAGCGTCAGGCGCAGTTGCACGAAGGGCGCCAGGTAGCCGGAGGACACGGCGCCGGTCGTCACATTCTTGGTGCGCCCATCGGCGCTGACATAGAAGCCGACGCCGGTGACGCGGTTGTTGCCGACGACCTGCGTCATGCCGGTGCGGAATTCCATCACCCCGGTGCCGCAACCGATCAGCAACACATGGCCCAGCGCGGCCTTCTGCGCCGCAAGCACCACCCAGTCCGGCAGTTCGCCATCGCGGCTGGCGGCCGTGCCAATCTTCAACTGGTCGTCCACGTTGACCTGTTCCGGCGCGGTGAACGGCAGCAATTGAGCCTGGGGCAGACGCCCCCGCAGCGCTTGCTGCGCCGCAGCCAGCACCACATCGTCCATCGCCACGTCCTTGAACATCACTTCCTGCATCTGCTTGGCCACCACGCGCACCGAGTTGCCCAGCAATGAGACAACCGCCACACCCTGCACGGGTGGCGTCTGGGCGCGCAGTGACGCCGGGGCCCACAGCCAGGCTGAGGTGGCGGCCGAGGCAAGAAGCCAATCACGCTTGTTCTTCACCGCCCCTCCCCGCACGAACTTTCGTGATGCGAGTGTCGGTGAAAACAGCCTGGGAATGAAGGCTGACAACCCAGTCAGAAGTGAATCCCCCGCATCAGCTGCTGCATCGCCACCGCCTCGGCGCTGAGTTGCGGCTTCGCAGCCCCTTTGTCGCCGGCCTTGCCACCCTTCGCTGCCGACGAGTCCGGGAACATGCGGAACGTGGTGTTCATGCCGATCTGCGCCACGCGTGGCATCAGCGCGTGCAGCAATTGACCGGTGGTGCCCAGCCGCGTGGCGATGCGCACGGGCTTGCTGATGCAAGCCTGCGCCACCATGTCGGCGGCTTCTTCGGGGCTGAGCGTGGGCACGTTGTTGTAGAGGTTGGTGGGCGCGATCATCGGCGTGCGCACCAGCGGCATGTTGATGGTGGTGAAGCTCACGCCCTGGTCGGCGAACTCTGAGGACGCGCAGCGCGTCCACGCGTCCAGCGCGGCCTTGCTGGCCACGTAGGCGCTGAAGCGCGGCGCGTTGGTCAGCACGCCGATGCTGCTGATGTTGACCACGTGGCCCTTCTTCTTGGCCACCATGCCGGGCAGCAGGCCCATCGTCACGCGCAGACAGCCGAAGTAGTTCAGCTGCATCGTGCGCTCGTAGTCGTGGAAGCGGTCGTAGCTGCTTTCGATGGCGCGGCGGATGCTGCGGCCGGCGTTGTTGATGAGGAAGTCCACGCCGCCGTGGTTTTCGACCAGCAGCTTCACGAAACGGTCGCAGTCGGCCATGTCAGCAATGTCTGCCGGGTAGGCCACGAAGCTGTAGCCCTTGGCCTTGGCTTCAGCGCAGGCCTCGTCCAGCTTGGCGGGGTCGCGGCCGCAGATGATGGTGGTGGCGCCAGCCTCGGCGAACTTGTGCGCGGCGGCCAGGCCAATGCCCGAGCTGCCACCGGTCACCAGCACCACCTTGCCAGCCACGGTGCCCCTCAGGCTGCGGTCGATGAACAGGTCGGGGTCGAGGTGGCGCTCCCAGTAATCCCACAGCACCCAGGCGTAGTCGTCCAGCTTCGGGCAGTCGATGCCGCTGCCCTTGAGCACCGCGTCCAGCTCGCGCCGGTCGTAGCGCGTGGGAAAGTTGATGAAGGTGAACATGTCGTCGGGCAGGCCCAGGTCCTTCATCACCGCGTTGCGAATGCGGCGCACCGGGGCCAGCGCCATCATCCCCTTCTTCACGCTGCGCGGGATGAAACCCAGCAGCGCGGCGTTGACAAACAGGTTCATCTTCGGCGCGTGCGCGGCCTTGCTGAAGATGTCGAGCACGTCGCCAACGCGGTAGCCCTGCGGGTCGACCAGGTGGAAGGCCTTGCCCTTGATGTCGGCCTTGGCATGGCTGATGTAGTCGATGCACTTGACCACGAAGTCCACCGGTACGATGTTGATGCGCCCACCCTCGATGCCCACGCTGGGCATCCACGGCGGCAGGATCTGGCGCATGCGCTGGATCAATTTGAAAAAGTAATAGGGGCCGTCGATCTTGTCCATCTCGCCGGTCTTGCTGTCGCCCACCACCAGGGCCGGGCGGTACACCGTCCACGGCACCTTGCATTCCTTGCGCACGATCTTCTCGCTCTCGTGCTTGGTCATGAAGTAGGGGTGGTCGAGGCCTTCGGCCTCTTCGAACATGTCTTAGCGGAACACGCCTTCATACAGGCCGGCGGCAGCGATGCTGCTGACATGGTGCACATGCCCGGCGTTGATGGCCTTGGCGAACTCCACCATGTTGCGCGTGCCGTCGATGTTCACGCTCACCTGGCTGTCGGCGTCAGCGCCCAGGTCATAGACCGCGGCCAGGTGGTACACCGCATCGATATGTCCTTTCAGGGCCTTGACGACGTCGGGTGCCACGCCCAGCTTCCTGGCCGTGAGATCGCCACTGACGGGCACCGCACGCGCCTTGGCCACGCCCCAGTAGCCGTACAACGCAGCCAGTTTGCCTTCGCTGCCGGGGCGCACCAGAAAGTGGACCGTGGCGCCTTTGCGCGCCAGCAAGGCCTTGACCAGACGTTTGCCGATGAAGCCGGTGGCACCGGTGACGAAGTAGCGCATGACGATCTCCTGGGGTGTCCCTTGCCGGCGCCGTTGCAGGCGCCTGAAGGGCGCGTATTGGCGTTGGAGCATAGAGCTGTCTCACTAGAGATTTAGGCTGCACGCGCCACGGGGGAACCCTATATTCATCAGTGCCGGGCTCCGCCTTGCTGTGTTGGGTTGCATCTGTTGCGCCGACTGCTGCACCAACGGGCGCCGGTCCAGCGTCCGTTGTTGGGCGCACACCGAACGAACAACTCCAGGAGCATGCACATGGTCAAGAAGATGAAGAGCGCAGCCGACAACGCCACCCCGACAACCAACCGTCTGCTGGACAACCAGTTGGCCCATTCGGTGAAGGAATCGGCGCAGCAGATCTGGCTGGCCGGCATGGGCGCCTTCAGCAAGGCCCAGGGTGAAGGCACCAAGGTCTTCGAGACCTTGATCAAGGAAGGCATGAACCTGCAGAAGAAGACCCAGGGCATCGCCGAAGACAAGATCAGCGAAGTCACTGGCAAGATGAGCGCGATGGCCGGCACCGTCACGGCCAAGGCTGGTCAGAACTGGGACAAGCTGGAACAGATCTTCGAGCAGCGCACCGCCAAGGCGATGAACAAGCTCGGCGTGCCGACCGCCACCGATGTGGAAGCGCTGGTCAAGCGTGTGGACGAGTTGGCCGCCGCAGTGGCCAGGCTGTCGAAGTCGGCCCCGGCCAAGGCCCCGGCAGGAAGCACACGCGCAAGCGCCGTGCCGGCCAAGGCGGCGCAGGCTGCGGCCAAGGCCAAGCCGGCGGTGAAGGCCGCGAAGGCGGCCACCAAGACGGCCACGAAGGGGGCCGCGAAGCCGACCGACAAGGCGACCGACAAGGCAGCCGACAAGGCGAGCACCCGCCGCGCGAGCAAGGCCGTCTGAAACCGCGTGAGCTGACGCAACAGCCGAGCCTGTGAAGTCCAGCACCTCCCGGCAGGTGCCTTCCGGGGCGCCTGCGGGCGCCAGCAGCGCAGCGCGCAAGAGCATGAACAACCGCCCCGTCATCAAGCCCCGGCAACCGCCCCGCATCGGCCTGGCTCTGGCCGGCGGCGGGCCGCTGGGTGCCATCTACGAAATCGGCGTGCTGTGTGCGCTGGACGAGGCCGTGCAGGGCCTGGACCTGAACGCTCTGGACGGCTACGTCGGCGTCTCGGCTGGCGGCTTGGTGGCCGCCGGTCTGGCCAACGGCATGACGCCGCGCCAGCTGTTCAATGCCTTCATCGAGAACGATGGTCCGCGCGACGACATCGTGCGCCCGGGTGTCTTTGTCAGGCCGGCATTCGGCGAATTCGCCAGCCGGCTGGCCATGTTGCCGGGGTTGATGCTGCAAGCGGGCCTCGGCCTGGCGCTGCGGCAACGCAGCCTGCTGGCCTCGCTGGAGCACCTGGCGCGCGCCTTGCCCACGGGGCTGTTCAGCCACGGACCGCTCGAAGCCCAGGTGCAGAAGCTGCTGCGGGCGCCCGGGCGCAGCAACGACTTCAGGCAGCTCAAGCGCCGCCTGGTGTTGGTGGCCACCGACCTGGACAGCGGCGAGGCGGCGCCCTTTGGTCTGCCCGGCTGGGACCACGTGCCCATCTCGCAGGCCGCCGCCGCCAGCGCGGCGTTGCCGGGCCTGTTTCCGCCGGTACCGATCAACGGGCACTGGTATGTGGACGGTGCCTTGAAGAAGACGCTGCACGCCCGGGTGCTGCTGGACATGGGGCTGGACCTGGTGCTGTGCCTGAACCCACTGGTGCCGTTCGATGCCCGCCAGGCCAAGCGCCACCGCGTGCTCGGGCGGGCAATCACGCCCATTCCGCACCTGGTGGACGGCGGCTTGCCGGTGGTGTTGAGCCAGACCTTTCGCACGCTCATCCACTCGCGGCTGGAACTGGGCATGAAGGGCTATGACTCCAGCCATCCGGACACCGACATCCTGCTGTTCGAGCCCGAACACAGCGATCCAGAGATGTTCGGCGCGAACACCTTTGCCTATGGCCAGCGCAGGAAGTTGGCCGAGCATGCCTACCAGCGCACGCGCGCCGATCTGCGGTCGCGCCGCAGCGCGCTGGCCCAGACCCTGGAGCGGCACGGGCTGTTGCTGGACGCTGCGGTGCTGGACGACCCCCAGCGCAGCCTGGTGAAAAACCGTCGCCAGCCCGCTGGCACCCGCGCCGGCCGCGCTCTGCGGCGCCTGGACGAAGTGCTGGACGATCTGGAGCGCCTGCTGCTCGAGGTGCCCATGGCGGCGCCCGCGGCGTCGCAGCCGACCCGGTGAGCACAGCGTGGTGTGGCAGGCCCGTGTCGGGTTCAGCGTATAGCCGGCATCGCGGGCATTGTTCACAGCGGCCCGGCGCGTAACGAGTTGATACTGAGCGCGGCCCAGCTCCAGGAACCACCATGCCTCCGACCGATCCGCGTACACGCCCGCCAGCGTCAGCCGCTGCGGGGCCGGTGTCTGCCGAACAAACCCTGGACCGGCTGCGCGGCCGCTTGATGCGGCAGTCCCTGTCGCATCTGCTCGATCAGGTAGCTGGCGTTCGTCAGGCGATGCCGCACATGGCCGCGCTGGAAGCGGCGTTGGACGAGCATGGCCCATTGGCACTGGGCGGCATGTCGCGCCCGGTGCTGGTCAAGCTGTGCAGCCAGTTGTCGGGTTTGCCGCTGCCCGCTGACGACCCGCCGCTGCACGACCTGCTGGAGCGCCTGATGCGGGCGCTGGAGGCGACGCCGCCCCCGGCCTCCTCCGCGCAGCGCCCGGTGCAGTTGCACGACCTGTCGGACTTCCTCACCGATGAAAAGCTGCTGGTGGCCGATGCCAGCTACACCGACTTTGCCGCTGCCGCCGACGACATGGCGACGACGCGCCGCGACCGGCTCTGACGACACGCGCGCTGTCGCCCACCGGGCGCTGCGCGGTTCCGGCGAGAGCCTGGCGCCTCTCGCGAGGGCTCCGCTGCAGGCCGCGTATTCACCACGCCACCGCCGCGGAGCCGCCCAGCCTGCACTTCACACCGCCGCCGGTCGCCCGCGCATCGGGCGAGACCGTGGCCGGCCTCGGGTGGCAACACCAGCACAATCGCGGGATGAACCCACGCTCGATGTTGCGCACCTTCGGACTTTGGTTGCTGTGCCTGCCCGGCCTGCTCTGGGCCGCCGAAGGCGTGCAGGTGGGCTCCAAGCGCTTCACCGAGAGCTACATCCTCGGTGAAGTCGTGCGCCAGACGCTGCTGCAGGCCGGTGTGAGGGCCGAACACCAGCAGGGCCTGGGCAACACCGGCGTGCTGGAGCAGGCGCTGGCCAGCGGCGCGGTCGACGTTTACCCCGAATACACCGGCACCATCGTGCGCGAGATCCTCAAGCGCGACGGCAATCCCGACCTGGCGCAACTCAACACCTGGTTGGCGCCGCGCGGGCTGAAGGTGGGCGTGCCGCTGGGTTTCAACAACACCTATGCACTGGCGCTGCGCGACAGCGTGGCCGAAAAGCTGGGCCTGAAGACGATTTCCGATATCGCCCGGCTGCCGCCCGGCGCATTGAAGCTGGGGCTGTCGCATGAATTCCAGGTGCGCGCCGATGGCTGGCCTGCGCTGCAGAAAGCCTACGGGTTGGCGATGGCCGCCGGCTCGGCGCTGGACCACGGCCTGGCCTATGAGGCGGTAAAAGCCGGCCAGGTGGACCTGATCGACGTGTATTCCACTGACGCCAAGGTGGGGCGTTATGCGTTGCGGGTGCTGGTGGACGACCGCAATTTCTTTCCACGCTACGACGCGGTGCTGCTGATGCGCCAGACGCTGGACGAGCAGCCGCTGCGCAAGCTGGCCGGCAGCATCGATGAACGCACGATGACCGCGCTCAACGCGCAGGTGGAACTGGACGGCCTGAGCTTTGCCGAGGCGGCGCGCCGGCACCTGGCTGCAGCAGCACCGACCGCGACACCGACTGCGACACCGACTGCGATACCGACTGCGATACCGGGCGCGACACCGGGCGCGACACCGGGGGCAACTCCCTCCGAAGCCCGGCCTGCGACGCCGCGCGACAACCTCTGGCAGCGCATCTTCGCGCCCGATCTGCTGCGCCTGACCACTCAGCATCTGGCGCTGGTGTTCGGTTCGCTGCTGCTGGCGGTGCTGGTGGGTGTGCCCATCGGCATCTGGGCCTGGGCGCGGCCGCGTTGGGCGGGTTGGCTGCTGGGTGGGGTGGGTGTGCTGCAAACCATTCCGTCGCTGGCCCTGCTGGCGTTCCTGATCGCGGTGCTGGGCCGCATTGGTTTCTGGCCGGCGCTGCTGGCGCTGTTTGTCTATGCGCTGCTGCCGATCGTGCGCAACACCCACGCCGGCCTGGACGGCATCGCGCCCGGGTTGACGATGGCAGCCAGGGCGCTGGGCCTGACGGCGCGGCAGGTGTTGTGGACGGTGCAGTTGCCGCTGGCGCGACCGGTGCTGCTGGCGGGCGTGAAGACCGCGGCCGTCATCAATGTAGGCACCGCCACGGTGGCGGGCTTCATTGGCGCGGGTGGTCTGGGTGAGCGCATCGTGGCCGGGCTGGCTGTCAGCGACAGCAGTCTGATGCTGGCCGGTGCACTGCCCGCGGCGGTGCTGGCGCTGCTGGTGCAGTGGGCCTTCGATGCAGGGGGGCGTTGGTGGGAGCCGTCGGCGCGGGTTTGAGTTCCTGACCGGTGCTGCGGGTTGGCGGGCCGCCGTCCCTGCAACCTTGCGACAATCGCAGGCTCAGGAGAACCCCAGCCGTGACCCACATCCTTCAAAGCCTGCCCGCCGGACAACGCGTCGGCATTGCCTTTTCCGGTGGCCTGGACACCAGCGCCGCGGTGCACTGGATGCGCGCCAAAGGCGCCATTCCCTGCGCCTACACAGCAAACCTGGGCCAGCCCGACGAGAGCGACTACGACGAGATCCCGCGCAAGGCCTTGGCCTACGGCGCAGACTTGGCTCGCCTGGTCGACTGCCGCGCCCAACTGGTGGCCGAAGGCATCGCCGCCATCCAGTGCAGCGCCTTTCACATCAGCACCGGCGGCGCCACCTACTTCAACACCACGCCACTGGGCCGCGCCGTCACCGGCACGGCGCTGGTGGTGGCGATGCGCGAAGACGGCGTCAACATCTGGGGTGACGGCAGCACCTACAAGGGCAACGATATCGAGCGTTTCTACCGCTATGGCCTGCTGGCCAACCCGTCGCTGCAGATCTACAAGCCGTGGCTCGACCAGACCTTCATCGACGAGCTGGGCGGCCGCAAGGAGATGAGCGAGTACCTCGTGGCGCACGGTTTCGACTACAAGATGAGTGTCGAGAAGGCCTACAGCACCGACAGCAACATGCTCGGCGCCACGCACGAGGCGAAGGATCTCGAATACCTGAACAGCGGCATGCACATCGTCAAGCCCATCATGGGCGTGGCCTTCTGGCGCGACGACGTGGTGGTCAAGGCCGAGCAGGTCAGCGTGCGCTTTGAAGAAGGCATGCCGGTGGCGCTGAACGGCGTCAGCTTCGCCGACAGCGTGGCGTTGTTCGAAGAAGCCAACCGCATCGGCGGCCGTCATGGCCTGGGCATGTGCGACCAGATCGAAAACCGCATCATCGAAGCCAAGAGCCGCGGCATCTACGAAGCGCCCGGCATGGCGCTGCTGCACATCGCCTACGAACGGCTGGTGACCGGCATCCACAACGAAGACACCATCGAGCAGTACCGCATGAACGGCCGCAAGCTCGGCCGCTTCCTGTACCAGGGCCGCTGGTTCGACCCGCAGTGCATGATGCTGCGCGAAACCGCGCAGCGCTGGGTGGCGCGCGCCATCACCGGTGAAGTGACGCTGGAGCTGCGCCGCGGCAACGACTACAGCCTGCTGAACACCGAAAGCCCCAACCTCACCTACCACCCCGAACGGCTGACGATGGAAAAGGGCGCAGGCGCCTTCACGCCGGCCGACCGCATCGGGCAGCTGACGATGCGCAACCTGGACATCGAAGACACGCGCGGCAAGCTGGGTGTCTACACCAAGGCGGGTTTGCTGGGCGGTGGCAGCCAAGGCGCCACGGTGGCCCTGCTGACCCAGGGCGACGCGTAAATTACGCGGGCCCGTCGGCTCACTGGCGGGCAGGGCCTGCTGCATTGCACCGTGCATGTCTGCCGCAGCGCTCCAGATACTTCGAGCACCTGGTACTCCGACCCAGAGATTTCGAAACATGAAAACGCGTCTTCGACCCGATGGCGGCGTTGCAAATCCTCGCAATACCTTGGGGTATTGCTGTGGATTGCGCCTTGCCCTCGGGCCGAATACATCGTTTTCATCATGTTCCGAAACCTCTGGGTCGGAGTACTAGAGCTGCTTCGGCGCTGCCGCTGGCGGACGAGGCCCCAGCTCTCGGGTTCTTGGCCTCTCAGCCGCGGCTGGCGCGCAGCACCGCCGCCGCGCGCAGGCGTCCGACCTCGATGCCGTTCCAGTTGCTGAGTTTCAGGTCGGCCAGCTCTGACAGCGTTTGCTGCTCTTCGGCAGACATTGGCAACAGGCGGCATATCAAGGCTGCCATCACCACCTCGCAGGCGCGCGCCGTGTTGCCGTCGTCCATCTTGGCCGCCACACCCAGCCCGAGCGCGGGCAGCGCGGCGCAATAGACGCCTTCGGCGCCGACCTTGCAGAACACACGGTCGCCCAGCAGCGCCATCACACGGCTGTCGAAACGCCCGCTGCCGGCCACCATGTAGGGGGCGGCGGCCACGGCGGCGCGCAAGCGCTGCGCGGCGCGCCGGTGGCCTGCAGACAGGCCCACGCCGGTGCCCACGCGCGCGAAGGCGCGCGCCAGGTGGCGCAGGGGCACGGCATAGGTGGGTATGGAGCAGCCGTCGGTGCCTCGGGCGGCATGGGCCAGGTCGTAACCCGTCGTGCTTTGCAGCGCGGCCGTCACCTCGCGCATCACCGGGTGCTCGGGCTTGACATAGCCGCTGAGAAAGGCGCGGCGGTCGCTGTCGCCGGCCAACATGCAGCCCAGGCAGGCGAAACCAGCGTGTTTGCCCGAGCAGTTGTTGTGCAGCGCGCTGGGTTCTTGGCCGGTTGCCGCCAGCGCCTTGGTGGATGCGTCGTTGTAGGGCCAGTGGGTGCCGCATTCGAGCGCGTCCGCGTCCAGACCCACCTTGGCCAGCATCGCCGCCGCGGTGCTGGCATGGTGCGGTTCGCCACCATGTGAAGCGCAGGCCAGCGCCAGTTCTTCGTTGCTCAGCTGCCAGCGGTCGGCCGCGCCGCTTTCCACCAGCGGCAGCGCTTGCAGCACCTTCACTGCAGAGCGCGGAAAGATGGGGCGCTCGATGTCGCCCAGCTGCGTGTGCACGGTGCCGTCGGCGTCCATCACGGCTACCGCACCACGGTGCGCCGACTCCACGATGCCGCCACGCAGCGCTTCAACCAGTACCGGATTGGCTTGTGTCATGGCCACCACTGTATCGCCGCTGCGGCCCATGCAGAATCGGCGCATGCCCTTGTCCGCCTTGTTGCTGGTGTTGGTGGCCGCCTTGCTGCACGCCGGTTGGAACATCGTGGCCAAACGTGCCGGGGGCGACCAGCGTTTCAGCCTGCT
>JANOZF010000049.1:0-10808 GCA_031429255.1 Rubrivivax sp.
TTGACCGTGTTCCCCGGAACGACCTCGGCCTTGAAACGAAACAGCTGCGAATCGGCCGGGTCGACGGTGATGCGAATCCAATGGCTGTCTTGCCAGCCAAAGGTTTCCACACGCGTGAAGTTCTGGAATACGCGGTTCGTCTTGCGGCTGAACAGCGGTTTGTCGATGCGGAAGGTGTGCGTGTCACCGTGCAGGTAAGCGACCGGTCTGCCGTAGGTCTCCAGCTCGCCCGACAGCGCACGCGGGCAGTCGTCGAAGGCCAGAGCCGGGCTCGACTGCGGTGGTGGGGGCGACGCGGGTGGCGCGGCTTGATAGAAGCAGTTCCGCCCCACCACGTGCAAGCCGTGCGCGACGCCGGGTTGCCCCTGCTGACCAAGCCGCTGCGGCCGGCGCGGCTGCGTGCACAGCTTGAAGCGCTGCTGACAGCGCCGTCTGGCGAGCACGGCGAAAAAACCCCTTGAAGCATGGCCAGCGCAGGCGGCACGGCGTAGAGTGCCGCAACTTCAAAGTGCCCACTGGGAGTATGCGATGACCTTGCCCACCACCCGACCCCTGCACCGACGTGCGCTGGTTTTTTCAGCCGCCTGCTGGGCTTTGTTGTTGAACGCCTGCGCGCCGCTGCCGCAGCAGGTGTCGCAGCCCGTCACTCAGAGCGCGGTGCCGCCCGCCGTGCCGCCCGCCGTGGTGCCCGCTTTGGTGCCGGCACCCAGCGCAGCAGCACCTGCCGACGAAGCGCTGCGCCAGCGCACGCGGGCCGAGGTGCCGGCAATGCTGGCGACGCTGGAGTCGCTGGTGGGCATCGAGTCCGGCAGCCGCGACCTGGAAGGGCTGACGCGGCTCGCGCAGACGGTGGCCGACCGGTTGCGTGCCAGCGGCATGCAGGTCGAGCTCAAACCCAGCAAGGCAGCCGACTTCCACCCCACGCTCAAAGGTGCGGCGCTGGGGCCGATGGTCTACGCCACGCGCAGCGGCAGCGGTGTAAAGAAGGTGTTGCTGATCGCGCACATGGACACCGTCTACCCGCGTGGCATGGCGGCCAAGCAACCCTTTCGCATCGACGGCGACCGCGTTTACGGCCTGGGCGTCGCCGACGACAAACAAGGCGTGGCGCTGATCCTGCACACGGTGGAACTGCTGGCCAAGAGCGGTTTTGCCGAGTATGCGCAACTGGGCGTGTTGATCAATGGCGACGAAGAGATCGGCTCGCCCGGGTCCAGCGCCTTCATCACCCAGCTGGGCAGTGAATACGACGCGGTCTTCTCCTTCGAAGGCGGCGGCAGCGCCGCAGCCACCGGAGGCGACATGGTGCGCCTGGCCACCAGTAGCACGGCAAGTGTGGAGATGAAGGTCACCGGCAAGGCCAGCCACGCCGGCGCGGCGCCGCAGTTGGGGCGCAATGCCATCTACGAGCTGGCGCACCAGATGTTGAAGAGCCGCAACTTCGGCGATCCGGCCAAAGGCCTGCAGATCAACTGGACCATCGCCAGCGGTGGCGGCGTCAGCAACGTCATCCCGGCCGAAGCCAGGGCGGTCGGCGACGTGAGGTCGCTGAATGAACGGGACCTGGACCTGATGGAGGCGGCGCTGAAGAAATCGATCGAGGACAAGCTGATTCCCGACACCCATATCGAACTGAACTTCCGCCGCGGCCGCCCGGCCTTCGTGGCCAATGCCGCGGCGCATGCACTGGCGCGGCATGCGGTGCAGGTGTATGGCGAGATCGGCATGAAGATCGAGATCCGCGACCGTGCCACGGGCGGTGGCACCGACGCCGCCTACGCCGGCTTGCGGCCCAAGGGCGGCGTGCTCGAAAGCTTCGGTCTGCGCGGCTTCGGCTCGCACAGCAACGACAGCGAGTACATCCTCGTTTCCAACATCGCGCCACGGCTGTACCTGGCCACGCGCATGGTGATGGACATGGGACGCGGCCGCGTGATTTGGTAAGCGCGTAACGGACCGGCAGCCCACCGCTGGCGGAGCTGATGGACTTCTTGTGGCCTCACAACCTGTGGTGGATGCTGGCGCTGCCCCTGTTGCCGGCGCTGTACCTGTGGCTGCTGGGTCGCCGCGCCAAGCCGGCGTTGCGCTTGTCCAGCCTGCGCGTGGTGCACCTGGCAGCGGGCCGTTCGTGGCGGCGGCATGTGCCGCCGGCGCCGTCACCTGGATTTCGGTGCTGGACAACACCACCACGGGCAGTGCCGGATGGCGCCGGCGCCACGCCTTGATGGCCTGCACGCAAAGCCCCGGAATGACCGAACGTCTGCCCAGGTGCCGACCCGTCAGACCGCCAACACCGTGCCCGCCCCCGCGAGCGCAGCCATCTTGCGCACGCCCGCATGGGGCAGCCGGCAGGCAGGAGCCCACGGCGGCAGGCTGCTCCACACTTCGCGGCCGGCGGCCAGCGCCACCACCAGCGCGTAGGACTCGCAGCCCACCACCCAGCGCGCACCGTTCATCGCCAGCGCCAGGCTGGCATGCCGGTCGAGCACCACACCGGGATGGCTCGCCAGCCAATGGTCGTATTTGCCGGCTGGGTCTGAAGGATGCGGCCGCAAGCGCAGCGGTGTCTGATCGCCGACGCCCAGCAGGGTGCGGTGCTGCATGAAGTGGCCCAGCGCCTGCCACTCGCCCGCCACGCCGCGACCCCAGTCGCTGCGCATCGGCTCCATCACCAGCAGCACGTCGCCCTGCCCTGCCCGCAGCGGCGTGATGGCCTGCGCCTGCTCCTGCAGGTAGCGGTTGGCATAACAGCGCAGCTGATGGGGCGGGAAGTGCTGGCAGGCCAGCGTCACCGCCATGTCGTCGGTGAGCCAGAACTCGTCGGGCCACTGCTGGCGTCCGTTGAAGACAAAGCGTTCGGGGTAGTTCACCCAGTGGTCGATGACGGCGGCGCTGCGCAGGTTTCTTTGCCGTGCCAGCGCCCGCGCGTCGTGCTCCAGCGTGCTGGCCCAGCCGGTGCCGGTCAGCACCAGTTGCACGCCAGCCAAGGCCGCTTCCAGACTGCTGCACCGTGGCGCGTCGCCAAAGCGCGCTTGCCACAAGGCCAGCGCCGGGCCTTGCATCAGCGCGCGCACATGCAGCCCTGGCTGCTGCAGCCAGGGCAGGATGAGGTTGCAGGCACCGGCGTCATGGCACACCACGGCCACGGCGTGCGGCAGCTCGGGGTTGCGCAGCATCAGCCTTGCAAGCCGCTTCAGCAAAAGCGGGCGAAATACACCAGGTCGGTGGGCTGGCCGTCCACCAGCTCCTGGCCCGCGCGCACCGCCTCGCGTGCAAAGCCGGCGCGCTGCGCCAGCGTCAGCATGCCCTGGTTGCAGCCCAGCATGCCGCAGGTGAGCTTGCGCATGCCCGGTTGCGTGGCCAGCCAGTCGGCCAGCAGGGAAAAGGCCTCCAGCCCCAGGCCCTGGCCCCACAGGCTGCGTTCGCCCATCAGGATGCCGATGTCAGCCGTGCCGTGGTGCAGGCTGCGGTAGGCCGTGAGCGTGCCCGCCGGCTGCCCGGTGGCCAGCAGCCGCGCGCTGACGTAGAGGTTGCTGCTGCCTTCGAAACCGGCCTGGTAGCGCATGCAGCTGTCCAGCGTGTGCTGCACGAAGCGCTGGTTGGAATGCTTCACCACCAGCGGGTCGTTCAACCACGCCACATGCTGGGCCGTGATGTCGCTGCTGCGCATGGCGCGCAGCCTCACGCGGCGGCCTTCCAGCAGCGGCACGGGTATCAGAGGCGCCATGCCGTTGCTCTTAGGGTGGCTCAGGCCGCAAGCGCCGAGGGTTCGCGCTCGACGCTTGCGGCCAGCGCATCGCGGTGGTTGGTCGTGTCGCTGCCGGCCGCTGCGGGCCGCAGCATGGCCAACTGGCCCCACACCTTTCTGAACGCCGCAACGACTTGCGCCACCTCTTGCGGCCCATGTGAAAACTGGCCCATCGCCAGGCCCATGAAGCTGCGGCTGTGCAGGTCTTCAGCCACCGGGCACAGCCCGGGGCCGTAGGTGACGGCACTGTCGCCCTGCGCCGTGCCCTTCCAGGGGAAGCCGCCGGTGCCATAGGCGATGCGGTGCTTGAACAAGGGCAGCAGGTGCAGGTTCTGGTAGCTGCCCACCAGACCCGGCACGCCTTCGGCGCGCAGCGCCTGCAGCAGCCGCTCGCGGCTGACGCCGAGCCGCACGGTGTCCAGCTGCAGGCCATAGATGTAATAGGCGTGGGTGTTGCCCGACAGCACGGCGGGTGTCGTCAAGCCGGGTAGCCCGGCCAGGCCGGCATTCAATTCGGCGGCGGCCTGCTGGCGCGCAGCCACGCGGCCGGCCAGCTGCGGCAGCTGCACCGCGGCAATGGCAGCTTCGATCTCGCCCAGGCGGAAGTTGTGCCCCAGCAGATTGGCCAGTTCAGCCGGCTCGTCGCTTTGCACCACCGCTTCGGCGTGGTTGCGGATCAGCGCCAGGCGGCGCGCATGACGTTCATCGTTGGTGACGAGCACACCGCCCTCACCACAGTGGATGTGCTTGTGGTAGTTCAGGCTGTAGCCGCCGATGTCGGCCAGCGTGCCCGCGGGCCGGCCGTGGTGCAGGGCACCGGGCGCCTGCGCGCAGTCGCCCAGCAGCTTCAGGCCATGGTGGTCGCAGATGTCGCGCAGCGCCGTCATGTCGGCACTCTGGCCGAAGATGTCGACCGCGATCACGGCCTTGGTGCGCGGCGTGATCAGCTTCAGCACCGCCGCCGGACTGATGTTGTAGGTGGCGCGGTCGATGTCGGCAAACACCGGCACACCCGCCCAGTGCAGGATGGCGGTGGCGGTAGCGGCCATCGTCCACGGCGTGGTGATGACCTCGTCGCCGGGCTCGATGCCTATGGCTCCGACGGCGCAGACCAGGCCGCTGGTCCACGAGTTGACGGCCACGGCATGCTTGACGCCGAAGTGCGCAGCGCACTGCGCTTCGAAGGCGCGCACGCGCGGCCCGCCCATGAAGGCCTCGCCGGGCGCGCCGATGTAGCCCGAGAGCACACCCCCGCGTATGACCTCGGCGGCCGCGGCCACGTCGGCCTCGCCCAGGATGCTGGGGTGCGGCGCAATGTGCTGCACGGCCGGGGTGCCGCCGTGCAGGGCGAGCTGGTTGTCGGTATTCATGGGACGCTGCTTTCGGGTTCAGGCGTGAAGGTTGGCGGGCGCCACGAGGCCCTTGAAACCGGCGGCCACGGCCGCTGCGCTCCAGTGCGTGGCCTGCGCCGCTGCGGCCCGGCGTCGGATGTCGTCGCAAAGGCGCTGCGCGCCCAATGCGGTGTGCCCTGTGCTGGCCAGCGGCTGGCCGTGGAGCAGGTGCTGATACAGGTTGTCCACCGCGCGCGCGGTGGCCTGCAGGTAGTCGCCGGCGGTTTCTTCGCCACGGTCCAGCACGCGGTAGCCGGCGAAGTGGGGGCTGTCCATGACACGCCGCACACGCCAGCGCAGGCCGCCGTCTTCCATGCTGATGACGGCCTTCTCGCACACCAGTTGCAGTTCGAAGAGGGCCGCGTCGGCCGCATGCGCCGTGGCCAGGTGCACCGACACGCCATCGGCGGTTTGCAGCAACGCAGGCACCGTGGGGTCGTCGCCCCAGTGGTCGGCCACGGCGTCGCCGACCTGCAGCACCGACATCGGCCCCAGCAGCAGGTGCAGCAGGTCGAGCAGGTGGCTGCCGTTGTTCAGCAGGCCCTTGTTGTAGGTGCCGGTGGCCGAACGCACGGCACCCCATGCCCCGTTGCGCAGCTCGGTGGCCAGGCGCTGCACGTCGCTGGCCCAGCGGCGCGTGTGGTTCACGGCCAGCGGCACGTCGGCCCGGGAACAGCGGGCCACCATCGCGGCCGTCTGCGCCAGCGTGGGCGTGACCGGCTTTTCACAGAAGATGAGCCGTGGACGCAAGGCCAGTGCCGCTTCGATCTGCGGCGCGTGCGCAGCGGTGGGCGAGCACAGGCTGACGATGTCGAAGCTGCCGCCCAGCTTGGCGGCCGCCACGGACGACAGGTCGTCGAAGCCACGCCCAACACCCCAGCGCTGCATGAAGGCGGCGCGGCGTGCGGCATCGGGTTCGACGCAGGCAGTGATGCAAAAACCGCCATGGCGCGAGTAAGCGCCAGCGTGGGTCAGCGGTGCCAGCGCATCGGCACGCTGGGCATCGAAGCCGCCGGCGATGTTGCCGCAGCCCACCACCAGCACGTTCAGTACGGGCTGGTCTTTCATGCCGGGCTCAATTCGTTGGCCTGGGTGGTCGACACCGTGACCGGTGCCGGCGCCACTGCCTGCTGCACCGCCGTGGCGCCGTAGGCTTGCTCGAAGCTGCTGGCCGGCAGATGCCCGCGCTGCACCGCTTCCGCAACGAAGTTCAACAGCAGCGGGTCGTTGTAGCGGCGCGCCACGATCTGCAGGCCAAAGGGCAGCGCGCGCGGCCCCTTGAACACCGGGGCACTCACGCTGGGCAGCTGCGCCAGCGTCCACATCAACGCCGAATCGGGCCGCTCCTCCACATGGCGCAGCGGTGCCTCGCCAGCGGTGGACAAGGTCACCAGCACGTCGTAGTCACGCGTGTAGCGGTCCATCAGCCGCGCCAGCTCCACCTGCCGCGCCAGTGCCGCGGTGTAGCTCGAAGGGCTGACCTGGTTGCCGGCATCGATGAGTGCGTTCATCACCGGCGACACCAGCTCGGCCTTCTGGAATTCCTGCTTGAAGTAGTAAGCCAGCGCGCGGTTGTAGATGGTGGCGTGCAGCGGGTGGCATTCGGCCATCTCTTCGGGCAGCGTGGCGCTGACGACCTCGAAGCGCTTGTCGGCCTGCAGCTGGCGCAGCCATTCCACCAGCGCCACCTGTGCATAACCCGGCGCGTGTTGCCACACGTGCGGGCGCACGAAGCCCACGCGCCAGGGCCGGTCTGGCGGGGCTTGCTGGCGCGCGCTGTCGTTGAAGGCGCGGTCGCTGATGGGGTAGTCGCGGCCGTGCACGCGCAGCGCGTCGAACAGGCGCCGCAGGTCGGCGGCGTGGCCGGTGAAGAAGCCCACCGTGTCCAGGCTGTCGGTGGTCTTCAGCATGCCGGTGCGCGGGATGAGCCCAAACGATGGTTTCATGCCCCACACGCCGCAGAAGCTGGCCGGGCGCACGATGCTGCCCGCCGTTTGCGTGCCCAGCGCCGCCGGCACCACGCCCAGTGCCACGGCCACGGCCGAGCCGCTGCTGCTGGTGCCGGGGGTGCGCTCGGGCGCCCAGGGGTTGATGGTCTTGCCCAGCGTGTGCACGGCAAATTCGGCCGTCACGGTCTTGCCCGGCACCAGGCCACCAGCGCGTTTCATGTTGAACACGGCGCGTGCGTCGTTGCCGGGCGTGAAGCCGGCCCACAGCGAGCTGCCCATCTGGGTGGGAAAGTCGGCGGTGTTGAAGATGTCCTTCACTCCTACCGGCATGGCTTCCAGGCCGCGCAGCGGTTCGCCACGCGCCAGGCGCGACGCGGTGGCGCGCGCGGCAGCCAGCAGTTGCACGGCGTCGAAGCTCACCCAGGCCTTGGCCGTGTCTTCGGTGCACTCGTACTGCTCGATGCAACGCCGCGCCATGTCTTCAGGGGTGGCGCGAAAGGCCACCAGCGCATCGTGCAACTGCCCGATGCTGTGCTGCTTGAAATCAACGGTGAAACCCATGGTGCTTTCCTTCAGGCCTTCAAGGTGCCGAACTTGCGCTGCAATTGCTGCGGATACGGCATCAGCTCTTCTTCGTTCTTCCCGGCCTTGGGGTAGATCGGGATCACGGTGTTCTTCAACTCCGGCCGGCGGTGCTTTTCCAGCGTGGCGAAGAACTCTTCTTCGCTCATGCCGGTGATCTTCAGGTAGTAGTCCAGGCCCTCGGGGCGCACGCCGTCGTTGGCGCGGATCAGTTCCCAGGCCTCGTCGCGGCTCAGCAAGCCGGCGCGCACGTCCACGCTGGCGTGGAAGGTCGAGCGGCCGTAGCCTCGTTTGACATAGCAGGCCAGGTCGTGCACGCCCGGCATCACGCATTCGGCGCTCTTGTAGCGCTTGAAGCTGCCTTCCACCTGCGTCTCGCGCCAGCCGTAGTTGTCGCGCACGAACTCGGTCTGGCGTTCGTCGTCCCAGAAGATGTAGTCGCCCAGGTGGATGCCGTGCACGCCCACGCGTTCGCAGTCTTCGGCGCTGGGAACCTGAAAGGGTTCCAGGTCGCGCAGGCTGACGCTGTTCTCGCCGTCCTCGCGCACCATCTGGTCGGGCCGCAGCTTGGCGCTGACCTTGGTGAAATACTCGCGGTCGAATTTGCGCACCGGGTTCAGGTAACTCGCGCGGCCCGAGCTCTCGGCGATGCTCTCGCCCCAGATCAGCAGCGGGATGTTGAAGCGCACCGCCGCCTGCAGCGGGAAGGCACCGACACCGGCGTGGCAATGCCAGCAGCTGTCGCCGATGCCTTGCAGCGAATGCCGGGCCAGCTTGTTCACCAGCTTGCGGTTGGGCGTGAACATCACGTGGTCCACGTTGAACTGCTCCAGCGAGTTCTGCAGGTTGTACCAACCCGTTTCGCTGAACCAGTTGTGGCTGAAGGTCACGGCCAGCGGCTTCATGCCGTAGACCTGGGTCAGCACGTGCAACTGGAAGGTGCTGTCCTTGCCGCCGCTGATGGGGATGATGCAGTCGTAGTTGTTGCCGGCCTTGGCCTTGGCGTTGTCCAGGATGCCGCGCAACACTTTCTCGCGTTCGGTCCAGTCAATGTGGATCTTCTGCTCGGCGCTCTGGCAGGCCTGGCACACGCCCAGCTCGTCGAAGACAACGCCTTCCTGTGTCTGCGGGATGCAGCAGCGCACGCAGTACTGCAGGTGCTGGAACGGCTGGCCGGCGGGGTCGGCATCGAGGCCTGGTGCCGCCATCAGGTGCGTGAAGGCGCCCGGGCGGGCCAGCAGGCTGTGGGGTGTTCCAGGCAGGGTGGGGGCTGTCATCGCAGGGGGGCTCCATGGGTTTAGGCTCCAGCGTATAGACGGCCCTGCATGGTCAAACGCGGAAAAGCGGGGCCCGAAGCGGTTTGATCGGTGCACTTGCGGGCCAATGGCTGGCCGCGGCGCAACCCCGGCCCGGCCCCACCGTTGCGGCCGCCCGTCCGCGTAACGGTCTGTGAGGCGTCGGCACTAGTGCACGCCATCCAGGGTGAAACTGGCTGGCCGGACTACAGGTCAGCGCCGGGGTGCCGATCTGGAATCTGGAAGGCCGGCAAAGCCTTCACCCCCACTTTCCGTCCGGAGACCACCCCATGTTCAAGACCACCACCGTTCTGGCAAGCCTGTGTGCCCTCACCACCTTCGGCGCGACGCTGCCGCTGGCCGTGGCAGCCGACCATCACCCGGCGGCGGTGGTGGGCGAAAAGCGGGACAGCGGCCTGGGCGACCTGCCGCACTACCGACACTGGGCCGACCGCAGTGCGCGGCTGAGCACCAGCGTGCCCGGCGAGTCGCTGGACGACGGGCTGGCTGCACTGCCGCATTACGTGGCCTGGACGGACAAGAGTGGCCGCCACCCCCTGGGCCAGCAGTCGCCCCAGGTGCTCACCGCGTCGCGCTGACGCAGCCCAGGCAGCGCGGTCGAACGCGCAGCCGTCGAGCCGGCAGCGCTGCGCGCTTCTAGGCCTTTTGCCGCTCAGGCTACACCAGCGCGCGCGCGATCAGCTCGGCGCGCTGCCAGTCGGCCGGTGTGTCGATGTCCACCACCCGGTGCGCTTCCATCTCGTAGCCATGGCCGTTGCTGTGCATGCGGCGCCCGGACGTCCAGGCGGCCGTCTGGCCCCAGTAGAACTGCCCCGCGTCGTAGAAACAACGCGGCAGATCCTGTGTGCGCGTGAGCTCGTACTCGGGGTAGACGAACTTCATCGGCCCGGGTGTTTCGGGTGCCGGCATCGTCATGCCGCGCCATGGCGAGCTGTGAAAGGCAACCACCGGATAGACGTAGGCCGCCTTGCGCAGCTGGAACAGGTCGTGGGCACCGCGCAGATCTTGTGCGCGCAGCAGCGGCACGCAGGGGTAGATGCAGCACACCGCCGCCGGCGCCTGGCCCTGGTCGACAAACCACTGCGCAGCGTGCGCGATCACCGGCACCGTGACGGTCTGGTCGTCGGCCAGTTCCTGCGGGCGCCGGAACGGCACGCTGGCGCCGTGCTGCACCGCCACGTCGGCGATCTCGTCGTCGTCGGTGCTGACCACCACGTGTTCGAACAGGCCCGACTCACGCGCGGCCGCAATGGCGTAGGCGATCATGGGCTTGCCGCCAAAGGGCAGGATGTTCTTGCGCGGGATGCGCTTGCTGCCCCCACGCGCGGGGATGACGGCGATGTTCATGGTGTGTTCACTTTCGGATGCACCGGCCGCGGGTCGCCCGCCAGCAGGCTGAAGTACAGCGAGTCGTGCCAGGCCCCTTCGGCCCAATGCGTCTGGCGGTGCCGGCCGTCGAGATGGAAACCCAGGCGCCTGAAGAACGCAGTCTTCGGCGCATCGAAGGCATAGATCTCGCTCCACAGCCGGTTCAAGCCCAGTTCGTCGAAGGCATAGCGGATGAGCGCAACGGCTGCGTCGGGCGCCAGCTGCTCGTCGATGTACAGATCGTCGGCGCCGATATAGATGGAGAAGTCGGCGGTGCGGTTGACCCAGTCGATGTAACACAGGCCACAGGCGCCCAACAGGCGCCTCTCACCCGTTTCGCCCAGCAGGCGGTCGGTCGCGCCGCCCTCTTCGATGACGAACATGCGCGTGGCCGCGTCGCCGTTGACCTTGGCATCGAACCAGGCGCGCTGCTGCGTGCTGTTGAGCTCGCGGT
>JANOZF010000050.1:0-14203 GCA_031429255.1 Rubrivivax sp.
GCACGGTCTCTTCGGCCGCGAGCGCGTTGTAGTAGGCCTTGCGGGTATCTGCGGCGAGCGACAGCACGCCCATCGCCACCATGCCCTTGGTTTGCTCGAAGCGGCGCGCTTCCATCGGGCCGATCAGGGGCATGGCCAGCAGGCGGGCTAGGTTGAAGTGCAGGCCGCGCTCAATCTCACGCTCATCGCCGCGGCTTGACCGCCCGAAGCTGAACCCCGGATTGGGCAGGCGCCCGGCCTGCACGACCTCGGCCTCGGTGATGCCGAGGTCCTGGAAGGTGGCCTGCAGTCCGCGGTTGTTCAGCAGCGCCACCTGCACTGCGTCGTCCACGGTCAGCGGCTTGGACAACAGCGCGCTGACACGCCTGGCGATGCTGTCCTGATCGGCGTCAGAGCGTGCCCACTGCACGTCCTTGCCCAGCCGGTCCTTGGCTGTCTTCTCGACCGCTGCAAAGCCGCCGTCCGGGGTGAAGGAGGCGCAGCCGCCCAGCACGGCGGCGCTGGCAAGCAACGCGAGCAGGCGCAGCCTGGGCGAGCTCGGTGTTTCAACGTTCATGGTGCGGACCTTCATGGGGACTTGTGGCCACCATGCCCGGCAGGCATGGGCATCGGCTTGGCCGCAGGCGGGGTGTCCGCAGGTTTTGCGGCCGGCGCGGGTGTGGCTGAGTTGGCGGGTGTGGTGGGGGATGCGGCGGCTGGCGCCGGACCAGGCTACTGTGCCTCGCGTGCGTAGACGCGCCAGCCACCGATGCGGGTGACGGTGTCGTTCGCGTCGCGCCAGGAGACCGGCTTGTCGTCACCCAGCCGTCGGTACTGAAGGAACGACGATTCGTAGCGCAGCGCCGCTACTTCGGCCTTGGGATCGAGCGGATCGGGCCTGATGGCCCTTGCAGCCGGCTGTGCCTGGGCTGTCAGCGCGGCAAGTAAAGCGGCTGCCAGCAGTGCCGAGTGCTCCGCGCGCGGCATGCGCCTGCGCCTGTGCCCTGTAAGAACAGGAATGGAATTGGAATGGACCATGATGTCCTCGCGTCAAAGTCTGGGTGCTCCGGTGCTGCATGCGCAGCAAAGGAGAGACAGGATCTGGCGAGGACGCGCGCGTCAGCGCACGCGCAGAACTCGCCAACTAGGCGAGAACGATTCGAGGGGGGCGGTCAGGGCCGTCAGCGGCGAGCGTGTCGACGGTGGGCACCACGGCGGAGAACACCGTGGGGGTGAAAAGGGGTGCCGGCACGGCCAGCACCGAACTCAGGATCGCGCTGACCGAGCAACACGAAGCACAGGCGCTGCACTTTTGATGGACGGCACCGCCAGCGTCTGTGGAAGCCGCTGATGGGGTGACAAGCGACGAATGCCCATCCGCGAGAGCCGCAAGTTCGGGATGCTGATGCGCCGTACCGGGCATACCGCCGTGATGTGCATGCTGGGCCGGTTCAGCAGGCAGGACCTGGCCCGATGCACCCGCGCCATGATGACTTGAACCACAGAACGCCATGGTCGCTGCAGCAGCACCCTGCGCGGGGACTGCCAGCACCAGCAACCAGATCAGAAGCGCTCGAATCAGGGTCATCACAGCAGGATCATAGCGGGCACGTACACACGAGTCAGCCGCATGGCGAATAGCCCCATACCGGCCCACTGAAGTTGGGCTCGGTTCGATGCTCAACCATCCTAGGCAGGCAGCGGTCGCCGACGTCGCGGTGCCGGTCACAGGCGATAACGCTTGGCTGGTCGACCCTGCGGGTCTCATCGACAACACGTGGCACGGCCGCAGAGTGGTCATCGTTTTGGCGGACCGGTCGAGAGAATGCTGGGTGCGTTCACCGCCCGGCCATGCCTGCTCCAAGGGTGACGCGAGCCCAGTCGCCCACTTTGGCCGAGACGCGTGAATCGGCATTCTCAAGTCGCCGCCAAATCACCTCGAAAAATTTAGACATCGGCCATAGAGCCTTGTCAATATTTGGCAACACGAATGATGGGCCATCACGGGTGTGTGCCCAGCGAGGTCGATGTCCTTAGCGATGGCTGGTGCATTGTCTATTTGCATCAATGACTGGGCTGCATTTCGCGGCGATCTCGAAGAAGTCGCCCGTTGGGTACCGTGGAATTATCGTGGTGCGACATCTGCCGAGGGCTCGATCAGACGTTGGCTTGCGCAGCAGCGCGCAGATCCGAGCGGATGGTTGAGGACCGGCCGTGTATTCGTGCTGCACGACGCTGCCCTCTTCTTCCCCACCCAGGCGCGGCCGCGTGGCGCTTGATCTGCCCTGGCTGGCTGCTGGGTCTCTGCGCGCGCCACGCTGAAAACTTGCTCTGAACTTCGACGCAGGCTGTTTCGGTGCTTGTTCTTGCGGCGCCCGGTCGCAACCCGTTCGACGGGTTGCCATGCAGCCACCTGCGGCGAACGGCCAGGCCTTGCCGCTTGCAGTTGTTCAGATATGCCGGATGGCTTCTAGCGCGCGAGCACCAGATGCGTCGCCGCGTCGGTCGCGGCACGCTCGACGACACGAAAGCCCAGCTCGCGCAGGTTCAGGCCGGCGAACAGAGCTTCGCCCCGGCCCAGCACGACAGGCGCAAGGGCGAGGTGCATGTCGTCGATCAATCCGGCACGCAGATACTGTCGGACCGTGTCCACGCCGCCACCGATCTTCACGTCTTTGTCGCCTGCGGCGGTGCGCGCCTGTCTCAGCGCCGATTCGATGCCGTCGGTCACGAAGTGGAAGGTGGTGCCGCCCTGGAGCTCGATCAACGGTCGGGCGTGGTGGGTGAGGATGTAGGTCGGCGCGTGATACGGTGGGTTGTCGCCCCACCAGCCTTTCCAGGCTTCGTCGGGCCATGCGTCCCGTATCGGCCCGAACATGTTGCGGCCGAGGATGAACGCTCCGAACCCGGCCATGGAGCGCTGACCGTACTGATCGTCAACGCCGGTGGTGCCACCGTCCTGTCCGATCAAGGCGCGGAAGGTGCGGGTCGGATAGAACCACTGGAACAGCTCGGGCCCGCTCTTGCCCAACGGATTCGTGAGGCTCTGCTCGGGTCCTGCTGAAAACCCGTCAAGGGAGACGCTGAAACCTGCTACGCGCACCTTCGGCATTTTCTGGCTCCTTGGATTGGACGCTCTTGTCGGCTGGCCCGTCACGCGAACGCATATGACGAAACCGGTACCACGGGATCATGCCCAAGAACGGTCGTCCCGAGAGCCGATGACCGCGACTGCCGGCTCCCGGCCGACAGTGTGAGTTATACCGGTGGTGAAGCCGACATTGCGCCAGGCGCACAGGTGCTGGGACTTCGTTCGCACGACCCGGGTGGCAAACCCTTCACGCCAGCACCGCCTTCACACGGTCGGGCGTCAGCGGCAGGTCGCGCAAACGCCGGCCGGTGGCATCGGCGAAGGCGTTGGCAATGGCGGCCACGGTGGGGCCCTGTGAACCTTCACCCACGCCCAGGGGGCGCTCGTCGGGCCGGTTGATCAGTTCCACCTGCAAAGCAGGCACGTCCTTGAACCCCATGATGGGGTAGTCGGCCCAGGACCGGGTGAGCTTGTGCTGGGCGTTGTTCTTCATGGCCTCGAACAGCGTCCAACTCGCCGACTGGATGATGCCCCCTTCGATCTGGTTGCGAAAGCCATCGGGGTTGATGATCAGGCCGGCGTCCGATGCCGACCAGGCCTTGAGCACCCGAACCTCGCCGCTGCGGGTGTCCACCGTGATGTCGACCACCACCGCGCAGTACACGGCCAGGTTCTTGTACTTCGAGAACCCGATGCCGCGGCCGTTGAGCACGCCACGGGCTGGGCGCGGCTGCACACGCACGGGCGCACGGCTCCAGCCCGCCATGGCGGCAGTGCGCTCGATGACGGCGCGGGCGCGTGGGTCTTTCAGGTGTCGCAGGCGGAACTCCACCGGGTCTGCGCCCGCAGCGCCGGCCATCTCGTCCAGAAACGATTCCAGTGCAAAGGTGTTGGCGTACGCGCCCAGCGTGCGCAGTGCCGAGGTGCGGATGGGCGTGTCCATCAGCAGGTGGTTGGTGATCTTGTGCTGCGCAAAGACATACAGCGGCACGGCGTTGCGGTCGCTGCCGCCCGAGGGCTGCGGGATGTTGCGCGCCGGGCTGCGCGGCAGCGGGTCCTTGATCAGCCAGGCCGCCGTCAGGTTCACACCCACGGGGTCCTGGGGCCGGGTGTTGTGGCTGTAGCTCCACAGCTCGTGGTGCCAGTCCACCACCTGCCCATGGGCGTCCAGCGAGGCTTTCATGTCCATGACCATGGGCGAGCCCAGCGGTTCCCACCCGAACTCGTCGTCGCGCATCCATTGCATGCGCACCGGCACACCCGACACCGCGCGCGCCAGCAGCGCGGCGTCCAGTGCCACGTCGTCAGCGCCGTTGTGGCCGTAGCAGCCCGAGCCTTCCTTGTGGATGACGGTGATCTTGTCTTGCGGCATGCGCAGCGCCTTGCTCAGATCCACGCGCAGCGGAAACACGCTTTGCGAGTGCGACCACACCTGCACCGTGTCGCCACTCCATTGCGCCAGCGCACAAGACGGGCCAATCGACGCGTGCGCCTGGTAGGGCTTGGTGTACGTGGCACTCAGGGTCTTGGTGGCGGCCGGGGTGTCGGCGGGGGCCGCCTTCACGCCCACCACGCTGTCTTCGGTGCGCTGCTTTTTCATGTGCGAGAACAGCTCGGCCCCGGCCGGCGGCAGGTCGCCGGGGTCTTCCCAGCGCGCGCTTTGCCGCAGCGCCTGGGCCGCCGCAATGGCCTGCTCTTCGCGTTGCGCCGCCACCGCCAGAAAGTTGCCATCGCACAGCACGGCCACCACACCCGGCATGCGTTGCACGGCCGCTTCGTCCACCGCCAGCAAGCGCGCCTGCGGTGAACTGGGGCGCACGATGCGCCCATGGACCATGTTGGGCAGCCGCAGGTCCTGGATGAAGGCCTCGGCGCCCGTCACCTTGCCCGGGATGTCGCGTCGTGGCGTGCTCTGGCCGATGACACGGTGCTGGCTGCTGGCCTTGGGCGGCGTCTGGGCACGGGCTTCGCGCTTCAGCAGGGCCTGGTCGGTGAGCTGCCAGTAGGTCAGCGATCCCTTGGGTGACTGGACGGTGCCGTCGTTGACACGCAGCTCCGCCATCGGCACGTCCAGCCGCGCCGCAGCGGCCTGCAGCAAGAGGCCGCGCGCCTCGGCGCAGGCATACATCAACGCGGTGCCACTGTCCTGCACGGAAAGGCTGCCGGCGGTGACGCCTTCGTTGGGCGTCATCGCGGTGTGGCCCGAAATCACCTCCAGGCGCTGGAGGTCGACGTCCAACTCATCGGCGACGATTTGCGACAGCGCGGTCAGGATGCCCTGGCCCAGTTCCACCTTGCCGGTGAACACCGTGACGGTGCCGCTCGCGTTGATGCGCAGCCAGCCGTCGAGCATGCGGTTGCCATTCAGGCTGCCGGGCAGCACCGGCCGCGCCGGTGCCGGGGTCGGGCTTTGCGCCTGGGTGGGCGACGTCACCAGCGGCCCGGCGCCCAGGCTGAAGACCACCGTCAGTGCAGAGGTCTTGATGAAGCCGCGCCGGCTGGTGCGGGCGTACACAGCGGCGCTCATTGGGGTGCCTTCGTGCTGCGCACTGCGGAATTCGCCCTTCGGGCGGCCGAGCGGGCTCATGCCAGCTCCTTCGCTGCGCGCTGAATCGCGCGGATGATGCGGCTGTGGGTGCCGCAACGGCACAGGTGGCCCGCCAAAGCCTCACGAACCTGCGCCTCCGTCGGGTTGCGCACCTGGTCCAGCAGCGCCTTGGCCGACATGATCATGCCGGAGATGCAATAGCCGCACTGCGCCGCCTGCTCGTCCACAAAAGCGCGCTGCAGAACGTGCATCTTGTCGACCGAACCCAGGCCTTCCAGCGTGGTGACCTTGCCTTGTGCGGCAGCCGCCGCCGGGTAGACGCAGGATCGCACGGCCTTGCCGTCGACCAGCACCGTGCAGGCACCGCACTGGCCCGTGCCGCAACCGTACTTGGCGCTGTTGATGCCCAGGTCGTTGCGCAAGACATAAAGCAAGGGCGTGTCGGCAGCCGCCGCACTGGTGCGCGTGCTGCCGTTCAGGTTCAGGGTCACCGTCATGCTGGTCTCCGGGTTGTTGCTTCTTGTTTATCGCCCGATAACGGTAGGGACTATGAAAGGCAGCGTCAACCTCGGGTTTACATCATTGATCGGTTGATAAATGACGGCCCGGCAGGCATGCCCGACCCTGCAGTTCTGGCGGGGCAGGGGCTTTTGGGCCCGCAGCGTGGGCCGATCCAGGCCGGGGCGTCGACCTGAGACAGCGCGCTGCGCATCACGCACAGGCCTGACGATGAATCGCCCGGTGCCTTGGAGTGCAACGACACCGCTGTCAGGCAAGTGATAGACGTTCTACAACCGTCCCTGGGCGGTTGCCTTCGCAGGCTGGAGTGCAGCCCAGACAGAGAACCGCGGTGGGCGCGCGGCCAACCCGGTTGAGGTTCAAGCCAGCCCCGGCGGGCCCGTTCTCACGCCGCGTCGATGACCTCTGCCGCCGTGCGGAAGGCATCCACCGCGGCCGGGAAGCCGCAGTACACGCTGGCATGCAGGAAGATTTCTTGCAGTTCTTCCTTCGTCACGCCGTTGTTCAGCGCGCCGCGCACGTGGATCTTCAGTTCGTGCATGCGGCCCAGCGCCACCAGCATCGACACCGTGACGATGCTGCGCGTGCGCAGGTCGATGTTCTTGCGCTGCCAGGTGTTGCCCCAGGCGTGGCGCGTCACCAGTTCCTGTAGCGGCTCGGTGAAAGGGGTGGCCTTGGCGAGCGCACCGTCGACGTAGGCGTCGCCCAGCACGGCACGGCGGGTGGCAAGGCCTTTGCTGTCCAGATCCATTGGGGCTCCTTGGGGGTTGAGCGGCGCAGCATAGGGGATGTGCAACATCACCCCTTCCCCCAACACCAGCGTGGCTGCCGCGGCACCGCTGACTGGCATGTTTCAGGCGCTCCATGGCTGACGACGCGCGCGTTGAATGGCAGGCCTTCGACGACACCTGGCAGTGGTTGCAGCGCCCGCTGCCGCGTTCGCCGCAGGCCATGGCCGCGTTGGCGCTGCGCAGCGCGCACGACCTGGCGTTGGGGCAGTCTGAGCCGGCGCGCACGGGTCTGCAGCAGGTGCTGGTGATGGGCGAGACGGGGCCGGCTGGCTGGCCAGCGACGGGCAGGATCTGGAGGCCCAGCGCGCTTGCTGGCAGCGGATGCTGGCAGGTGATGCTGGCCTTGTGCGACCCCCGCGTGGCCGTGCTGGGGCTCCACTGGCCTGGCAAGCCAGCCGCGACATCGAGCAGTGGCGCCAAGCTGCCCTCCGTTGCCCCAATGCGCGCGGTCAGGCCTTGCGGCGCACGCGCCAGCCGATCAGCGTGCCTCCGGCCAACAACAGCAACCAAGCGCTGGGTTCGGGCACCGGCGTGATCCTGAATTCGACGCTGTCGACATAGCCGGGCTGCGTGGTGCCGGCCGCGGTCAACAGCGACGCGTTCGAGTACAGCACCTGCGCCATCATCGACTGCGTGCCCACCGGGATCAGCCCGGTGATGGACAGGTTTTGCCACGAGGCCGGGTTGCCATCAACCGCGATGCTGTTCAGCACCGGCAACCCGATCTGCGAGGCGAAGGTGTTGCTGGCGAAAAACTGCATGATGATGCCGCCAATCGGCCCCTGGGTGAGCGCGTTGTAATTGGCCGAGAGCGTGAAATTGGCTCCCGATGCGATCATCGCGGCAAACGGCAGCACATTGATGGCCTGCACGGTCTGGCTGGCCACACCGCCAGTGAAGGTGGTGCTGAGCATCATCGGCGGCGACAGCGGCGACACCGGCCCCACGACACCGACACGGGTGGCACTCTCCTGGCCCCAGACGCCGAACAGCATCGGATTCGGCGTGTTGATGACAGCTGCGATGGTAGTCAAGGGGTTGATGTCGAAGCCGCCGTCGATCAACTGCGCCTGGGCCGGCGGGAGGGCCAGCGCCAGCAGCGCCGGCGCGCAGGCGATTGGGCAACGCCGCCACGGTGCGCGGCTCAGGCTGGATCGGACGTTCTGGGTCGCATTCATAGGTGGTTCTCCGGGTGGGACGAGGGTTGTTACGGTGGCGGCCCGGCAGGGCGCGCCGGCGGCGCTTGGCCACCGACCTCAACGGCTGAGCGCTGTCGATCGGGACGCTGGGGTAGACGGATTCGCAGGTCGGATTCCGACATCGGCTTGGTACTTCTTCTTGGGCCCGCGGCAGCGTCCCGGCGACTGCCATGCGGTCCAGCGCTGCGCCAGCATGGACCACCGTGAGCGCTTCTAGTCTTGGGATGGACTCGGGCCGGCGGTCTAGGAGCCTGTCGGACTTGGGGCGTCGAAGCGAAATTTGGCCCCAGCGGGGACAGTTTTTGCCGGGTTTGCAGGCCCATAGCCGTAGCTATGGGACAAAAAGCCGGTGAAAAATGGGCCGCTGCGGCCAAATTGCAGCCGACGATCCCCAAGTCCGACAGGCTCCTAGCAGCATCTCTTCGGGCAAGGGCAGATGGCGCTGGCCTTGCCTACGAAGTGCTGGCGCGAGACCTCGTACTCTGGGACTGCGAAGGCCGGGCCGGGCGCGGCTTCAAGCATCGCGCCAGCCTGAGCATTGCCGCCTAAGGATTCCTGATGACGCAGCAAGTTCGCCACCCTAACGGCGCCGGCCAGAAAGTCGCCGCCCAATGCCAGGAAGGTGTCCTGCCCACGCTCCTAGCACATGAACGCCGCCATGGCCAGCAGCGTCGCGCCCGCTGCAGCGGCCAGACCCAAGCTCGCGCGGTGTCGACCCACAAGCCGGCCAAACCGGCTGCCGGCGAACGGCGTGCACAGGCGCGCTGGGCGGCACTGCCGCCAGCACTCGAGGTCGTCGCGCAGCAAGGACACCGTGGTGTATCGATTGCGCAGGTCGCGCGCCAGTGCCCTCAGCACGATGGCGTCCAGCGGGCCCCGCAGTGCGGCAGCCAGCGCGCGTGGCGTGGTGTCCCGCGCCAGCGCTGCGGCGGGCGTGATCACGCGCCGACTGGGCGCCTCAGGATCTTGGTGCAGCACAGCCTGTTCCAGTCTGGCGGCACTGGATATGGCCTGGCCATGGGGTCGCTGGCCGCACAGCAGTTCGAGCAGGATCACACCCAGTGCATAGACGTCGCTTGCAGGCCCCAGCGGCAGGCTCTGCCACTGTTCTGGGCTGGCATAACAGGGTGTCAATCGGTGGCCTGCTGCGCAAGTGGTGTCGGAGAGTCGACTGATCGCAACACCGCCGTCATCGCCCGCGCAGCAGGCCAGCACGGTGGCGATGCCGAAATCCAGCAGCTTGACGTTGCCGGATGAGCTGACCAGCACGTTGTCAGGCTTCAGGTCGCGGTGCAGCACGTTCTGGTCGTGCGCGTGCTGCACCGCGCCCAACACCTGATCGAACAGGATCAGCCGCCGCGCCAAGTCGAGGCGGTGTCGATCGGCGTAGACCAGCAGGCTTTCGCCCTGCACATATTCCATGGCCAGGTAGGGCGTGCGGCAATCTGCCACCCCCACGTCGATCAGGCGGGCGATGTTCACGTGTTCCAGCACGCCCAGAATGCGACTCTCGCGCAGCAGCCGCCGCGACAGCAGCTCTTGCCCAGGCCCGGTGTGGGGCAGTTTTACGGCCACTGGGCAGCGCATCAGACCGTCACTGCGCTCGGCCAGCCAGACCACGCTCATGCCGCCTTGCCCCAGGGGCCGCAAGAGGCGCCAGGGCCCGATCCGGGCGCCGACATCGAAGGCGTCCGGCCGGCCCTCCTCTGCAGGACCCGGGCAGACCAGCGCCGGCAATGCGGCCATGAAATCGGTGCGTTCGAGGCGGCGTCGCTGGTTCAGCAGCTCATGCAATGCCTGCTCCAGCGGCAGCGGCAGCTTCAGCCGGCGCAGCCAGCCTGGGCGCTGGGGCGCTGGCACGTCCAGCGACAGGTCGACCAGGGCCAGCAGCCGAGGCCAATCCTGCATTGCGATGGATCGGCCCATGGGCTGTCACCCGGCACGCAACTGGTTGTAGAGAAAGCTGCGGGCCTTCTGCCAGTCTCGTTCCACCGTTCGGCTGGTCAGGCCCAGGCAGTCGGCAATTTCCTGGTTGCCCAGCCCGACGAAGTAGCGCATCTCGACCACCTGCACCAGACGGGCGTCGATCATGGCCAGATCGGCCAGCGCGTCGTGGACTTGCAGGACTTCAGCTTCGCCTTGCGGCAGCGCATCGTTCAACGCGGCGGTGTTCAGCGTCAACTGGCGCAACGGCCCGCCGCCGCGACGCGCCGCCTGCTGTTCGCGCACCACGTCCACCACCACCGATCGCATCACGCGGGCCGCATAGGCCAGAAACTGGCCGCGGCCGGTGGCTTCGAGCCGGCCCGCACCCAGCAGCCGCAAGTAGGCCTCATGCACCAGAACGCCGGTTTCCATCATCAGGCGGTCGTCACGATGATGAAGCCGGGCATGCGCCGCACGCTTGAGCTCGGGGTAGAGCAGCTCGAAGAGGTGTCCGACGGCCAGCGGTTCACCCTGTCGCGCGGATTCGAGCAAGGCCGTGACATCGCCCATGGGCAACTCCAACTCCTGGGCGCGGCGCGCGCGCAAGTGGCCATTGAAGGCGCAAGTGTGCGCGTGGGCGGTCTTGCTGGCCAGAACCACTCCTGTTGTGTCAGGTATCGGTCAGCAGCCAGTTGCGCGACGCCGCTGCGCATCAAGCGGCCTCTTGCCTTGCATCCTCCCTCGGCGATCCACAACCCGGAAGCCCTTGCGACAGCGGTGTCACACCTGTCTGAGCGCAAGCCAGGCGCTGCTTCCTGGCACTCGCTCCCTGATCAGCATCCGATAGATGGTCGTGGTCACTGTGTTCAGCCTGCCAGGCTTGCGCAGCCGCCTGCTGACCTGCTCAGGACTCCACTTGCGCTTGACCAAGCTGCGCACCAGATCGACATCGGCCGCTCCAAAGTGCGATCTCCTTCGGCTGCGTCGAACTCGCGTGCTGGCGTGGCGGTCGCCTTGTCCGGCCGGTACCTTCCGTCCCCGGACACATGGCGCATGAGCTCTTGACTGATCGCCGACGAAGGCCTGTTCAGCACCTCGCCGATCTTCCTCAAGCTGTGCCCATTGGACTTGTGATGCAGGATCAGATACCGTCCCTGCGCGGTGAGTTTGTGGCCCTCCATGCTGCAAACTCCTTATTGCCGGAAGAGAAAACTGCAAGTCTGCCAACCCGCCGCCCTTCCGTCGAAGGTGTTGCACTGGGTCTGAAAATCCGCCCGGGCTGTCGTGCGACCATTGCTGCTGCAGCGAGAAACAAAGCCCCAGGGACTTTCACCATGCCACCCACAACCCCCTTCAGCGCCGTCGCACGGCGACCTGTGTTCTCCGCCGAAGTCAGTTCCGGCGACGTGCACACGCTCACCGATGGGGTCGCTGAGATCTATGCCGGACGGCTCGATGTCATCGTCGCGCGCGGCGCGTTTGACGCAGCCACGCTTTCGCAAGCTGGTGAAGCACTCGACAGCGACCGGCCAGGCCCCGATTGGGTGCGCCCCAACGTGGCGGCGCCGCTCGATGACGTGCGCTTGCTGGGCACCGATGCACCGGCGACGCCCACGTTCAGCGCGCCGCGGGGCGTGCCGCTGAAAGACTACCTGGCAAGTTCTGCGGCACACGCAGCCGATACGGAAGCCGTGTTCAGGCCCGGATTCGACGCCGAGAGGACCATCCGGGCCGTGTTGAGCCGCTATGCAGGCGGGCGTCCGGTGGACGTGGCGCGTTCTGACGATGGGCGCCGCTTCGTGCCCTTCACCATCCGCCGGCTGGTGGAGGGCACGCAGATCAGCGTGCACCATGACATGCACTACGGCCTGGACCTGTATCGCGAGCTTGGGCACCACATCGACACCACCACGCTGGTGAGCTTCGTGGCCACCTTGCGGACTCCTCTGGCTGGCGGTGAACTGGTGGTCTACGGCGCCACGTCAGATGCCACCGATCTGCCGCGCCTGGCCAACGGCTTTGCCTTCGACTTGCCGGTGATCGAGCAGCGCTACGAGCGCGGCATCTTCCGCACGCAAGCGGGTGACTTGTTCCTGCTCGCTGCCGGGCGCTGCCTGCACCGTGTCGAGCGCATCGTGGGCCCGCGTTCCCGCATCACGATGGGCGGTTTCCTGGCATTGGACAAGGCGCACGAGCGCGTGCTGTTCTGGAGCTGAGTCGGGACGTAAAGGTCCGGAAGGACCTTTACGCTGGACGAAGGCCCGGGCGCGATTTCACGCGATCGGGCTGAGTCGGGAGGTAAAGGTCCGCCGACGCTGACGCTTGACGAAGGCAAGAGCGTACTTTTACGCACGGGGCTGAGCCGCACCGGCGCGCCGCGTTCAGGCGCCGTCAAGGTAGCGCTCGTCCTCCACGGCGTGCAATTCGCGCCCGTCCACACGTGGCAGCAGCCAGATCAGGGCGGCCAGCACCAGCACGATCGCGCCGGGCAGTGCCAGTGCGCTGGCATAGCCCGCTGAATGGGCCAGCGCTCCCACCGTCGGTGGGCCGGCCATGCCGCCGATGCCCTTGCCCAGGTTCTGGCAGAAGCCAGGACCTGTGGCGCGCACGTGGGTCGGAAACAGCTCGGCCAGCAGCGTGCCGACGACGCCATTGATGCCATAGCCCACCACCACCACCGTGAACGCCAGCAGCAGCTGCGGCGACGCGCCGGTGGCGCCGCGCATCGCCACGTATAGCCACGCCGAACCGACACCACCGATCAAGCAGAAGAGTGAAAAGGCCGCGCGCCGTCCGATGTGGTCGCTGGCCATGCCGGCCGTGATCACACTGGCCAGTGCACCCAGGTTCAGCGCCAGCTGGAACGGAAACTGGGCCTTGGCGTCCAGTCCCAGGCCGCCGCGGGCAACGTCGTCCTGCAGGTAGTTGATGAACGCTGTCGAGAACGAATAGAAGGCGAAGTTCATCAATACGAAGATCAGTGTCGTCTTCAGTGTCAGCCATCGCAGCCGCCCGCGCAGCAGCGCTGCCAGTGGCACCAGCCGGGCCTGCGCCTCCAGGCCGGGGTCGACGTGGCCGCGCGCGCGCGCCTGCTGCCACGCGGTCCACAGCGGCGACTCGGGCACCGACAGGCGCAGCCACAGCACCAGCAGGGCCGGCAGCACCATCACGCCGAACGACCATCGCCAGCCGAGCGAGGACTGGAAAAGGCCGATCGCGATGAAGGTGCCGAGATTGAACATCCCGGCCACCAGCCCGCCAACGCGCCCGCGGCCGGCCGCACCACGTACTTCACTGATCAGCGCGAAGCCGATCGACCACTCCGCGCCTGTGCCGATGCCGCTGATGAAGCGCCAGGCCATCAGCTCGTGCACGTTGCGAGCCAGGCCCATGCCGGCGGTGGCCACGGAATACAGCACCACGCACCAGCCCAGCGCACGCACGCGCCCAAACCGGTCACCCAGTTGCGCCAACGCGATGCCGCCCACCGCACTGCCAAGCAGGCCCACGCCGATGGTCAAGCGGATGTCCTGCACGTTCACGCCCAGGGCCTCGGCCACCGGGCGCTGGTACAGCACGAGCAGAACGATGTCTACAGCGCTGAACAACCAGCCCAGACAGGCCGCGATTATCGTGCGCCGGACTTGGCTCGTGGAGGCGCTCGCAACCACCGGTGGCCTTATGGCTGGGTGGCCCGCTTGCGCCGTGGCGCGGCCTTCTTCGCGGGCACCGGTCTGGCCGCCGCAGGCCGCGCCTGCACGGGCCGGGCCGCCACGCGTTTGGCCGCAGGCTTGCCCAGCGCCTGCCTGGGCTGGTGGATGCCCAGGCTGTCTTGCAGTTCCTGCAGCGCCTGCAGTGCATAGACGGCCAGCTTCTGCGTGCTGGGCACCGAGGTGTGGCAGGCCGTGAAGCCGAAATTCATCTGTCCGTTGTAGCTTTCGCAGGTGATGTTCAGCGCCTGCCCGTGCGTGACGATGGAAGCTGGGTAGATGGCCAGCAGTTCGGCGCCGCGGAAGTACAGCGCCTTGTCGGGCCCGGGCACGTTGGAGATGGTGATGTTGAACATGGGCGGCGTGCGCCCGCCGATGCCGGTGAGCAGCGTGATCAGCGTGGGCGCCATCAGCACCATCGTGTACTGCGTCATCGCGTC
>JANOZF010000051.1:0-9640 GCA_031429255.1 Rubrivivax sp.
CCTGCAGCACCTGCGCGTAGTCGCCCAGCGCGCTGTAGCTGCTGTGCAGGCTGGCCTGCGTGCCCAGCACGCTGTGGCCTCGAGGCAGCACCCGTGCACCCATCTGCTCGAAGAAGCCGTAGCCCGATGCAAAGGGCAGCAGCTGTTTCATCGCCAACGGCACGGCCGTGGCCTCGGGTGGCGTGCCCCACACCGCTTGCGCCGCCTGCGTGACCGATGCATGTGTGGTGACCGGGTGGAAGGCGTCGTTCACGTTTTCGAGATAGATCTTCCAGTTGGCGCGAAAGCGCGTGCGCAACACGCCGCCAGCCACGCGCAGCCGGCCTTGGGGTGAACGGTCGGCCAGCAGGTCCAGCGCCTGCAGCAGTTCGCCCATGCTGGCTTCGAACGACAGCCCCGTGCTGCGTTGGCGTGCAAACACGAAGCCGCGGTGCACGGCCACTTCGCCATAGGGCGTGAGGCCCGCTGCCGCCGGGCAACTGCCGAACAGGGCGTCGTCGTATCCGGTCTTCAGGGGCACGCCCAGCAGACTGCCGTCCAGCCGGTAGCTCCAGCCGTGGTACGCGCAGCGAAGGAAGCGCCCGGCATGTCCGCTAGGCGCCGTGGCCAGCGGTGCGCCCTTGTGCGCGCAGCGGTTGTGCAGCAGCGCGATGCCGCCGTCCTCGCGGCGCAGCATCAACAGCGGTTGGCCGTTCAGTTCGGTGGTGATGTAGTCGCCGGCCTGCGGCACCTGGCTGTCGTGGCCGGCAAACAGCCAGGAGCGGGCCCACAGGCGTTGGCGCTCGATGTCGAACAGGGCAGGGCTGGTGTAGATGTCGCGGTGCACCTGGTGCGGCTGCACCAGGGTCGCGGTGTCCAGCACGGCTTCAGCGTTCATGGCTGTACGCGAAGGGCCGAGAAGGTGCAGGCATCGTGCGGCGCGCCCTGCACCCCCGAGCAGCCGGTTTCGGTCACCTGCACGGGGCCTTGCAGCAGCATGCCGGCCAACGCGGTGAACAGACCGCTGATCGGTGCACACAACGGTGAACAGGGTGGCGCGCACCGCAACGTGGCCTGGGCGCCGACCGGCGAGCTGGCCTGCGCAGCGCGCCAACCCTGCACGAAGGGGCTGCCGTGCACCTGCAGCTGCAGCCCGTTGCCCAGCGGCTCGATGGTCCAGCGGCCCCAGCCCAGGTCGGCCGCGGCCTGCACCGTGCTGTCGGCCAACGTGCCCACATCGCCACCGGGCATCGCTGCATAGGCCTGCAGGCTGGCGGCTCCGTGCTGCTGTGTGGATGCAGCCCAGGCCTGCAGCCAGTCGGCCTGGGCCGCAGGTGGCAGGCGCAGCAAGGTGCCCATCAGCACGTCGGTGCGCATCATCAGGTAGCGGCGCGGGCCGTCGTGCAAGGCGCCATCCGCGGTCCAGCTCAGACGGTGGCGCAGTGCACCCATCGTCTATGGCCCTACTTGCCCAGCAACAGCGCCGGCAGCCCGGTGGCCAGTCCCGGCACCAGCAGCACCAGCACCACCATCAGCACGCCCATCACCACGTAGGGCGTCACCGCGGCAAAGATTTCGCTCGTGGGTATGGACGACGGTGCCACGCTGCGCATGGTGAACAGCAGCATGCCGAAAGGCGGCGTCAGCAGGCCCAGTTGCATGCAGATCAGGTAGATGACGCCAAACCACAGCGGGTCCCAACCGAAGTGCAGCACCAAGGGCATGAAGAACGGCAGCGTGATCAGCATCATGCTCACCTGGTCGACGAAGCAGCCCAGCACCAGCAGCATCAGGATCATCGCGGCCATCACCATCCATGGCGACAGCGACGCTTCCTTCACCAGCCCCACCAACCCGTTGGTGGCGCCCGAGAAGGCCAGGATCTGCGAAAACGTGGTGGCGCCGATGATGATGAAGAGGATGACGCCGGTGATGGCGGCGGTGCCCATCAGCGCCTGGCCCAACGCCACCACGGTGAGCGAGCGGTACAGCAGGCACACGATGATGGTGACCAGCGCGCCCAGCGCCGCCGATTCGGTCGGCGTGGCCCAGCCGGCCGACATGGCCACGATCACCAGTGCAAAGATCATCACCAGCGGCGTCACGTTCACCAGCAGCGGGCCCCAGCGCGCCCAGCCGTGCGTGGGTTCGGGTTCAGAAGGTGGTGCCAGCTGCGGGTGGCGCCAGGCCGTGAAGATGATGTAGACGAGAAACATCGCCGCCATCACGAAACCCGGCACCACGCCGGCGATCAGCAGGCCCGAGATGGAGATGTTGGCCAGGCTGCCCAGCAGCACGGTCAGCGCCGAGGGCGGTATCAGCATGTCCACGCCGCCGATGGCCATGATGGGCCCCATCGCCATGCGCGGGTGGTAGCCGCGCTTGAGCATCTCGGGCAGCAGCAGGCTGCCCAGCAGTGCCGTGGTGGCGATGGTGCTGCCCGAGATGGCGCTGAACACCGTGCCCGCGACGACGGCCACCACGCTCAGGCGCGCGGGCACGCCGCGGATGGCCTTGTCGAAGCTGTCGATGGCGCGCATGGCCAGGCCGGTGTGGAACAGCACCTCGCCCATCAGGATGAAAAACGGTATCGGCGTGAGCGAGAAGTTGGTGACCGAGGCCACGCTGTTGCGCACCACCTGCATCAGCCCGGCTTCGCCGCCCAGGTAGACGACGGCGCCGACCAGGTTGATGGCGAGGAAGGCAAAGCCCGCCGGCAGGCCCACCAACAGCAGCGTGGTGAGCACACCGAACAGCATCAACAGGCTTTGCCACCACAGCATCAGTGGCCGCCCGCGTTTTCAGTCAGGCCGCTGGGTTTGAGCATGCGCCGTCCGCATTCCAGCGCCAGCAGCGCAAAGCCGATCGGCACCGGCACGAACAGCCACCACTCCGGAAAGACCAGTGCCTTCATCACCAGGCTGCCGGCGCTGCGGCTGTCCAGCAGCATGCGCAACCCGTACCAGCACATCAGCAGGCTCACCACCAGGCCCAGTGCCGACGCCACACGGTCGGCAACGCGCTGTGCATCGCGCGACAGCACCGCGCCCAGCAGATCAAGCCGCACATGCTGGTTGCGCCACATCAGCCACGGTGCGGCGGCCAGCGTGGCGATGGGCAGCGCGTACTCGGTGATCTCGTTGATCCAGGGCAGCGTGGGCAGGCCGATGTTGCGGCCCACCACGTCGTAGCAGACCAGCAGCGTGATGGCGGCGATGACGGCTGCGGCCATATAGCCGCAGGCGCGCATCAGGGCGGCGTGGAAGTGGGGCATCTGGCTGCTGGCTGTTGCTCCCTCTCCCTCGCAGGGAGAGGGCGGGGGTGAGGGTGCAGAAGTAGCCCATCAGCAAGCGGACCATTCCACGTTTGCACCCTCACCCCAACCCTCTCCCTTGAAGGGAGCGGGAGCAGGACCATTCAGGGTGCCATCAGCTTGCGCAGCTGCGCGCCATGCTGCGGGCTGGTGGCCAGGATGCCGGCCCAGCCTGCTTCTTGCGCCAGCGCCAGCATCTTCCGGGCTTCGGCATCGGGCAGCTTGATGGTCTGGATGCCGGCTTCGGCCTGGCGCTTGATGTCGGCGGCGCCGTCCTTGGCCGAGGCCTCGATGTTGGGGCTTTCGATCGCCGCCACCTGCTTGTTCAGGAAGTCGCGCTGCGCTGCGGTCAGCGCATTCCAGGTCTTGGCGCTGAAGATGACGCCCAGTTCCAGGTTGTAGAAACCCGGGTCGACGCGGAACTTGGTCTTCTCGTGCCAGCCCAGATCGAAGATGCCGATCAGCGGCCAGCCATAGCCGTCCACCACGCCACGGTCGAGCGCGGTGAACACCTCGCCCGGTGCCACCTGCATCACGCTGGCGCCCAGACGTGTGAAGAACTCGCGGTAGATGGGCGCGATGCGGATCTTCAAGCCCGACAGGTCGGCCTTGTCGATCTTCTTGTTCAGGTAGATGTGATAAGGCACGCCGTCGCCGGTGCGGGCGTAGTAGTACAGGCCCTTTTCCATCATCAGCTTGTTCAGGAAGTCGACAGTGCCGTTCTTGCGCATCTCGGCCCAGGGCACGGTGGCGTAGTTCACCGCCAGGCTTTCCGGCGACACGCCGGCCACGAACGAGGTGGTGGTGTTGGACAGGTCGACCACACCGTTGCGCAGCGCCGCGCCCTGCTCCATCGTGGGGATGGCCTTTGGCCCGCCCAGGTAGTTGATCTGCACGATGCCCTTGCCTTCGTCGTTCACCTTCTTCACGAAGCGCTCGAAGTTGCGTGCGTAGTAGGTGCCTTCCTGAAAGGCGTTGACTGCCTTCAGCGTCACTTCCTGCGCCAGCGCGGGCAGCGTGGCCAAGGCCAGCGTGAACAGGCCGGCGGCGCGGCGGGTGAGGGACGAAGCGTTCATGGCGGCAGTCTCCTGGTGGAAGGTTCGGGGGTGATCGGGTCCCGGTGTCCGGGTCACTTTAAGAATCAATATTTCCGTTGTCAAATAATTTCTGCCAGCTTGCCTGCAGGGTTCAGGCTTCAGGCGGAAGGGTTGTCGCCGGGCGGGTGCAGATCGATGATGCGGCGCAGCGTGGCCTTCAGCGCCGCGGCGCGCTGCACGCCCAGCGGTTCCAGCACGCGTTTTTCATGCTCCTGCGCCAGCGCCATCAGCCGCGACACCTTGCGCCGGCCCTCTGCGGTGATGCGCACCAGCGTGACGCGGCGGTCGCCGTCGTGCGCCAGCCGTTCGACCTGGCCGCGGGCCTGCATGCGGTCGAGCATGCGGGTGGCGGTGGGCCCCTTGGTCAGCGAGACCTCGGCCAGCTTGCCGGTGGTCATGGGCAGGCCCGATGCCAGCGTGGCCAGCACGCGCCATTCGGCCACCGACAGACCCTTGGCCTTGACGACGCGGTGAAACTCGGACTGGATGAGGTGGCTGGCCTGCCCCAGCAGCGCAGGCAGGTAGTCGTCCACGAAGGGCACGTCGGGCGGGTCGGCTTTGCTGGCCATGTGGTGCCATTGTGCGGCCGCCCGCCCACTTGTCGAAGCTGGGGACAGGCCTGAGAATAAATACTTCCATTTTCAAGTAATCTGGAGAATCAACATGATGCCCGGCGGCTGCAGCGCTGCGCTGCTCCCACACACCCATGGCTGAACGCTCCTTTGTCGAAGAGGTCAAGAAGCTGCGCCTGGGCCAGGGCGAGGTGTTCCGCGGCGAGGGCATCCTGGCCGTCACCAAGGCGCTGCTGGAGTCGGGCGTTTCTTACGTCGCTGGTTATCAGGGCGCGCCCATCTCGCACCTGATGGACGTGCTGGCCGACGCGCAGGACATCCTGGCCGACCACGGCATCCACTTCGAGAACAGCGCCAGCGAAGCCACCGCAGCGGCCACGCTGGCGGCCAGTGTGAACTACCCGTTGCGCGGCGCCGCCACCTTCAAGAGCACGGTGGGCACCAACGTCGCCAGCGACGCCCTGGCCAACCTGGCCAGCGGCGGCGTGATGGGGGGCGCACTCGTCATCGTGGGTGAAGACTACGGTGAAGGCAGCTCCATCATGCAGGAGCGCAGCCACGCCTTTGCCATGAAGTCGCAGATCTGGCTGCACGCCCCGCGCCCCAACCTGCCGAGCATCGTGCAGGCCGTGAAAGACGGTTTCGACCTCAGCGAAGCCAGCCACACGCCGGTGATGCTGCAGTTGCGCATCCGCGCCTGCCACGTGCATGGCCAGTTCACGGCCAGCGCCAACCAGCGGCCGAGCTTCACGCTGAAAGAGGCGATGGAAAACCCGCGCCGCGACACCAGCCGCATCGTGCTGCCGCCGGCCAGTTATCTGCACGAAAAGGAAAAGCTGCAGCAGCGCTGGCCGGCGGCGGTGAAGTTCATCCAGGAGCGTGGCCTCAACGAGTTCTTCGACGCCTCTGGCGGCGCCGCAGAAACCGGCCTGGGCATCATCGTGCAGGGCGGCAACTACAACACGCTGGCGCGCGTGCTGGAACGCCTGGGCGTCGCCGATGTGCATGGCAACAGCCGGGTGCCGCTGTATGTGATGAATGTGGCCTATCCGGTGGTGGACGCCGAGGTGCTGCGTTTTTGCGAGGGCAAACGCGCGGTGCTGCTGGTGGAAGAAGGGCAGCCCAACTACATCGAGCAGAACATCGCAGCGGTGCTGCGCGCGGCGGGCTGCAACACGGCGCTGCACGGCAAGGACCTGCTGCTGCCGGGTGGCGAGTACACCGCGGCTGAGGTCATGGCGGGCACGAAAGGATTCTTGCAGCGCTATGGTCTGTTGGGTGGCGTGGTTCCGCCGGGCCAGGGCAGGGTGATACCGATACAGGCACCGATACAGGCGCCGTCGCCCGCGGCCGCGGCCGCGGCCTCGGCGGCGGCCATCGCCGCCACCATCCAAGTGCAGGCCCGCCCGCCGGGCTTCTGCACCGGCTGCCCCGAACGCCCCATCTTCACCGCGATGAAACTGGTCGAACGCGAGCTGGGTGCGCACCATGTCTCGGCCGACATCGGCTGCCACCTGTTTTCCATCCTGCCACCCTTCAACCTGGGCAACACCACGATGGGCTACGGCCTGGGTGCAGCCGGCGCGGCGGCACTGAACGTGCAGGCCGACAAACGCGCCATCAGCGTGATGGGCGACGGCGGCTTCTGGCACAACGGGCTGACCAGCGGCATCGCCAACGCGGTGTTCAACCGTTCCGACAACCTCACGGTCATCGTCGACAACAGCTACACCTCGGCCACCGGCGGGCAGGACATCCTGTCGTCGGCCGCCGCCAACCCGACGCGCAGCACCGGCCATGCGATAGAGAAGGCGGTGCGCGGCGTGGGCGTGGACTGGGTGCGCACGGTGCGCCACACCTACGACCTGAAGGCCATGATGGCCACGCTGAAAGACGCGCTGACCACGACGGAGAAGGGCCCGAAGGTGCTGATTGCGCAAAGCGAATGCATGCTGAACAAGCAGCGGCGCGAAAAGCCACTGCAGCGCGCCGCGCTGGCGCGCGGTGAACGCCAGGTGCGCGAACGTTTCGGTGTCGATCCCGACACCTGTACCGGCGACCACTCCTGCATCCGCCTGTCGGGCTGCCCGTCGCTGACCATCAAGCCCAATCCCGACCCCTTGCGCACCGACCCGGTGGCGGCGGTCATCGACTCGTGTGTCGGCTGTGGCCTGTGCGGCGAGGTGGCGCACGCGGCCGTGCTGTGCCCATCGTTCTACAAGGCACAGGTCATCAGCAACCCCACGGCCTGGGACCGCCTGCGGGCGCGGCTTCGCGCTGCCGTCATCGGCCGCCTGCAGCAACGCAGCGCCGCGCGCCGGGCGCGGTGGGCCTTCTGAAACCCGGCGCCCGATGACCGGCCCGCAGCCCATCAAGCTGGCCATCCTCGCCATGGGTGGCGAAGGGGGCGGCGTGCTGGCCGACTGGATCGTCGACCTGGGCGAACACAGCGGCCACATCGCGCAGACCACGTCGGTGCCGGGCGTGGCGCAGCGCACCGGCGCCACCATCTACTACGTGGAGCTGTTCCCGCAAGCCGCGGCGCAGGCCGCTGGCAAGCCGCCCGTATTGGCGCTGATGCCCTTGCCGGGCGACGTGGACGTGGTGCTGGCCAGTGAACTGATGGAAGCCGGCCGTGCCGTGCAGCGCGGGCTGGTGACGCCCGATCGCACGACGCTGATTGCATCCACGCACCGTGTCTATGCCATCGCCGAAAAGATCGCGCTCGGCGACGGCCGCGCCGACGCAGCGGTGCTGTTGCAGGGGGTGCAGGCGGCAGCGCAGCGTTTTGTCGGCTACGACATGGCTGCGGCGGCCGAAGCGGCGGGCAGCCTGATCAGCGCGGTGCTCTTCGGGGCGCTGGCGGGCGCTGGCGTGCTGCCCTTCACCAGGGCGCAATTCGAAGCCACCATCGAGCGTGGTGGCGTGGGCGTGAAGTCCAGCCTGCAGGCCTTTGAACAGGCCTTTGAACAGGCCGCACGGGCCGCACAGGCCGCCGAACCGGCCCCCAGTGCGACGCCCGCATCCGCGGCAACCGCCACGCTGCCGAGCTCGCCCGATACGGCCGTGCAGTCGCTGATCGAGCGCGCAGCGCAGGCCTACAGCGGCCCGACCCTGATGCTGGTGCTCGAAGGGCTGCGGCGGCTGGTGGACTTTCAGGATGCCGCCTACGCTGCGCATTACCTCGACCGCCTGCTGGCGGTGCCCGCACCATCGGCACCCGGGTTGATGCAGGATCTGGCCCGCCACCTGGCGCTGTGGATGAGCTATGAAGACACCATCCGCGTGGCCGATCTGAAGACCCGCGGCACCCGCTTCGAAAGGGTGCAGGGCGAGGTGAAAGCGGGCGTGCAGCAGGTGCTGACCATCAACGAATACCTGCACCCCCGCCTGCAGGAAGTGGCCGAAACGCTGCCCGCCGGGCTGGGGCCCTGGCTGCTGGCGTCACCGCTGGCACGCCGGCTGGTGCAGCACCTGTGTTCGCGTGGCCGGGTGGTGCAAACCAGTTCGCTGCGTGGCTTCCTGCTGCTGCGCTCGGTGGCGGGCCTGCGTCGCTGGCGCCGCAGCACCTTGCGCCATGCCGCCGAGCAGCAGCGCATCGATGCCTGGCTGGCCGACATCCAGTCCGCCCTGCGCGCCGGGGATGCTGCGTTGGCGCTCGAGATCACGCGCTGCCAACGGCTGGTCAAGGGTTACGGTGACACGCACGAACGCGGCCTGCGCAACTATGAACTGCTGCGCAAGGCGTGGGCCCACGGCGCCGATGCGCCCACGGTGGCCCGGCTGCGCGATGCCGCGCTGGCCGACGAACATGGCCATGCACTGGCGGCGGCGCTGCGGTCGGTCGACCCGTCCGCTGAGGCCGTGCCGGCCATGGCAAAGAAGGGAGTCCCTGCATGAGCCACTCCTCCAGCGCCGCCTACCGAAACAACCCGCCGGCCATCCAGGCCCTGGTGCGAGACGCCGAGGTGCACCGCGACTGCTACATCAGCGACGAGGTCTTCGCGCTGGAGATGGAGCACCTGTTCGCCAACACCTGGGTCTATGTCGGCCACGCCAGCCAGGTGCCGCGGGTGGGCGACTTCTTCGCCACCACAGTGGGCGACCAGCCGGTGGTGATGGTGCGCCATGCCGCGGGTGACGGCGACGGCAGCATCCGCGTGCTGCACAACCGCTGCGCGCACAAGGGTGTGCAGCTGGTGCCCGAAGGCAGCGGCCACACCGGCAGCTTCTTCCGTTGCCCCTACCACGCCTGGACCTACCGCACCGACGGCAGCCTGCTCAACATCCCGCTGCGCGAGGGCTACGACGCCGGCACGCTGCAGCAGTGCGAAGCGCACAGCAGCGCGCAACCCGGCCTGGCGCGGGTGGGTGCCCACAGGGTCTACCGCGACTTCGTCTTCTGCCGCCTGAACCCACAGGGCATGGGCTTCGAGGACTTCTTCGGCGAGTCGCTGTCCACGCTGGACAACATGGTCGACCGTGCACCGGCCGGCCGGCTGGAAGTGGCCGGTGGCGTGATGCGCTACCTGCACCGCTGCAACTGGAAGATGCTGGTCGACAACCAGACCGACACCTGCCACCCGATGGTGGCGCACCAGTCCAGCGCCGGCACCGCCGTGCGCGTGTGGGAACAGGCGCCGCCGGGCACGCCCAAGCCGATGGCGGTGGAGCTGTTC
>JANOZF010000052.1:0-10484 GCA_031429255.1 Rubrivivax sp.
GAACAGATCGACACGCTGCTGGAAGAAATCACCGACCGCTTCGGCAAGCTGCCCACGCAGGGCCAGACGCTGTTCGACACGCACCGCCTGCGCGTGCTGGCCAAGCCCTATGGCGTGATGAAGATCGATGCCGGACCCAGGCTGATGAACATCACCTTCAAGCCCAAGGCACCCATCGACGCACGCCGCATCATCGAGCTGGTGCAGAAGAACCGCTCGGTCAAGCTGGCCGGCAATGACAAGCTGCGCATCGAACGCGAAATCAGCAGCGCCGCCGACCGTGCGCACTACCTGCGTGACCTGCTGCGCGCGCTGGGCCAGCCGGTCAAGGAAATTCCATGAAGGCGCATGAGGCGATGGCCCACGAAGTTCAGCCCGGCCTCTTCATCCGCGGCTTCACACCGCCGCTGAAGCTGGCTGACTACAAGCTGGTGGCCTTCGACATGGACTCGACGCTGATCAACATCGAGTGCATCGACGAAATTGCAGACGCCGTGGGCCGCAAGGCCGAGGTGGCGGCCATCACCGAAGCCGCGATGCGCGGCGAGTTGGTGGACTACCGCGTGAGCCTGCACCGGCGGCTGGCACTGCTGCGCGGCGTGCCGCTGTCGGCGCTGGAGGAGGTGTACCGCGAGCGCCTGCGCCTGAACCCCGGCGTCGAGGCCTTCGTGCAGGCCTGCCACGCGGCGGGATTGAAGACCTTGCTGGTCTCTGGCGGTTTCACCTTCTTCAGTGAACGTGTGCGAGAGCGGCTGCAGTTGAATTTTGCGCGCGCCAACCAGCTGGACGTGGTGGACGGATGCCTGACCGGCGCCTTGGTGCCGCGGCCCTGGGGCGACGTAGTCGACGGCGCCGAGAAGCGCCGCGTGCTGCTGGAAGTGGCCGAGTTGATGGGCATCAGCCCGGCGCAGGCCATTGCGGTGGGCGACGGCGCCAACGACCTGCCGATGATGTCGGTGGCCGGCCTGTCCATCGCCTATCACCCCAAGCCGGCCGTGCTGGAACAGGCGATGTTGTCCATCACCACGGGCGGCATGGACCGCGCGCTGACGCTGCTGCAGGCCTGATCGAAAACGCGCTCGAGGGCCCCATCGAGAGGCTGATTGAAGGGCGGTTCGAAGGGGTTAGCGCGGCGCCAGGTGCAGCGCCAGAAAACCTTCCATCTGGCGCATGAAGTCGATACGGTTCTCGACCTTGAAGAAACCGTGGCCTTCGTCGGGGTAGGCCAGCCACAGAGGCGGGTTGCCGGCTTCGGTCAGCGCGGCGCGCATGCGCTGGCCATGCTCCAGCGGTACGCGGCGGTCTTCAGTGCCCACGGCCAGCATCACCGGCGCCTTGATGCGCTGCGCGTGCAGCACCGGGGTGGCTGCTTCAAGCATGGCCAGGTCCTTCACCGGGTCGCCGATCAGCGTGGGGTAATGGTGCGCGCGGATGTCGTCGCTTTGGTCGCTGATGTAGGTCCACTTGAACATCAACCGCGGGTCGGTCACCGCCACCCAGGCCACGCCGCAGCGGTAGCGTTCGGGGTGGCGCACCAGCCCCATCAGCGTGGCGTAGCCGCCGTAGCTGGCGCCGGCAATGCACACGCGGTCCTTGTCCACCCACCCCTGGCCCACGGCCCAGACCAACGCATCGGCCAGGTCGTCCTGCATGGCCTGGCCCCACTGCCGCCAACCCGCGCGGTACAGGCGCTGGCCATAGCCGGTGCTGCCGCGGAATTCGGGTTCGATCACGACGTAGCCGCGTGACGCCAGAAACTGCGCGTCGGCGCTCCAGTTCCAGTTGCGCCCGCGCACCCAGGGCCCGCCGTGCACCAGCAGCACGGCCGGCCGTGGACCTGCAGACGGGCCCATGGGCTTGGTCACCCACACTGGCGTTTGCAGCCCATCGCGCATGCGCACACGCTCGAAGTCGGTGGTGGCCATCAGGCGCGGCTCGATGCCGTTGCGCGCGTTGCCCAGCTTGTGCCAGCTCTGGTCGCTGCCGCGGTAGATGAAGTACTGGCCGGGGTCGCGATCCGACCAGCTGTAGACCAGCGCGGTGATGTCGTCGCTCAGGCAGCGCCGGCAAGTGATGCGGTTGATGTGTCCGGGCAGGCGTTCGTCGGCCTTTTGCTGCAAGGCCTGCAACCGGGGCTCGAACCAGACGGTGGTCTCGGCGTCGGTGGTGACGCGAACTCCCAGCGCGGGGCTGCCCGGGGTTTCGCTGACCAGGCTGCCGTTGAAGTCGAAACCCGGTGTGCTGACCACCGAAGCGGCTTCGGGCCTGCCGGTGGCAAAGTCGAAGCGGCGCAGTTCACTGGTGCCGTCACTGCCGCCCGAGACCGACACGAAAAGGCCGCCGCTGCCATCGACGAAACGTGGCGACCAGGGAGCACGGTAGAGCTCGAACTCGCTCAACACGCGCCAGCCGCCGCTGGCAGCGTCGCGCCAGTGGTAGGCCCCGCGACCGGCCGCTCGTGTGTAGACGAGCTGCGGCTGGCCCTGGGCGTCGAACATCCACCTGCGCACATGGGGCGGCACGCCTGACGACAGGTTGCTGGTGCGGCCCGTGTTCACGTCCAGCCGCTTGGCATGGACGACCGACTCTTGCCCCGGCCCCTGCGCTACATGTTCCCCGACGATGACCTCGTTGCCGGCCCCGGCCGGCACATGCAGCAATTCGTGATTCACGCCCAGGGGTTCGCGCCCGGCCATCCGCGGTGCGGTGAAGAACGCACCGTCGATGCTGACCAGCTGCCGCACGCCACCCTGGCCATCGCGGCGGACCGAGAACAGACCGGGCCAGAAGCGCTGGTCAGCACCGCCTCGTTCGTTGTCCTGGATGCTGAAAACGAGGGTCTCGTCGTTCACCCAGCGCACATCGCCAATATCAGCGTCGGCAAAACGGGCCGCCAGCGCGTGCGGTTTCATGGTCTCGAGATCGAACACCGCCACGCCCACGCGAGACGAGCCCACCGCCGTGCTCACAGCGAGCCAGCGGCCGGAAGGCGACAGGCGGGCTGACTCGATGTTCGGCCGGTTGAAAAACGCCTGCACAGGCACCTGGGCGGGCGCAGCAGCGGTAGCCAGGGGCGCGTTTGACGCCGCTGATGTTGCCGCCGCCGGGCCTGTGCTTGTGACCGTGGTGCTGGGTGCTTGAGCCAAAAGCGCCGGCACCGACAGGCACAAGGCCGTCCCCATGAACCAGGCCGTACCACTCCGTTTCAGCGTCATGCCAGCTCCCTGGGCTCGATCAAGGCCCCGGGTGCATGATGCCACTGCGTCTGCCCGGCGGGCCGCCGATGGGCGGGCCACCTGCAGCGCGGTCTCTCAGGAGACTACCCTGCCAGATGCACGGTCTCTACTTGAAGCCCACCCGGTCCAGCATCTGCTGCACCTGCGGCGTGGCGGCGCCCACCTTGGCCACGGGCACGGTCTCGGCCTTGAAGCGGCCCATGGCCACCAGGGCCGGGTTTTCGCTGCGCGCGCTGGCCACCACCGGGTACTCGTTGTTGCCGTCGGCAAAGTAGCGCTGCGCCGTGTCGCTGGTCAGGTATTCCAGGAACTGCACCGCGGCGTCTCGGTTCTTGGCGTACCGGGCCACGGCCGCACCGGCGATGTTCACGTGCGCACCGGCGCCCGCCTGGTTGGGGAACAACACACCGACCTTTTCCACCACGGCCTTGTCATCCGGGTTGGCCGACTTCAGCAGCCGGGCGTAGTAGTAGGTGTTGGTCAATGCCACGCCACACTCGCCAGATGCGACCGCGCGAATCTGATCGGTGTCGCCGCCCTTGGGCGAGCGTGCCATGTTGTTCACCAGGCCTTTGAGCCAGGTCTCGGTGGCGGCGGCACCGTTGCGTTCCAGCATCGACCCGAACAGGCTCAGGTTGTAGGGGTGCGAGCCGCTGCGCACGCAGAACTGCCCCTTCAGCGCCGGCGCGGCCAGCTTTTCGTAGGTGTCGACATCCACCGGCTTGAAGCGGCTCTTGTCGTACACGATCACGCGTGCCCGGGTGCTGATGCCATACCACGAAGCGCCCTGCCCGGCATCAGGTCCCTGCAGCGCGGCAGGGATGCGTTGGCTCAACAGCGTGGACTTCACCGGTTGAAACAGGCCGTCTTTTTCGGCGCTCCACAGGCGCGCCGCGTCCACCAGCAAGATCACGTCGGCAGGGCTGGCACTGCCTTCGGCTTTGAGCCGGGCCAGGATGCCGGCGTCATCGGCTTCGATGCGGTTGATGTGCACCCCAGTGGCCTTCGTGAAGTCGGCATACAGCGCCTCGTCGGTCTGGTAGTGGCGCGCTGAGTACAGGTTCAGCACCTTCTCCTGCGCTTGCGCAACACCGGCCGCCATCAAAGTGGCTGCGGCCAGGGCGAAGGTGGCGATGTTGCGGGTGGGGAAGCGGGCGTTGCGGTTCATGGTTGAGGTCCTGCGAGCGGTGGTTGCCAAGGGATGGAAAGTCGACAGCCGCCACTATATCGCAATTGCGAATCATTGTCATTTGCGATACGTCAAAGGGTTACCACGGATGCAGGACGGGGCTTCTCAGCCCTGCATCTGTGCCCAGGCCTTGTCCAGGCGCTTGGCGCTCACCGGCTGCGGCGTGCGCAATTCCTGCGCAAACAGGCTCACCCGCAGCTCTTCCAGCAGCCAGCGGTATTCGTCCATGCGGCCGTGTTGTGCGCCCTTCAGCTCCAGCAGCCGCCGCTGCCAGCGCTGTTCCAGCGGCCGCAGTTCGGCCAGGCGCGTGGCGTCGCGTTCAGGGTCGGCACGCATCTTGTCCAGCCGCATCACCACCGCCTTCAAATAACGCGGAAAGTGCTGCAACGCGGCCCAGGGTGTTTGCAGCAGGAACCTCTTGCCCACCAGTCTTTGCAACTGCGCCTGGATGTCTTCCTGCGTGTCACGCGGCGGCTTGCTGTCCTTCAGCTTTCGGCTGGCGGCGGCGAACTCGATCAACACCGCCAAGGCCTGCCGCGCCACCTCTTGCGCCACCAGGTTCAGCCGCGCCCGGCCCTCTTCCACGCGGCGCTTGAAGGCGGCCTCGTCGGTGGGCAGCGGGTCGGCCAGAAAGGCGCGGTCCATGGCCACGTCGATGATCTGGGCTCGCAGTTCCTCCAGCGTGCCCAGCGGCATGAAGAAGCCCGCCATGCGCTGCAGATCCGGGATGTTCTTCTCCAGGAACTTCAAGGGCTCGCGCAGCTGCAGCGCCACCAGCCGGCGCAGGCCAGCGCGGTGCCTGGCGGCGGCCATATCGGGCTCGTCGAAGACTTCGATCTCCACATGCGAACCGCAGTCCACCAACGCCGGAAAGCCCACCAGCGTCTGGCCGGCGCGCTGCAGCTCCATCAGCTCGGGCAGTTCACCGAAGGTCCAGGCGGTGTAGGTCTTGGCCACGGCACCGGCCAATGCAGTGGGCCCCGGTGAAGACGCGGCCCGCACCACCTGCGCCTGCACACCGCCGCTGCGGCCGGCGCCGGAACCCGCACTGGCGCCCTGAGGCACGACCGGTGACGGGCCCATGGGCACCACTGCGGCGCCGGCTGCCACGGCCTCGGGCGTGGGCCCAGGTGTGCTTGCTGATGACGACGACGTCGCGGCACCACCGAGCAGCTTCAGCGTCGCAAGGGCCTGGAACGCGGTACGCGCCTGCACACCGAATTCGGCCTTCAGTCCCGCCAGATCACGCCCTGTGCCGAGCTGTCGGCCGTGTTCGTCGACGACGCGAAAGTTCATGAACAGGTGCGGCGGCAGCTGGTCCAGCTTGAAGTCGTTGCGCTGCACCGCCAGCTGCGTGCGTTCCCGCACCTGCTTGAGCAGCACGTCCATCAATGCACCATCGGCAAACGGCACGCTGGCGCAGAACCCGGCGCAGAAGTCGGGCAGCGGCACCAGGCGCGAACGTGGGCGCTGGTGCAAGGTCTTGCACAGCGCCAGCACCTTGGCCTGCAGCATGCCGGGCACCAGCCACTCGCAGCGATCGACGCTGACCTGGTTCAGCGCGTAGATCGGCACAGTGGCGGTGACGCCGTCCTTGGCGTCACCCGGCTCGTGCAGGTAGCTCACGCTGCAATCGATGCCGCCCAGGCGCAAGGACTTGGGGAACGCGGTGGTGGTGATGCCGGCAGCCTCGTGCCGCATCAGCTCTTCACGCGTCAGCTGCAACAGATGCGGCTGGCGCCGGCTCTCTTCACGCACCCAGCGCTCCAGCGTGGCGCCGCTGCACACATCGGGCGGTAGCAACTGGTCGTAGAAGGCGTGGATCAGCTCGTCGTCCACCAGCACGTCCTGCCGGCGGGCCTTGTGCTCCAGCTCCTGCACCTGGTGGATGAGCTTGCGGTTGTGCGACAAGAAGGGCAGACGCGTTTCCCAGCCACCGTCTTCAGGCGCCGCCACCAGGGCTTCGCGGATGAAGATCTCGCGCGCCGCCGCCGCGTCGACATTGCCGAAGTTCACTTTTCTGTTGTTGTAGATGACGATGCCATACAGCGTGGCGCGTTCCAGCGCCACCACCTCGGCTGCCTTCTTTTCCCAGTGCGGTTCGAGCAGCTGCTTCTTGATCAGGTGGCCTGCGATGGCCGGCAACCACTGTGGCTCGATGGCGGCCAGGCCGCGACCGAACAGGCGCGTGGTTTCCACCAGTTCGGCCGCCACCAGCCAGCGGCCCGGCTTCTTGCTCAGATTGGCACCGGGGTGGCGCCAGAACTTGATGCCGCGTGCACCCAGGTACCAGTCTTCGTCGTCGTTCGTGCACCCGATGTTGCCCAGCAGCCCCGCCAGCAGTGACAGGTGCAGCTGTTCATAGGTGGCCGGCTGCGTGTTCATGCGCCAGCCCTGTTCGGCCACCACCGTGTGCAGCTGGCTGTAGATGTCGCGCCATTCGCGCACACGGCGCGGGCTGATGAAGTGTTCGCGCAGGCGCTGCTCCTGCTGGCGCTGGCTGAGTTTGTGGCTGGCGTGCTGCGCTGCAGCGGGCCCGGGCCGGGCCCCCGCTTTGGCCTCCAGCGTGTCACCATGCCCACGACCCTGTTCGATCCACTTCCACAGCTTCAGCGTGCCCAGGAATTCCGACTTTTCGTCATCGAACTGGCGGTGCTTTTCGTCGGCGGCCTGCGCCTGCTCTTGTGGGCGGTCGCGCACGTCCTGGCCCGACAGCGCAGCGGCGATGATGAGCACCTCGCTCAGCGCCTCGCGCTGCCGCGCTTCCAGGATCATGCGGACCACTCGCGGGTCCAGCGGCAGATGCGCCAGCTCCTGCCCCATCGGCGTGAGCTCGTTGTTTTCGTCCACCGCACCCAGCTCGGCGAGCAGCGCGTAGCCGTCGGCAATGGCCTTGCGCGGCGGTGCTTCAAGGAACGGAAAGTCCTCGATCTGCGCCAACCGCAGCGACTTCATGCGCAGGATCACCCCAGCCAGCGACGAACGCATGATCTCGGGGTCGGTGAAACGCGGCCGACCGTTGAAGTCGTCCTCGCCGTACAGCCGGATGCAGATGCCGTTGGCCACGCGGCCACAGCGGCCGGCACGCTGGTTGGCCGCCGCCTGGCTGATGGCCTCGACCTGCAGCTGCTCCACCTTGTTGCGGAAGCTGTAGCGCTTCACGCGCGCCAGCCCGCTGTCGATGACGTAGCGGATGCCTGGCACCGTCAACGAAGTCTCGGCCACGTTGGTGGCCAGCACGATACGCCGGCCGTTGCCAATCTGAAATACGCGGTCCTGCTCGGCCGCCGACAGGCGCGCAAACAGCGGCAGGATCTCGGCCTGCGGGCCACCGCGCTTGGCATGCTGCTGCGCCAGGTGCTTGCGCAGATGGTCCGTGGCCTCGCGGATCTCGCGCTCACCCGGCATGAAGACCAGGATGTCGCCGCCAGACGAACCAGCTTCGCGCCAGAGTTCGTCCACCGCGTCGGCGATGGCGTCATTCAAGTCGAAGTCGCGCCGCTCTTCGAAAGGCCGCCAGCGCTGTTCGACCGGGAACAGGCGACCCGACACCTGGATCACCGGCGCCGGCCCGCGGCTGCTGGCAAAGTGCTGCGCAAAGCGGTCGGCGTCAATGGTGGCCGACGTGACGATGAGCTTGAAGTCCGGCCTCCGTGCCAGCACCTCTTTCAGGTAGCCCAGCAGGAAGTCGATGTTCAGGCTGCGCTCGTGCGCCTCGTCGATGATCAGCGTGTCATAGGCCCTGAGCAGCGGGTCGGTCTGGGTTTCGGCCAGCAAGATGCCGTCGGTCATCAGCTTCACCGACGCACCGGGCAGCAGGCGGTCGTTGAAGCGCACCTTGTAGCCCACCACTTCGCCCAGCGGTGAGTTGAGCTCTTGCGCGATGCGCTGGGCCACGCTGCTGGCGGCGATGCGCCGCGGCTGCGTATGGCCGATCAGGCCCTTGCCGCCCGCACCCCGCCCGCGCCCGAGCTCGAGCACGATCTTGGGCAGCTGGGTGGTCTTGCCCGAGCCGGTTTCACCGCAGACGATGACCACCGCGTGCTGCGCAATCGCCTGTGCGATTTCGTCGCGGCGGGCGCTGACGGGCAGCGCCTCTGGGTAGTGGATGGGCGGGATCGGATTGGCCGGGGGGGCCGAGCGATCCGAAGGGGGTGGGCGTGGAGGACGGGTGGAGGCGGGCACAGGCGGCGGATTATGGCCGCCACCTGTGCCTGAACGCGCCAGCGCGGCGTTGCGCGCTGGCCCGCACGAGCGCGCTGTCAGCCTGCGCTGCGGCGGCGCAACGCCGGGGCCCCGAAGCCGGCCAGCAATGCCGTCAAGGCCAGCGCCAGGGCGCCAGGTTCGGGAATGGCAGCCAGCGCAGCCACGCCGGTGTCGGGGAAGTCGGTGAAGACACCGTCCACACCCAGGCGCAGGTAGTACTCCATCTCGGCTTGCGGGTTGCGGAATCCGTAGCCCGACGCATCGTTGCGGAAGGTCCAGGTGTGCACCAGCAAGCCCGCTGCGTGGGCCGCGTCGATGACGCCGGTGGCGCCATCGACCCGGCGGTCGTTGATGCTCAGGCCGGGCACGCCGTCACGGTCGACCCCGTCGTCCACCGTGGTCAACAGGTACGGCTTCCACGGGCCGATGCCGTCGGCATAGGTGGCCACTTCTGCCAGGCCCGCGGCCGTCAGCAGGTCGGCAAAGGTGCGCGGATCGCCGGCCACCGCGAAGTCATACGGGCGCAGATAGGGATCGACCAGGGACATCGAGCCGTTGGGGTTGACGTCGTCGGCATCCACCAGCTGCACCAGCTTGATGTTGGTTCGCGTGTTCAGGTATTTCAGGTTCGCCGTCTCGAAGGACTGGATGAACACGGGCGCGGTGGACGTGTTGCCATAGGCTGCATGCAGTTGCGCGACCAGCTTGTCTTCGAAGGCGTTGGCGCCGAACAGCGCCGCGTGGAAGGTGGAATGCTTGACTTCGGGATAGATACCTACGGTGCGGCCGGTGGCCAGGCTTTGTGCCTGCGCCAGGCTGATGATCTCGGCCAGCGTCGGAATCTCGTACAGGCCGTCGAAACTCTTGTCGCGGCCAGCCCGGGTCTGCACCGCGCGCAGCATCTTGATCTCGGCCAGCGTGAAGTCGCTGGCGAAGTAGTCGGTTTTCGATTCACCGTCCACCATGCGGGTGCTCTTGCGGTCAGCGCCAAACTTGCTGGCCACGTCGGTGGTGCTGCCCAGCATGGGCTCGTGGCGGGCGATCAGCACGCCGTCCTTGGTCAGCACCAGGTCGGGCTCGATGTAGTGGGCGCCTTGGCTGATGGCCAGCTGGTAACTCTGCAGTGTGTGCTCCGGCAGGTAACCCGACGCGCCGCGGTGGCCGATGATGATGGGAGCCTGGCCGTTCAGCGTCACCGCAGCGGCCTGCGCGGCGGGAGCCACCAGGGCAGCAGCCGCAAACAGCGATGTCACGGCGAGCGCGGACAGCGGGCTTTTCTTGGGGGCAATCATTGGCGTATCTCCTGGGTTGGTGTAGTTGAGCAGGACCCCGGGGCCGTTGACAGCCCCAGGGGCCCGGCCCATTCTGAACCGAAGCATGGCGCGCTTTGGTGTCGTTTTCGTGAATGCGCGGCCATCGCATTCCCCGGTCGACGGGGGTTGCGCTGCGGGCACTGCTGCACAATCAGCGCCAATCACTGGTGCTTGCCATGAGCCTTGTATTCCCACATACCTTCGTACCCTGGTTTCGCTCCGTCGCACCTTACATCCACGCCTATCGCGGCAAGACTTTTGTGGTGGCGCTGGCCGGCGAAGCCATTGCTGCGGGCAAGCTCAATCACATCGTGCAGGATCTGTCGATACTGCAGGCGATGGGCTTGAAACTGGTGCTGGTGCACGGCTTCAGACCCCAGGTCAACGAGCAATTGGCGGCCAAGGGGCATGTATCGCGTTACCACGATGGCATGCGCATCACCGATGGCGTGGCGCTCGATGCGGCGCAGGAAGCAGCGGGCCAGTTGCGCTTTGAAATCGAGGCTGCCTTTTCCCAGGGTTTGCCCAACACCCCAATGG
>JANOZF010000053.1:0-13181 GCA_031429255.1 Rubrivivax sp.
CGTGATGTTCGACGGCGAAGTTGTCAACACGCGCGACCAGGAGCAGTTGTTCCGTCTGCGTCGCCGTCTGGGCATGCTTTTCCAGTTCGGCGCGCTGTTCACCGACCTGACGGTGTTCGACAACGTCGCCTTCCCGATGCGTGAACACACGCAATTGCCTGAGCCGATGATCCGCGACCTGGTGCTGATGAAGCTCAATGCAGTGGGCCTGCGCGGTGCTGCGAACCTGCGCATCAGTGAGGTCTCGGGCGGCATGGCGCGGCGCATTGCGCTGGCACGCGCCATCGCACTCGACCCCGAACTCATCATGTACGACGAGCCCTTCGCCGGCCTGGACCTCATCAGCATGGGTGTCGCGGCCAAGCTCATCCGCACGCTGAACGACGCCACCGGCGCCACGTCACTGGTGGTCAGCCACGACGTGCCCGAATGCATGGCCATCAGCGACCATGTGGTGCTGCTGGCCAACCAGGGCCGCATCGTGGCGCAGGGCACGCCGGCCGAACTGATGGCCAGCAACGACCCTGAAACGCGGCAGTTTGTGCGTGGCGAACCCGATGGGCCGGTCAAGTTTCACTACCCGGCGCGCGACATCGGCGTCGATTTTGGCGTCGCCGACCACAACGCCTCGGCCGAGGTGCGGCCGTGAGCTTCCTGCAGCGGCTGGGTGCCACTGCGCTGGACCAGTTTCGCGGCTGGGGCCACGCGGCCTACTTCTTCCTGGACCTGCTGCGCGCCCTGCCCGCTTCGCTGCGGCGCTTCGGTCTGGTGGTGGCGCAGATCTACGCCATCGGCAACCGCTCGCTCATCATCATCATGGCGTCGGGCCTGGCCGTGGGCTTCGTGCTGGCGCTGCAGATGTATTACGCGCTGGTGGCCTACGGCGCTGCCGAAAGCCTGGGCCTGATCGTCAACCTGGCACTGGTTCGTGAACTCGGGCCGGTGGTCACGGGGCTGCTGTTTGCCGGCCGCGCCGGCACGTCGCTGACCGCCGAGATCGGCCTGATGAAGGCCGGCGAGCAGCTGGCCGCGATGGAGCTGATGGCCATCGACCCCAAGGCGCGCGTGCTGGCGCCGCGTTTCATTGGCGGCATCATCTCCATGCCCATCCTCGCGGTGCTGTTTTCCGCCGTGGGCATCATGGGTGCCTACGTGGTGGCGGTGTTGCTGATCGGTGTCGATGCGGGCAACTTCTGGTCCATCATGCAGACCAAGGTCGACGTGGTGCGCGACGTCGGTAACGGCCTGGTGAAAGCCTCCGTCTTTGGTGTCATCTGCACCGTCGTCGCGCTGTATCAGGGCCACGAAACCGAGGCCACACCCGAAGGCGTGGCCTACGCCACCACCCGCACGGTGGTCATAGCTTCACTGTGGGTGCTGGGCATGGACTTCATCCTCACAGCCTTGATGTTCTCGACACCGTAAGTTCGGTGCTCGTCACGAAAGACCAATCCAAATGGGCAAAAAAGGCATCGAGACACTGGTCGGCATCTTCGTCCTGTTGGGCATGCTGGGCCTGGTGTTCCTGGCCCTTAAAGCGGCCAACCTGGGTGGCGTGGGCGGTAGTGACACCTACACGGTGCAGGCCCGCTTCGACAACGTCGGCGGACTGAAAGTGCGTGCACCCGTGCGCAGTGCGGGCGTCACGGTGGGCCGCGTGACGGCCATTTCGCTCGACCCCAAGACTTTTCAGGGTGTGGTGAAGATGGACATCGAACGCGCCTACCAGTTTCCGAAAGACTCGGCGGCCAAGATCCTGACCTCCGGCCTGCTGGGCGACCAGTACATCGGCATGGAGCCGGGCGGCGACGACAAGAACCTGGCATCGGGTGAAACCGTGGCCCAGACCCAGTCGGCCGTGGTGCTGGAAAACCTGATCGGCCAGTTCATGACGGGCAAGGCCGCCGAGACACCGGCTGCGCCGGCGGCCGCTGCTTCAGGAGCCACCAAGTGAAAAGTCGGTCGTGGCTGCTGGCCTTGCTGCTGGTCGCGGGTGCACTGGCCGGTTGTGCCACCACAGGGACGGTGGTGGGTGCTGCACCACCGGCCGCGGCCGCCGACCCCTGGGAAAACTGGAATCGCAAGGTCTACGCCTTGAACGACGCCATCGACACGGCCCTGCTCAAGCCCGTCGCCGAGACCTACCGCAAGGTGTTGCCCGAATTGGTGCGCACCGGCATCGGCAACGTGTTTGGCAACATCAGCGATGTCTGGTCGGCGGTCAACAACCTGCTGCAAGGCAAGGTGCAATACAGCCTGGAAATGGGCATGCGCGTGGCCACCAACACGTTGTTCGGGCTGGGGGGCCTGCTCGACCCGGCCAGCGAGATGGGCCTGAAGCGCCGTTACGAGGATTTCGGCCAGACCCTGGGCCGCTGGGGCGTGGGAACGGGGCCTTATCTGGTGCTGCCCTTGCTGGGCCCTTCCACGCTGCGCGACACCAGTGCGCTGGTGCTCGACCGCCAGGCCTCGGCATCGTCACTGGCCAACAACAGCAACACCAGTCTGGGCATCACGACGCTCGAAGTCGTGCACCTGCGCGCTGGGCTGCTATCGACCACGCGGATGATCGACGACGTGGCGCTGGACAAGTACACCTTCGTGCGCGAAGCCTACTTGGCGCGCCGGCTCGACGCCGTTCTGGACGGCAAAGGCCCGGCTGCTGCCGACGACAGCGACCCCGGCGACAGCCCGCCACCGCCCGCCAAGGTGGCGCCGAAATGAGCGCGGCACGATTTTCGGCTGCCCGGCGGTGAACCGCCAGCCGCTCCCAAGCGTTAAGGCACTGCGGCAAGCTGCCGCTGACCCAAAGGAACTGCGACCGTGTTCATCAAGAAGCTGATCACCCTGTTTTCACTGAGCTTTGCCGTGGCCGCTGCCGTCGCCCAAAGCGATGGCAATGCCGAGAAGCTGGTGCGCCAGATCTCAATGGACGTGATCGGCACTGCCAAGGCCGACAAGGCCATCCAGGGCGGTGACTTCAGCCGCATCCTCGGGCTGGTGGAAACCAAGGTCATGCCGCACGTCAACTTCGAGGTCATGACGCGTTCCGCCGTGGGCCCGAAATGGCGCGACGCCACGGCCGAACAGCGCACCAAGCTGCAGACCGAGTTCAAGACGCTGTTGGTGCGTGTGTACTCGGGTGCCTTGTCGCAGCTGAACGACCAGTCGGTGGAGATCACGAAGACCTTGCCGGTGCAGGGCAGCACCCAGGTGGTGGTGCAAAGTGAAGTGCGCGGCAAGGGTGAGCCCATCAAGCTGGACTACCGGCTCGACCACCCCGCAGGTGCTGCTGATGCGCCCTGGAAGATCATCGACGTCAACGTCGGCGGCCTGTGGCTGGTGCAGAACTACCGCTCGCAGTTTGCCAGCGTCATCGGCCAAGGCGGCATCGACGGCCTGATCGCCAATCTGGTGGAACGCAACAAGGCCGCTGCGAAGAGCTGAGTGGCAGACCCGAAGCACGAACCGCCTTTGCAATTGCCAATGCAACTGCCCATGCAACTGCCCTCCACCGCCACCCTGCAAGAAGCCGCTGCACTGGCCGCCGCGCTGCCCGCCGCGGTGGCTGAAGGCAGCGGCGTGCTGAGCATCGATGCCAGCGTGCTGCGCTCGGTGGACAGCAGCACCCTGGCGCTGCTGTTGCAGGCACGCCGACTGGCGCAGGCCGCCGGGCGCACCGTGGTGGTGAGCGGGGCGCCGCCCAAGCTGCGTCAACTGGCGCAGCTCTACGGCGTGGATGAACTGCTGTGCCTGCCCGAGCCGGCACCGGCGTCGGTGCGGTCCAACGTCACATAGCGGCGCAGGCGCAGGTTGCGCTTGATCTCCTGCAGCATCGGCCGCAGCGAGGCCGAACCCAGGCGCAAGGCTACGCCGGTGGTCAGGATGTCGATGATCAGCAGATGCAGCAGCCGCGACACCATCGGGCTGTAGCGGTCGCTGTCTTCCGGGTGGTCGGCTGCCAGCAGGATGTGCTGGGCACCCTGCACCGACGCGTGCCGTGCCTCGTGGGCCAGCGGTGAACCGCTGGCACTGATGATGACCATGTGGGCACCCCGCTTGCGCGCAATCTCGGCCACGTCGATCAGGTCCTTGCTGCGCCCCGAGTTGCTGATGATCACCGCGCAATCGCCGGGCTTGAGCATGGTGGCGCTCATCACCTGCATGTGGCCGTCGCTGACGGCGGTGGCCGTGACACCGAGCCGGAAGAACTTGTGCTGCGCGTCCAGCGCCACGATGCCCGAATTGCCGACGCCATAGAACTCGATGCGCCGTCCATCGCGGCCGGCCTGGGCCAGCACCGCGATGGCACGCTCCACCGACTGGCTGGCGGCGGCATTGCGGTAGCGCAGCATCGCCGCCACCGCGTTGTCGATGACTTTCACCACCAGGTCACCGGCCTTGTCGTCATCGTCCACCGAACGGTGCACAAACGGCACACCTTCGTTCACGCTGCCGGCGAGCTTGAGCTTGAAGTCGGCCAGCCCGTCGTAGCCCACGCTGCGGCAGAAGCGCACCACGGTGGGTTTGCTGACGTGCGACCGTTCGGCCAGTTCGGTGACGGGCAGGGTGGCAAAGCTGCGCGGATCGCTGAGCAGCAGCTTGGCCACGCGCTGTTCGGCCGGTGGCAGGGCCGGAATGGAGGCGCGGATGCGTTCGAGCATGGGGAGGCAACCGGTTGTGGAGTGTGGATGGTCAGTTCTGGTGCGCACCAGGTGACCATTGCTTCAGTTCGGGCAATGGCCGGGTACCCAGCGGCGGCGTGAATTCGGCGTTCGGCCACACGGCCAGCAGTGCATGGCCGGGCCCGTCGGCCACGTCTTGCGGCGTCATGCCGCGGCCGCGCAGCAACGATGACGCGTTCAAACCGAAGTCTCCCTGTGCAGGGTTGCGCAGCGCCACCGCCAGCGCCGGGTAGTTGCCACGCGCCAGATCGCCCCAAACCACGTTGGCCACACCCAGCCCGACAAGCAGGTTGTTCACCCAACGCTGTTGCACGGGGCCGCGCAGGCGGTCTTCGTGCACACGCACAAACTGCGCCGGCCGCCAGCCTTGGTTGACCAGCGTGTTGTTGACCAGCACCAGGCTGTGCACGCGCAACACCCGCGGTTCATCGCTCGGCACATCGCCCTCGGCGCCAAAGGAAACGATGGCCGGATTGCTGCTGAATTCACTCTGCGCGATCACGTTGCCCACCACGGTGGCGCTGCCGCCGTTGGGAAACTCGAGCTCGTAGGACGCCCGGCCCTCGGCGCCATCCACCAAGTGGTTGTAGCGCACCTCGTTGACGCGGGCGCGCGACTTCACCAGATGCCCGTTCAGGCCACCCGACAGGTGACTGCCCTGCAGCACGAATCGCGCAATGCGGCCCACGTAGATCAGGTGCGGAAGCGGGGAATTGATCGGCGCCTGGCCAAAGACGCTGTCCTCTACCGTCAGCTCAGCATCATCGACGTTGCCGGCCAGGATGCCGTTCTGGTTGTCGAAGAAGGCGCAGTTGCGCACCCACAGCTGGCCGCGCTCGAAACGAATACCGGCTCCGTTGAGGTGCTGCACGCGGGCGCCGCGGAACTCGAGGTTCTCGATCTGCACCGAGCCACCGCGGACCACCAGGATGGCCTTGCCTTCGGCACTCTGCCCTTCCGCCAGCAGCACGGGCCGCTTGTCGCCGGGGGCGCCGCGCAAGGTGAGCCGGCGCTGCGCCAGCACGGCCACCTGGCCGCGGTGTTCGCCGGGCAGCAGTTCGATGATGTCGCCGTCCGCCGCCCGCTGCACCGCCTGCGCCAGGCTTTGACCCGGCGCCACGCTGATGGTTGACGATGCAGCCGCCGGCAACGCCACCACCCACCAAGCGGCAGCACAGACCCGCAAGGCGCCGATGCGCGCCCAGGCCATCACTGCTCTTCGGCCCAGGCGTAGCCGTCGCGCGCGACCAGCGCGCTGGCGGCAGCGGGGCCCCAGCCGCCGGCAGCATAGGGCCGCGGGCCACCCGGGTCGCGCGCCCAGGCGTCCAGCACGGGCTCCACCCAGCGCCAGGCCTGTTCCTGCTCGTCGCTGCGCACAAACAGGTTCAGGCGGCCGGCCAGCGCGTCCATCAGCAGCCGCTCATAGCCGCCCACACGTTCGCTGGCAAAGGCCTTGTCGAAGTCCAGGTCCAGCGACACCGGCGCCAGCAACTCGTTGCCGCCACCACTCTGTGCCGCCAGCAGATGCAGTTCCAGCCCGTCTTCAGGCTGCAGCTTGATGACCAGCTTGTTGGCCTGTCGTGTGCCCGGGAAGATGGGGTGCGGCACCTCGCGGAAGTTGACGACGATCTGCGCGTCGCGCGCCGCCAGCCGCTTGCCGGTGCGCAGGTAAAACGGCACGCCGGCCCAGCGCCAGTTCTGCACCTCGGTGCGCAGTGCCACGAAGGTGTCGCAGGTGCTGCCAGCGGGCACCTTGGCCTCGTCCTGGTAGCCGGGCACAGGCCGGCCGTCCACCATCCCGGCCTTGTACTGGCCACGGATCACGTCGCGCGACACGCTCTCGGGCGTGAAGGGTTTGAGCGAGCGCAGCACCTTCAGCTTCTCGTCGCGGATGGCGTCGGCGTCGCTGGAAGGCGGCGGCTCCATCGCAATCATCGTCAGCAGCTGCAGCGCGTGGTTCTGGATCATGTCGCGCAGCGCGCCGGTGCGGTCGTAGAAGTCGCCGCGTGTGCCCACGCCGATGCTCTCGGCCAGCGTGATCTGGATGTTGGCGATGCTCTCGCGGCGCCACAGGGGTTCAAAGAGAGCATTGCCAAAGCGCAGCGCCATCAGGTTCTGAACCGCCGGCTTGCCCAGGTAGTGGTCGATGCGCAGCGCCTGCGATTCCTTGAACGCGGCGCTCACGGCGCGGTTGATCACCTTGGCGCTGGCCAGATCGTGGCCGAGCGGCTTTTCCAGCACCACGCGCACATTGGGGCCGTTCAGGCCGGCGCTGCCCAGCTGTTCACACACCACCGGAAACAGGTGCGGGCTGGTAGCCAGAAAGAGCACCACCGTTTCTGCGCCGCGCTCATCCACCCAGCGCTTCAGGCCCGCGTAGTGTTCAGGCTGCGACAGATCCATGCGCCGGTAATGCAGCATCTGCGCGAAGACGGCGAATTCCTCGTCGCTGGGGCGCTTGCTGGTCTCGACATCGGAAAACCGCTCCTTGATGAACGCGCGGTACTCGTCGTCGCTGCGTTCGTCACGCGCCACCGCCAGGATGCGCCCACCTGCGGGCAGCTTGCCGTGGCGGTGCGCCTGGAACAGCGCCGGCATCAACTTGCGCCAGGCCAAGTCGCCGGTGCCACCAAAAAGTACGAGGTCGAAGGCCATGAAAGATGTAATTGAGTTACATCCCCGATGATGCAGATGTTTCACTGGGCGGTCAATTGGGCGGCGCTGCGCTGGCGGCTGCAATTGACGTCAGCAACGGCCGCCCCTGCGGCCGGATGAGGTCCGGTGCCAGCACGCTGGCGGTGCGCGCCGCGCGCGTCAAAGATGCGCAGCCGCCAGTGCCTGTTCCAGATCCTGGATGAGATCGCCCACGTCTTCGATGCCCACCGACAGCCGCAGCAAATCCGCAGGCGCCGGGGTGCCTGCCCCTTCGACGCTGGCCCGGTGTTCGATCAAGCTTTCAGTGCCCCCCAGCGACGTGGCGCGCTTCCACAGCTGGGTGTGGGCAGCCACGGCAATAGCGGCCGCTTCACCACCACGCGCGCGAATGGACAGCATGCCGCCAAAGCCGCCGTGCATCTGCCGTTGCGAAATGGCGTAGCCCTGGCACTGCGGCAGCCCCGGGTACAGCACCTCGGCCACCAGCGGGTGCTGGCTGAAATGCTCGGCCACGCGCTGCGCCGACGCGCAGGCCGCGCGCACGCGCAGGTGCAGCGTGCGCATGCCGCGCAGCAGCAGCCAGGCTTCGAAGGAACCCAGCGTGCCACCCAGTTGCGCACGCACCTTGCGCACGCGCTGCCAGTGCTCGTTGTCCTGGCGCGTGACCAGCGCACCGGCGATCAGGTCGGAATGGCCGTTCAGGTACTTGGTGGCGGCATGCATCACGATGTCGGCGCCCAGCGCCAGCGGGCGCGTGAGCAGCGGCGTGGCCACCGTGGAGTCCACCGCCAGCAGCGCGCCGGCCGCATGCGCCAGCGCGGCGGTGGCTTCGATGTCGGTCACGGTCCACAACGGGTTGGCGGGGGTCTCTATCCACACCAGCCTGGTCTTGCCCGGGCGCAGAGCGGCTTCCACCGCAGCGGGCGATGTCATGTCGATCAGTTCGACCTGCAGACCCCATTGGGTGGCAAACGTCATCAACCAGTTGCGCAGCGACCAGTACATCACCTGCGGCGCCAGCACGTGGTCGCCCGGTTGCAGCGCCTGGAACACGGCCGTGGCGGCGGCCATGCCGCTGGCAAACAACAGCGTCTGGTGGCCGTCTTCCAGCGCGTTCAGCACCGCTTCGGGTTGGTCGAAGGCGGGGTTGTCGGCACGCGCGTAGACACGGCCGGAACGGTACTGGTTGTCGGCGTCGCGCAGGTAGGTGCTGGAGACATGCAGTGGCGGCGTGATGGCGCGCGTGCGTTCGTCGATCCAGCCCAGGGCCTGGGCGGCGATGCTGTCGGGATGAAGGTCTTTGGGGTCCATGCTCATCGGTTGGTGATCAACGTTGATAGGCGCCGGGAGCCCAGCGCGTCAGCCCGGGCGCCAGCGGCAGCACACCCACCGGCCACTCGAATTCACCCTTTGGGGACAGGTCACGGCCGGCCACATTGCGAGGGTCTACCGCGGAGCCGCGCCACATGGAGTTGGGCAACAACTCGAAGGCATAGGTGTCAGCATCACGCAGCACCCGACGTGACACATGACGGTTGCCCTGGGCGGTGACGCGGTCGCCTGCCAGTGCAGGCCACAAGACGCCGATGCCCACGAGCAGGTTGTTCACGGCCACCACCTCGGTGTCGGGCGGCAGGTTCTTGCCGATCACGCGCACGAACCAAGCGGGTGTCCAGGCGTAGTTGATGAAGGTGTTGTGCGCCACGACCAGTGCATTGCGATCCCAGCCGACCTTTTCAGTGCCGTAGGCGACCAGCACCGGGTTCTGCGAGTCGGCGCCCTGCCCGATGACGTTGCCGACGATGGTGGCCAGCCCGCCATTGGCAATCTCGATCTCATACGAGGCACCACCACGCTGACCGTCGTGGATGAAGTTGTAGCTGATCACGTTTTCGCGCGCGCGCGACTTGAGCATCTGCCCTTCGAAGCCCTGCTGGAATCGGCTGCCTGTCACCGTCAGCTTCGCGATGCGCGCCACGTTCAACAGGTGGTGCAGGCCGCCCACCACCTTGGGCGCGAGGCCGAATTCGCAGTCTTCGATTCGCAGCTCGGCCTGTTCAGCGTTGGGCGCAAACAGCCCATATTCGTTGTCGTACAGCGCCACCTTGCGCAGGTGCAGTCGACCACCTTCCATGCGGATGCCAGCACCCTCCCCGTCGTTGGAGCGCGCGCCACGGAACTCCAGGTTCTCCAGCGTCACGTCGCCGCCGCGCACCAGCCACAGCGCCTTGGCCGATGTCATCTTGCCGCTGCCCTTGATCAAGGGCCGCTTGCCCACGCCGCGGATGAGCAGGCGCCGGTTTTCGATGACCACAGGCGCGCCCGTGTAGTCACCCGACAGCAGCTCGATGGTGTCGCCGTCCTGGGCCTGGCGCAGCGCTTCGTCCATGGACATCGGCGCACCGCCGGGGCCCACCATCAGCACGGCAGCCGCAGCCCAACTCGACAGCACCATCAGGCCCGCACCGATGAACGGCCGCAGCGGCTTGAGCAGGCGCAGACCCAGACCCCGGTTCAACGACCGTTTTTCCAACCAGCCCATGCACATCCTCTGTTCGGTTGCAGCGACAAACCTGCTGCGTCTTCAGTGATGACGCGAGTATCGCCGCAAGCAGCTGGCAGCAGGCGTTCTGGTGAGGGTAGAGGCCCGCGAATGGGGGTAGGTTGGCCATGCATCCCCAGCCACGGCATGGGCCGCCTGTCGGGCCACTACCGATGGCGTCAGCGGAACGGGAATGCAATGCTTGACGTTTTCCATCCTTGGGTATCGGCATGCTCCATCGCATCGGCTCCAGCAGCCTCAAACGCACACTCCTGGCCTGCTTTTTCTCCACCGGTTTTGCGGGCGGCGCGCACGCACAGGACGCCGGGCAGATCAACGTCATCTGCTCGGTGCAGGCCGAGTGGTGCAACATGATCCAGACCGTGTTTGCGCGCACCACCGGCATCAAGGTCAACATGTCGCTGAAGGGCTCGGGCGAGGCGCTGGCCCAGTTGGTGGCCGAAAAGGCCAACCCGAAGACCGACGTCTGGTTCGGCGGCACCGGCGACCCCCACCTGCAGGCGGCCGAGCAGGGGCTGAGCATGGAATACAAGAGCCCGACGCTGCCGCAGCTGCACGCCTGGGCGCAACAACAGGCCGCGCAAAGTGCCTACAAGACGGTGGGCATCTACAGCGGCCCGCTGGGCTTTGGCTACAACACCGAACTGCTGGCGAAGAAGAAACTGGCCGTGCCCAAGACCTGGGCCGATCTGTTGAACCCGGCCTTGAAGGGCGAGATTCAGGTGGCCAACCCGGCCAGCAGCGGCACTGCCTACACCATGGTGGCCACGCTGGTGCAATTGATGGGCGAAGACAAGGCCTTCGACTACATGAAGGCGCTGCACAAGAACATCAGCCAGTACACGCGCAGCGGCACCGGCCCCATCAAGGCGGTGGCGCGCGGTGAAACCACGATCAGCATCAGCTTCGTGCACGACGGCCCGGGCGAGAAGATGCAGGGCTTCCCGATCGAGACCATCACGCCGGCCGACGGCACCGGCGCCGAAATCGGCTCGATGAGCCTGATCAAGGGCGCGCGCAACGTCGAAGCGGCGAAGAAGTTCTACGAATGGGCCCTCACCGGCGCAGCGCAGGAGATCGGCGCCGCCGCCAAGCAGTTCCAGCTGCCGTCGAACAAGGCCGCCAAGGTCGATCCGCGCGTGCCCGACTTCAAGAAGATCAAGTTCATCAACTACGACTACGCCAAGTACGGCGCCAGCGCCGAACGCAAGCGCCTGATCGGCAAGTGGGAGAAGGACGTCAACTCGCTGCCGCGTTGAGATGTCGATGAGCGGCGGCCCCGCGCGCACGCGCAGCAGCGTGCTGGCCTGGTGGCTGCTGGGCCTGGCCGCCTATGCGCTGCTGCCCTGGTACTTTCAGCAGGACCTGGGTCTGCTCAAGGCACTGGCCGGGATCTGGGCCGGGCCCGACACCGCCAGCGGCCTGGTGCAGGCGCTTCAGCACGGCAGGCCCTGGCTCGCGCTCGGCCTGCTGGCGCTGGCGCTGTGCGGCGTCGGCTGCTGGCTGCCGCCGACGCGGCTGCAAGGCGCGCTGCTGCTGGGCGGCGGCGGGCTGGGTGTCGTGGGGCTGCTGGCCAGCGGCTTTGCGATCGGCGCGCGCGGCTGGTCATTCGATGCCCTGACGCCGCTGTTCGGCGCCCTGCCGGTGGGGCAGTTCGGCATCGGCCTGGGTGGCGCGCTGGCCTTGCTGGCGCTGCTCATGCTGGCTGCTGCCGGCGTGGCGCGGCTGGGCTATTTTCGCGGCGACCTGTTCGTCGCCGGCGCGGTGCTGCTGTGCTCGGCGCTCTTGCTGCTGTTCGTGGCGCTGCCGGTGGCCAAGAGCCTGGTGGGTGCCTTCTTCGACGACAGCGGCGTCTTTTCCGCGCGCGCCATCGGCGAGCGCCTGGGCAACGAGCGCGTCTGGGGTCTGCAGTGCCTGATCGGCGGCGTACGCTGCGGCGTGGCCTGGAACACGCTCTTCCTGGCCCTGCTCACGGCCGCCGGCACCACCGCCATGGGCACGCTCATCGCGCTGTATGCCGAGCGCGGCAACCCGCGCCTGAGCCAGCCGCTGAACGTGCTGGCGCTGCTGCCCATCATCACGCCGCCCTTCGTCGTCGGCCTTGGCTTGATCCTGCTCTTCGGCCGCGCCGGGCTCGTCAACCAGGGCCTGGAAGCGGCCTTCGGCATCGCGCCCACGCGCTGGTTCTACGGCCTGCTCGGGGTCTGGCTGGCGCAGATGTTCGCCTTCACGCCGATCGCCTTCATGATCATGCGCGGCGTCGTCGCCGGCATCGGCCCGAGCCTGGAAGAAGCGGCGCAGACGCTGCGGGCCTCGCGCATCAAGACCTTCACGACGGTGACGCTGCCGCTCATGAAGCCGGGGCTGGCGAATGCCTTCCTGGTCGGCTTCATCGAGAGCATGGCCGACTTCGGCAACCCGGTGGTGGTGGGCGGGCAGTACGCGGTGCTGTCCACCGACATCTTCTTCGCCATCGTCGGCGCGCAGTACGACCAGGGGCGCGCCGCGAGCCTGGCGCTGATCCTCACCGGCTTTGCGCTGGCGGTGTTCTTCATCCAGCAGCGCGTGCTGGGCAAGACCAGCTACACCACCGTCAGCGGCAAGGGCGACGCCGGCCTGGCGATGCCGCTGCCCGAGGCCGTGCGCAGGCTCTGCCTGGGCCTGGCAGGGCCCTGGCTGGCCTTCACGGTGGTGGTCTACCTGTTCGCCTTCATCGGCGGCTTCGTGCAGACCTGGGGGCGCGACTACACGCCGACCTTCAGGCACTTCGTCACCGCCTTCGACCTGCAGTGGTCGGAGCACGGCTGGGTGTGGGCCGGCACGGCCTGGAATTCGCTCTTCACCACGCTGCGGCTGTCGGCCATCGCCGCGCCGCTGTGCGCGGGCCTGGGCCTGCTCATCAGCTGGCTGCTGGCGCGCACCCAGTTCGTGGGCCAGAAGGTGTTCGAGTTCAGCGCCCTGCTGGCCTTTGCGATCCCGGGCACGGTGCTCGGGGTGAGCTACATCCTGGCCTTCAACGTGCCGCCCTTCGAGCTCACCGGCACCGGCCTGATCATCGTGCTGTGCTTCGTCTTTCGCAACCTGCCGGTGGGCGTGCGCGCCGGTACCGCCAGCTTCAAGCAGCTCGACCGCTCGCTCGACGAGGCCAGCACCATGCTGCGCGCCGGCACCGCCACCACGCTGCGGCGCGTCGTGCTGCCGCTGCTCAAGCCGGCGCTGGTGGCGGCGCTGGTCTACAGCTTCGTGCGCAGCATGACCACCGTCTCGGCCGTGATCTT
>JANOZF010000054.1:0-1825 GCA_031429255.1 Rubrivivax sp.
GCCGACGTTCCACAGGTCGGTGGGCGACGTGACGCCAAAGGTGCGCGCCCACTGCACGAAGCGCACGATGGGTTCACGCAACATGCCGCGCGTGGTGTCGCCAGCAGCAGGTGCGCGGCGCGCTTCGCTGTCGAGCAGCACTGCGCGCAGCACCGCCTTCAGGTCGCCGCGCACGCCGCTGCCGTTGTTGTTGAACACCGCCGCCACACGGCCCACATAGGCCGCGCTGGGGTTGCTGGACACCAGGCGCTGGATGAGCTGGCGGCCGATGAAAGGGCCCACGTTGGGGTGCCCGGCAATGGCGTCCAACGCCTGCTGCAGGGCCGCAGCGGGCGCGGTGCCGGCGGTGATGGTGGTGCCAAGAAACCGCTTTTCGCCCGGTTCGTGGTTGGCGGCGTTCACCACCATCGGCCGCTGCGTGTAGCTGGTCTCGGTGCGCGAGGCGCCGTCGTAGTCCCAGCCCGTGAACACGCGCGCCAGGCCGGTGATGGTGTCCTGGGTGTAGGTCTCCAGCGCCTTGCCATTGGCGTCACGCTTCACGCTGCCGTCGGTGTTGAGCTCGACCAGGCCCAGCGAGAAGAGTTGCAGCACCTCGCGCGCATAGTTTTCGTCGGGCACGCGGCCGGAAGCGGCGTCGGCCTTGCGGTTGCCGCGCATGTTCAGGTACACGCCCATGCCAGGCGACAAGGTCACGGCCTGCAGCAGCTCGCGGTAGGTGCCGAAGGCGTTGGCTTCCAGCACATCCACATAGGCTGCGGCTACGAAGCCGCGCCAGTTCACGGGCAGGCCGGCCATCGACGCCACGAAGATCTCTGACAGCGCCAAGGTCACGCGCTGGCGCATCACGTCGGGCGAGCTGATCAACTTTCGCCACAGCGTGTTGTCGGTGCCGTTGAAGTTGAAGAGGTTGGTGTCGGTGCCGTAGCCCTTGGCCAGCATCCAGTCATAGTGGCTTTGTGTGCGGGGCGCGCTGAACTGCTCGTCGAGCCAGCCGCTGGTGCCCAAGGCCTTGACACGAGAGATCTGCGCGTCAGTGGCGCCGAATCCCGCTTGTGCCAGAAAGCGCGAGGCTTCAGCGTCGGTGGGCGCGGTGACCACGGGCGGCTGGGGGGGTGTGGCAGTGTCGCCGCCGCCACCGCCGCCACAAGCGGCCAGCAAGGCGGCCGCTGACAGCGCGGGCACGGCAAAGGACGTGTCGGGTTCGTTGCTCATGGGCTCACCCCCAGTCAAGCGTTGGCATGGTGGCGATGATGTCGCCATTCAAAGGCGCCGACGGTCAAGTTTTGCAAAGCGCCTGCAACACCACTTTACCGTCGCTTGCGCCGGGGGCGCCGCAAAACAGGAAGTCTCGGTCAGGGTGCGGGCGGCGCCGGCACGTCCCAGCGCATGCGCACTTCGCCGGCGGTGTTCACGCTTTCCAGTTGCACGCCAAAGCCCCACAGGCGGGCCACGTGCTTCAGCACTTCCTGGCCGGTGTCGTTCAGCGGCCGGCTGTTGTGCTGGAAGTGGCGCAGCGTCAGGCTGCGGTCGCCGCGCAGGTTGACGTTCCAGACCTGGATGTTGGGTTCACGCGAGCCCAGGTCGTACTGGCGCGACAGGCTTTCGCGCAGGCGTCGGTAGCCGGTGTCGTCATGGATGGCGCTGACCTCCATCTCTTTGTCGTCGGCGTCGTCGTGAATGGCAAACAGGCGCAGGTCGCGCATCAGCTTGGGGCTGAGGAACTGGCCGATGAAGCTTTCGTCCTTGTAGTTGCGCATGGCTTCGTGCAGCACCGGCAGCCAGGGCGTGCCGGCGATGTTGGGAAACCATTCGCGGTCTTCGTCCG
>JANOZF010000055.1:0-4884 GCA_031429255.1 Rubrivivax sp.
TGTCGGAAGTGGTGGCTGCCACCGTCGATGACCTGCAGTGGGTCGAATACCCCGCCGACGCCAATGACAGCGAACCCCTGCAGGGTTGGATGCTGCGCGTCATCGGCAAGGGCCACAAAGAACGCGATGTGCCGGTGCCCATCGACGTGGTCAACAAGCTGGCCACCTACCTGGAGTCGCGCGGACTGGACGCCGACCCGGAGAACATCGGCAACCAGGGCGCCCACTTGCTCGGCAAAGCCAGCGACGCGGCAGAGCGCGCTCCGGGCTTGAGCACCGGTGAGACCTTTGATCCCAGACAAGGCATCGCAGCCACCACCTTCTACGACCAGCTCAAGGCCTTCTTCTCCGACTGCGCCGACGTGCTGCAGCGCCAGACAGGGCAGGGGGCTGAGAGGGGCGACACGAAGGCCGACCCCAGAGGCGCCGAGCGCTTCAGGCAAGCCAGCACGCACTGGATGCGCCACTCCCACGCCAGCCACGCCATCGGCAGCGGCATGCCCATCGAGATCGCGCAGCAGAACCTGGGCCATGCCTCACTCGCAACGACCACGGTCTACGTCACGACCGAGAAGCGGCGCCGGATGAAGGCGGTCGAGGCGTTCTGGAAACGGTAGCGGCAAACCGATCAGGACCACGCCGCGCCACGACATGACCCCGGCACTGGATCGTTCCGCGTAGCGCCGCGGCTGTGCGGCCCGCCGGAAAGACGACAATACAGGCCCGATACCGGGGAGCAGACGAAGCGAAGCGCGAGACTGGCCCGAGAACGGCCCAATGCCGGCCCCACACCGGCACAAGAAAGCGGCGCGCGAGCCATCGACAGACGGACCACCGACCAGTGCAAATCGGACCAAGAACTCAGAACGCATCAGCAAACAAATCCCGGCGCCCTGGCGCGCATGCCGTTGGGACATTCGAACCCCGGCCTGGCGGTGTGGAAACGGCGCCGATGAGCGCAGCACGAATGGCAGCTGAAGCCGCTTTTGCGGCGCCGGAGTTCAGCATGGTCCAAAGCGGCAAGGCGCAGATCACCGTTCGACGAGCCCGGGGTCTGACCCTGGCTCAGCCAGCCGTCGCTGAGGCCAGCCCGTCAGCGAATGAGCCGATTGGCAAACGCCCCCGCGTCTTCAGGGTCGAGGCTGCACGGGACCATCAGACCCTGCGGGCCGCGCCGGCGCCAGGAACGCCTCAGGACGCAGCCAGCCACTGGCAAGCAGACTTGCCGAAGCAGCGCAAGCGCCGCCTCGCCGCCGACAAGCGACCGGGCCCGGTGGTGCTGGTGCACAGCCTGCCGGCACCGTTGCCGTTTCAGCCGCCTCAGCCCTTGCAGCCGTACAGGGCGGCGCCGAGGTCCGCGGCCCTGCTCGCGGGCCTTGAGAAGATCACACCGACGCTTGCCGCGATTGAAGAGGCACAGTCCTTCTGGTTCATCGACCACGGTTTTGACAGCCACTATCAGCGGCTGTCAAAACAGGCGGACGAGCTGCTCAAACAACTCCGAAACCGTCGCCGCTGAGCGGCGCCAAGCGCAACATCACCGGCAGCTCCAAAGGATCCCAGATGCCAGCTCCCCTTCAGAGCAAGACCGCCCCAGGCGCCTTCGACGGCCACAAGCTCGAGAAACTGGCCAAGTTGTTCAGGGAAGAGCCGGTCGAGCAAACCCTGGCTTTGACAAAGGCCGGCCCCACGCCCCGGGCCCAGCAGCCCAAGATCACGATCAAGCGCTTCACGGTGAACCAGGCACGGGTTGCGGTCAGCCCGGACTGCAGCTACCGGCTGCTCACCGAAGCCCTGCAAAGCGCCAAGCGCTCGCTTACCGTCTACGTCTACAACATCAGCGCTTCCTACCTGGTGGCCATCCTCAAGGCCAAACAGGCCGCGGGGGTCAAGGTCCGGGTCATGGTCGACTCCACCGACCCCAATGATGCCAAATCCGAAGAGTTCGCCAAGCTCCTCAAAGCAGGACTGGACGTGCGCGAAGCGCCTTCCATCGGAGCGCGGCGGGCCTTCTCGGTGTGCCACCAGAAGTACGCCGTCATCGACGGCAAGACGCTCGTGCTGCAGAGCGCCAACTGGGCCGGCACCGCCATTCCCGATGCCAGGAAGGTGGGTGAGTACAAACCCGGCAACCGCGAGTGGTTGATCCGCATCGACGATGTCGCGGTCGCGGCCTGGTTCGAGGACCTGTTCCAGAAGGACTGGGACATCCCGGCTGTGCCCTTGCCCAAGGGAATGGCTGAACCGATACCGCTGCAACTGCCGCCATCCTGGATGTCGGCCGATACCTTCACACCGCCGTCGAAGCTCTTTGACATCCAGTCAGCCACCAAGCCAGTGGGCCTGCTGCCGCTGATCTCGCCGGTGAACTACCTGCCTGAGCTCAGCAAGGCACTGAAGAATGCCAAGCGTCGGATCTGCATCCAGCAGCAGTACATCACGGCAGGCAACGGTGTCAATGAACTGCTGGAGATCGTTCACGCCAAGGCCAGCCAGTGCGACGTGCGCATCATCGTCAGCCCCAAGTTCCCGCCGGCATGGGACCGGTCAGAGAAGACGCTGCGCGCGGCGGGGCTCATCGGGATGCTGCGAGCCCAGAACCTGGCCCACGTCATCCACTGCCACAACAAGGGCGTGATCATCGATGACGACCAGGTCGTGGTCTCCTCGACGAACTGGAGCGAGAACTCCATCACCCGGGCGCGCGAAGCCGGGCTGCTCGTCAGGTCCAAGGAACTGACGGGGTACTTCACGGGCGTGTTTGATCTGGACTGGGCCGAAGGCCTCAGCCCCGCTCAACTCAAAGCCAGGACCGTAGTGGTTTCGGCGGCAGAGATGGTTTGAGACCGCGCCTCGCAGGACATCAGCATGGAAGCCACATCAATGACAGCCACCCATTCGCACATCGTCGCCATTCGCCGTGAAGGCGTCATCAAGGGCTATCAGCTGCGCATCGATGGCGGCGGAGCCGGACGCTCCAAGCACTTCTCGGCCAGCAAGTACGGTAGCGAAGACGACGCCAGAAAAGCCGCCCAGAAGGCTGCCAAGTCGCTGGGTCTGCCCAAACCCAAACCCCGGGGCGGCAGCGAACAGGGCAGGGTGCCGCGCAACAGCGCCACCCAGGTCGCGGGCATCCGTTTCAGGTGGACGCAGCTCAAGGAACTTCAGTCTCTGACCGTCGTGGCCAGCTGGGTTGATCGCAGCGGGAAGAATCGGCAGACCGCTTACGCCGTAGCCAGCCTGGGACTGGAGGGCGCACTGGACAGGGCGATAGCAGCCAGAACCTCCTGTGGCGCGCCGCTGCCCGACCGCGCCGCGCTGCTCAAGCTGCTGCGGCGGGAATACCGCTCCAAAGCACACTGAGTCCGGGCAAGGGCCCAGTCAGAAGGACTCAGATCTGGTCAAAGGGACTGCGTACACCGCGACCGCCGCGATTCATGACGTGCGTGTAGACCATGGTCGTGGACACATCGCTGTGTCCCAGCAACTCCTGCACAGTGCGAATGTCGTAGCCCGACTGCAGCAGGTGGGTCGCAAAAGAGTGACGCAGGATGTGTGGCGAGCAAGGTTTGATCATGCCCATGCGCTTGGAGGCCAGGCTCATCGCCTTCTGCACCGACGCCTCGTTCAGGTGGTGGCGATGCGTCTTGCCCGTGCGCGGGTCCACCGATCGGTTGGTGCTGGGGAACACCCACTGCCAGCCCCATTGCTTGGGCGCGTTCGGATACTTCACATCCAGCGCGTTGGGCAGCCACACCGACCCAAAACCCTCTTCAAGATCGCGCTGATGCAAGGCGCGGCACTTGGCAATCTGTTGCTGCAGCGGCAAGATCAGGTTCTCGGGCAGAACGGTCACCCGATCCTTGCCACCCTTGCCATTGCGGACCAGCACCTCGCGCCTCTCGAACTCCACATCTTTGACGCGCAGCCGCAGACCCTCCAGCAAACGCATACCGGTGCCATACAACAGCGCGCAGACCAGGCCCACACTGCCATGCATTTGTTCCAGCAACTTGCGAACTTCAGTCACGGTCAGCACGACGGGCAGGCGGCTGGTGCTCTTGGCGACCACGACCTCGTCAAGCCAGGGCAACTCGGCATTGAGGACCACCCTGTACAGAAACAGGATGGCGGATTTCGCTTGCGACTGGGTGGAAGGCGCTACCCTCCGCTCAACCGCCAGGTGGGTCAGGAACGCCGCCACCTCGGAAGGACCCAGGTCGCTGGGGTGGCGTTTGTCGTTGAAGATGATGAAGCGCCGAATCCAGTCCACGTAGGCACCCTCGGTGCGAATGGAGTAGTGGCGCAGCCGGATCTCACGCCTGACGCGGTCAAGAAGTCGGGGCTCGGCGGGACCGAGATTGGTGGCTTCTGCGACGACGGCGGCGTCACCCGAAGCGGGCGGTGCAGCGTGCGAAGATTCAGGCGCAGAAGCGTCGTTTTGAAGGGGTGGGGTAGGGTGTGGCATGCGCCAGAATTTAGGCGGCCCATCGCCCCAGCCAAATCGCCCAATATGGGGTCGCGAAGGGGGCATCCTTCCGAGGGAGTCGAGGTTTCCATGGACCAAGCCCGTCAGGAAATAGACCAACCGTCGCGATGCCAAAAGCCAACTGCCTGCGCAGTGGGCGGCTGGTCCACATTACGTTAGGCGTCATCAATTCGTCCCAGGGAGCCCAAGTGCCAAAGTCCAAGTCCGCAGTAGTACGCAGCGTCATCTTTCAGGGGTCCAAGCACGACCTGAAGTCACTTTTGCTTCAGTGGAATGTCATGCGTGGCGTCAGCATTGAGATCACCGCCAATGACTATGTTGGCGGATCATTTGATGTGAAGTTCACCCGCGAGAGCGGTCAGGTATCAGAGTCCGAGGCCAAAGACTGGGTCGAC
>JANOZF010000056.1:0-2765 GCA_031429255.1 Rubrivivax sp.
GAACTCCGCGTCCTCGTACAGCAGCGCGCCCAGCGTGCCCGGCTCCACCTGGCCCGCGAATTCCTTGATCGACAGCATCAAGGCATAACGCCGGGGTTGCCCATGCACTTGCCCCTGCTGGATCTCCAGCAGCCCGCCACCAAACGTCAGCCGTGCGTCAGGCAGCACCTGGTGCAGCGGCGCCTGAGGAAAACGCACCTTGCGCCAAACCCCGTTGATGAGGAAGGAGAAGAGTTCACCCGGCTCCCAGTACAGCTGGCCGCCCTCTTCGTAGCAGCCCAGCAGCGTGGGCCCGAACTCGCGCAGGCTGCGCTCGATGAGCGTGCCCTGCTGCTCCATGGCCGCCAGCGTCAGGGCCTGCTGCTCGGCCAGGGCAGCAGTGCTGCGCTGCGCCCGCGCCGTGCGCCGGGCCAGTTCTGAAGGGAAGGGCCGGTACAGCAGCGTGATGTACAGCTCGTTGGCCATCATCGGGGCTGCGCTCACCCGGTCCTGGTAGGCCTTGGAAAACGCCGCACTGAACGCCGGCTGCGCCACATCAGTCAGTCGGTCGTGGATGCGCCGGTGGATGCGGTGGCAATAGACGGCTGTGCGCCCCGAGCTGAGGTTGCGCAGCACGTTGCACCAGGCGTCGTGCCGGTCCTTGATGAGGTTGAACTCTGCGCTCTCGAAGGCCACGCCGTCGAGGCGCCACACGCGCAGCACATCGCCAGCCCGGGTGGCAGTGTCATGGGCGCTCAGCGGTGCGCTGACCGATACGAACTCGGCGACGTTGGACTCTTTGCCGGCCCGCTGCCAGTAGCGCGGGGTGGCGCCGGGCGCGCCTGCTGAACCTGCAGCAGCGCCGCCCAGCAAGGCGCGAAGACTAGCGGCGCCAGACATCGCGGCCCCCACGGCAGACGGCGGGGGCATAGCTGCGCTGGCCCTGGCGCAGCACCCGGTTGGGGTTGCGCAGGGCGAGCTTCATATTGAGCACCATCTGCGTGAGCCGCTGGTCGTCGCGGTGCGTGGTGAACCGCATCCAGCCGTAAGCGGCAGCCAGCGAGCCGAAGATCACTGGCGCAATACGCCAGCTGACCATCGTGGACAGCCACATGCCGGCCACAAAACCCGGCAGCACCAGCACCACCAGGGGAACCAGTGGCACGCCGAATTTCATGGGCGGGCGCGTGGCGCCCTTGAACACGGTCTCGATCACGGTGAGTGGACGGCCGCGTCAGACGATGAAGACGGCGGCGATAGCTGCTGCTGCCCCGGCCAGAGCACCACCGAACAGCAGGTTCGAGACGTCCCTGAAGCTGGCGCCGGCAAACATGATCTTGTAGCCCGCGATGCCAACACCCACCGTCATTAGCAACAGCGTGATGGCCACGATGGTGTCGCGCGCCACGGTGGCGCCACGAACCACAGGGGCCAGCGCCTGGGCCAGGGCAGGGGAGGTGGCAAGCAGGCCGGCGAGCAAGCCTGCACTGATGACGAGCAAGGCGCGGGCGACGCGCCGCTGGGAATGGGGAGTGGAAAGACGGGCGGTGAAGAGACGGGATTGAACGGCGGTCATGGGTTGGCTCCAGGTGGTGGGTGAGAGGGCGGATGCTTTGAAAGAAACTACCTGCGGGGCGAGGGGTCGCCTAGGAGTGACTGCTCGGATTGAGACGCGTAGAGGCGCGCATGGACCGATACCCAGGCGCTGACGACCTTGCTGACGTAACCGTGACGGTGGCCGGTGGTGAAGTTGCCCGAGTAGTAGCAGCTCAGTGCATCGCGCAGGGCGACCTGTTGGTTCGGCCTGGTGGACCCGCGCTGGCTCGCTCTGCCGAAACATTCCGCCAGGATGACCTGCATCGCACCAAGGTTGGCGCAGGGCCTAAACGCCTGCTCCACCGTCAGGTGCAGCCGCCCGAAGTTGCGCTTGTTGATTTGCCCGAGACCGACGCTGTAGTCCCAGCCGGCGGCGTCCAGCGCAGCAGTCGTGGCCAGCGCCTCGTCAAGACTGCGCGGCTGACGCACCAGTGCGCCGCCCACGACGCCAATGGCAAAAGGATTGCCCGCGCTCTCAACGGCGATCAGGGCCTGCGCGGTGTCGGCCGCCACCAGCGGTGCGCAAGCGGCGATCAGCGACAGCAGGGTGGACATGGCAATCACATCAGAGCCCGGGTTCCTGCGGCTGTAGCTCGGCAGCACGCCGAATTCGCTCGCTGATGACCCAGGCCGCGTGATCGTCCGTAAAGCGGCTGTCAATTACATCAGGGCGGCCGGCGAGAGCCAGGCGGGCTGCCGGCAGCCACTCCACCACCGTGTCACCCGCCATCGACCACCAGGTGCGGCTCCAGGGCTGCCCGTCAACGGCTACCAGCACCACGCCGCTGTAAGGGCAGCTGTAGCCGATGCGGTCGTTGTGGTCCCGGTGTTCGGTGCGGTACTGCTCCGGGCAGTTGACGGGTGCAACGTACTGGCTGGCGGTGTCGCTATTGCCGCTCATGCCGCACTGCGGCCAGCCACGGCCGCGTGCCACGTCGCGCAACGCCTGGCGCACGGTGGGCTCGCAGGGCGCAATCTGCCGCCAGTTGCCCGCCATGCACAGCAGCACCTTGCAGCCGTCCACCGCGTGCGCTTTGCTGGTGAGACCCAGGCTGGCGGTCAGCGCCAGACCCAGACCCAGGCCGAGCTTCAGGTGCAAACCACGCTTCAAACCCACCCGTCTGTGCGTCCGAGCCGCAAAAGTCGTGCGCATCCGCCCAAACAAACGCTCAAGTGGCCCTGCGACGGTG
>JANOZF010000057.1:0-6217 GCA_031429255.1 Rubrivivax sp.
CAACCTGATGGTGGCCGCCGAGAACCAATCCGCCGCCCGCAGCCGCATCATGGACGCCGACTACGCCGCCGAAACGGCCAACCTGTCGCGTGCCCAGATCCTGCAGCAGGCCGGCAATGCGATGGTGGCGCAGGCCAACCAGTTGCCGCAGCAAGTGCTGTCGCTGCTGAAGGGCTGAAGGCCAGGCCGACGGCTTGCGGCGCCATCGCAGCGCTGCAAACGTCACACCGACAAGCCAATTTCCGCGCCTTGCAGCTTGAGCAGGCGGCGAGGTTACAAGTGGACACTCAGTGCGCCTAATCCGCTGAACAACGCTTGCCGATATGCCATTCATGGGAAAGGCCTGACGCGCAGCAGGTCGCCCAGGGCCGGTGGCATGTTGCCCCGTGCCGCGTTACCTACAGCTGCGCCGGAGATCCAACATGCCCGCCATCACATCCCTCGGCATCGGCAGTGGCGCTGACCTGAACAGCCTGGTCACGCAACTCGTCGCTGTCGAACGCCAGCCGCTGCAGCAGATGCGCACGGCCGCGTCGGGTCTGCAGACACAGGTGTCGTCGTATGGCAAGTTGTCCAGCCTGCTCAGCGGGCTGCAGTCTTCCGCCAACAAGCTGTCCAACAGCGCGCTGTGGTCGCAGTCCAGCGCCCGCTCCAGCGACGATGCCGCGGTGGGCGTGGTCGGCGGCAGCGGCGCCGCCGCGGGCAACTACAGCGTCAGCGTCAGCAAGCTGGCCAGCAACCAGACGGTGGTGGCTGCCACGGCCTTGAGCAGCGCCACCGCGGCCGTGGGCAGCGGCACGATGACGCTGGAGCTGGGCGAGTGGGAGCAGGAGCCGCTGCAGTTCGTGCCTCACGTCGGTCGCAATTCCACCACCGTGAACGTCGAACCCGAAGACACCCTGACCACGCTGCGCGACAAGATCAATGCTTCGGGCGGTGGTGTCACTGCCGCGCTGGTGACCGACAGCACCGGCGTGCGCCTGTCGCTGCGCTCCACCGAGTCGGGCAAGGAAAACGGCTTTCGCGTGCAGGTGTCGGACAACGATGGCACCCCCACCGACAACAGCGGCCTGTCACGCTTCGCCTTCGACCCCGCCAACAACACCAGCGGCACCGAATTGAAGCGATCCGGCAGCAATGCCGAAGCGGTGGTCAACGGCATCCCGGTCAGTTCGGCCAGCAACCAGCTCGAAGGTGTGGTCGAAGGCGTGACCTTCCAGCTGCGCAAGGAAAACTTCGGCTCGGCCGAGATTGCCGTCACCAGCGACAGCGACGCCGTCAAGAAGGCGATCCAGGCCTTTGCCGACAGCTACAACGAACTGTCCAAGAACATCAGCGAACAGACCCGCTACGACCCTACCAGCAGGCAGGGCGGCCCGCTGCAGGGTGACAGCGCCGTGGGCAGCATCCAGCGCCAGTTGCGCGGCCTGATCAACAGTTCCAGCGGCGCCTCGAGCGCCTTTGCACGGCTGTCGGACGTGGGCCTGCAGCTGCAGCGCGACGGCACGCTCAGTGTCAACGCGACCAAGCTCGACGCGGCCCTGACCAACCCCAAGGAGTTGAGGCAGGCCTTCACCAATCTGGACAGCGGGGGCAACAGCGCCAACAACGGCTTTGCGCGCCGCTATGCCGACCTGGCCACCCAGGTGCTGGGCAGCGACGGCACCTTGACCACGCGCACGCAGAGTCTGCAGAAAATGTTGACCAAGAACAGCGAAGCGCAGTCACGGCTGAACGACCGGGTCGACCGTTTCCAGCAGCGCATGGTGCAGCAGTACACCGCGCTGGACGGCAACCTGTCGCGCTTAAACGCCTTGTCCAGCTCGGTGACGCAGCAACTCGCCAGGATCAACTCCTCGAACAACCGCTGAGCGTCGCGCGGCCGCTGCGGCGGCTGCTCGCGGGCCAGCAGGCCCTCGCACGGGGTCGCATGCCCTGAGGTCGTCAGCGGCGGCCGACCGCGCCGCCGGCAAACACGGTTCAGCCAGACCGGCGTTGCTGCGCCGCGATGCGCCGCGATGCGCTGTGATGCGCCGTGATGCGCCGGCGTCCGCCCCCCTCACCCCCCCCCCCGCGCCGCGCGCAGCCAGCTGGGCACCTCCCCGCGCTGCAAGCCGCTTGTCGACCCGCGCGGCGCCGTGCACCCCACAGGCCTTGGAGCGAGTTCCTGCCGGCCGTGCTGGCGGTGGATGGCGCGGCCGCAAACAGCACCGCAATTCCCTTTCACCGCTGTGTCAGACCTCGCCTCAAGTGGCCAAAACGCGGGCCGATAACAGGAACATCAGCAACGTGAACACCCCGACGCACGATGTACTCCAGCCCCTTTTCCCAGCGCTCGCCCCGCCCCACCACCAGCAGCGGCCTGTATCAGCAGGTGGGCGTCGAGACCCGGCTCTCCGGCGCCTCGCCGCACCAGATGGTGGCGATGCTGTTCGACGGCTACATGGAGGCGCTGGCGCAGGCGCGCGGCGCCATCCGCTCGGCTGACACCGTCGCCAAGGGTGTGGCCATCGGCCGCGCGGTGCGCATCGTCGAAGAAGGCCTGCGCGCCGGTCTGGACTTGAAGGCCGGCGGTTCGCTGGCGCGCGACCTGGACGACCTGTATGCGTACCTGGCCATGCGCCTGACGCTGGCCAATCTGCACAGTGACGAAGCCGCGCTCGACGAGTGCCGGCAGTTGGTGCAGCCACTGCAGGAAGCCTGGACGGCCATCGCCGACCAGCCCAGGCGTTGAGCACGCAAGCGCGCCACCCCGGCTTTTCAATTCCGCCCCGCCAACCCCTCACCGCAATGGATCCGCAATTGCTCTCCTACTACGAAGCGATCGAAAAGGCCAGCGCCGACATGCTCTCGGCCGCCCGCGAAGGGAACTGGGACGAGGTGGTCAAGCTCGAAGGCGCCTGTGTGCTGCTGATCAGTCAGCTCAAGCACGCTGCGCAAGAGACCGAGGACAACGGTGCCCAGGACGCTGCGGCCGCGCAGGCCGAACAGACCCACCGCGCGCAGGACGCTGCGCAGGCGCAGGAGGCGGCCCGCATGAAGTCGCGCATCATGCAGCGCATCCTGGTCAACGACGCCGAGATCCGCCATCTCGCCGAACCTTGGCTGCAGGATCTGGGCGACTCGCTGGCCGGCCGTCGGCGCACGCTGCACTGATCGGGCGCCATTGCCATGCAGGCCCAGCCCACGTCCCCTCCACCCCCGGCCGCTCCGGTGAGCAGCCGGTACATCGCAGCAGGCACCGGCGCGCCGCGCCCCGGCCACGACTGGTCGGCCTTCCGCGTCGAACAACCGCGCGAGCGGCTCGAACTGCTGGACCTGCTGCGCGAGCGCAGCGTGCAGGTGGTCATCTCCTGCCCCGACGGCATCTCCATCAGCACCACGCTGTGGGGTGTGGACGAAGCGGCGCAACGCCTGAACTTCAGCGCCCGCGACGATTCACACCACCTGGACACGCTGGTGGAAAGCGACGAGGCCGTGGCCGTGGCTTACCTGGAACGCGTGAAGCTGCAGTTCGACCTGCACGACCTGCTGCTGGTGCGCAGCGCGTCGGTCAGTGCGCTGCAGTGCCGCGTGCCCGACGAGATCTTCCGCTTCCAGCGCCGCGACGCCTTCCGTGTGCAGCCGCTGCTGCGCCACACCCCGGGGGCGCGCCTGCGTCACCCGGCGCTGGCGGACATGCAGCTCGACCTGCGCGTGGTCGACGTCAGCCTGGGCGGCTGTGCGCTGTGGCTGCCGGCCGACGTGCCACCACTGCAACCCGGCGCGGTGCTGGCCGACGTGCGCATCGAGCTTGACGCACAGACGCAGTTTGGCGTTGAACTGACGCTGCGCCACGTGGCGTCGATGGGTTGCGCCGACGGCCCCGAACGCGGCGTGCGGCTGGGCTGCTCGTGGCGGCCGGTCAACCCTTCGGCGCTGCGCAATTTGCAGCGCTGGATCGATCAGGCGCAAAAACGCACGCGGCTGCTGGCGGCAGCCGCGGCCACACCATGAACGCCGCGGCCGGCGCGGTGACGCACCGGCTCTGCCCGCACCCGCACCCGAGCCAGCGCCTGCGCCAGCGGCGTGCGCCACACGGCTACACCCTCATCGAATGCCTGGTGACCTGCGCCCTGGTGGGCCTGCTGTCCACGTTGGCCTTGAACACCGCGCAGCAGCAGACCCTGCGCGCCGGCCGGCTGGACGCCGTGGACGCGCTGACACGCATTCAGCTGGCGCAGGAACAGCACCGCGCGCTGCACGGCATGTACAGCGCCGACCTGACCGCGCTGCGCAACACCCCGGCGCAGTCTCGCCAGGGACGCTACAGCCTGCAGTTGCAGCGCACCGCGGGCGAGTCCTACACCGCCGTGGCCACCGCGCTGGGGCCGCAAAGCCAGGACGGCATGTGCCCCGCGCTGACGCTGGCCGTGGACCAGGGCTACCCCCAGGCCGGCCCCAACCCGGGATGCTGGAACCGATGAAGCCCGCTGCTCAACCCCACCCGCGCGCCAGCGCGACACCCAGCAGGTGCATCACGGCTGCGCGCCGCGGATTCGCTGCGGCCGCACGAAGCCGGGGTGTGACATTGCTCGAACTGATGATGGGTCTGGCGGTGCTGGCCATCCTGGGCGCACTGGCACTGCCGGCGATGGGCCAGCGCATGGAACGCCAGCGCCTGGCGATGGCGGCCGAGACGCTGGCCGCGGACTTGACCGAAGCCCGCTTCGAAGCGGCCCGGCGCGGCCTGGGCATGAGCCTGAGCGCCGTCACCACCAGCGATGGCCGCAACTGGTGCTGGGCCTTGTCTGCCGCGGCTGGCAGCAGCCCGGCCGACTGCACCTGCGCACGAACCCGCAGCTGCGGGCACCGCAGCGTGAGCGGTCTGGACCACCCGGGCGTGAAGATGACCCAGGGGCGCCGCGTGCTGCTGGCCGCCGACGGCTCGGCACTGGCTGCCACGGCGGCGGTGTTCGAGTCGCCGCGGGGCGAGCGCCTGCGCGTGGACATGCTGGCGCTGGGGCGCAGCCGCATCTGCAGCCTGTCGGGCGTGACCGGGCGCTACCCCTCTTGCGAAGGCGCCTGAGCCTGCAGGTTCAGACCTGCATGTTCATGATTTCGCGCAGCACCAGACAGCGAGCCTCCCGAACCTGCAGGTTTACACCTGCATGTTCATGATCTCGCTGTAGGCCTGCACCAGCCGGTTGCGCACCTGCAGCGCCGCCGAGAAACCCAGCTGCGCCTTCTGCGTGGCCATCATGGTCTCTTCCAGGCTGACCGTCGGGTTGTCCAGCGTCAGTTCCCGCTGCAGCCGCTGCGCGTGCAGTTGCGACTGGCTCACCTCCTGCAGTGCCTGGCCCATCGCGGCCTTGAAGCCGCCTTGCACCGCCGGCGCGGCGTCGGTGCGGGGCATGCCGTCGGGCCGCAAGCCGGCGCGGGCCACCGCGGCCTGGAAGTCGAAGGGCTTGATGCGCAAGTCGTTCATGACGGTGCCTCAGGGTTGCTCGGGCGGCCGGCCGATCCGAACATTCAGGCCGCGGCGGGTGGTCGACGGGCCGCCTTTGCAGGCAGTGCCACGCTGCGCACTGTAGGGGGCGGCTCCCGCGTGCAAGGCCGGATCAGGTGCGCCAATGGTGGCCTGTTCGAGCCACTGCGTCGGCGGGCCGACACCAACAATGTGCCGCAGGGGTCGCTGTGTCCGCACCGCGCCAGCCGGGGTTCGTGCCCCGGGGCCCGTCACCACCCACCCATTCAACAACCCTACCGCGCGCCCTCTTCACTTGTGACCCATGGACAACGCCGTCGCGCAGCCCAAACCCACCATCCTCGTTCCCGCCTCGAACGGCTTTGCCGCCCGCGTGATGGCGCTGCCCGTTCGTACCCAGGCCATGGCGGTGCTGGGCGTGGCGGGCTTGCTGGCCGTGCTGGCGCTGATGTTCGGCTCGGCGCGCACGTCGGACTACCGCGTGCTCTTTCCGAACCTGTCCGACAAGGACGGCGGCCAGGTCGTCGAGCGGCTGACGCAGATGAACGTGCCCTACCGTTTCGCTGAGGGCGGCGGCACGATCATGGTGCCGTCGGGGCGCGTGCATGAACTGCGCATGAAGCTCGCCGCGGCCGGCCTGCCAAGTTCAGGGTATGGCGGGTCCGGTGGCGCCGGCGCCGGCGGCAGCGGCTACGAACTGCTGGACAAGAACAACTTCGGCCAGACCCAGGGCCAGGAACGCATGAAGAT
>JANOZF010000058.1:0-37661 GCA_031429255.1 Rubrivivax sp.
GGGGCACTTGTTCATCAGCGTGCTGGCGTACCACTTCGTGCACACGCTGCGCCTGCAACTCAAGGCCCAGGGCATCAACGACAGCTGGAACACGCTGCGCCAAACGATGGCCATGCAACGCCGGGTCATCGTCACCATGCAGCGCCGTGATGGCCGAGTCGTGCACGTGCGCAAGGCCACGCGTCCCAAGCCAAGACATCAAACGCTGGGCAACATTCTCAAGCTCGACCCCAACCCCCGGTCGAACGCATCGCGTGTTGGTCTGAGACCGCTGGCAAAGGCCGCCTTGGGAGCCGCTCAGGCAGCTACAGCCATGTAGTGCCATACGCGCCGAAAAAGCGCTCTAAGCCGTTGATTTAAGTGGGGTTGGAGAGGGTTGATGACAAACTTGGGCTAGGGCGTGGCGTTGAGCGGATTGTCGGCTTCGACGGTGATGACCAGGCTGGTGATGAATTCGAGCAGGTTCGTGCCAGGGCGATGGCCTCCGAAGGGGTTCGCGGCGTCGAGCATGCTGCGGTCACCGGGCTTGGTCGGGTCGGATGTCGGCTTGGGAAAGCTCAGTTCATGCAGGCGGCCACTGCGTTGGCCGGCGTAGCGCTCGATGATGTCGGCAAGCGCGGCCGCGTCGTCGGGGATGCGGTTCGGCGGCAGGCTCAGCCGCCGAGAGACGAGCTGACGACGAAAGCGCACGACATCGGCCGGACGGCCATCGCGCAGCTGTTCGTCCCAGATCACGGCGGCGAGCGACGAATCGAAACTGACGCCGCGCCTGGATAAGTGGGTTGAGCCGGTCAGCGCCCAGGCGTCATCGACGATGACGGTGGTGGCGCTGAGCCGCAGCGGCCGCCCCATGCCGGCGGAGGGGGCGAAGACACAGACGCGGCTGCCGCCGGCGCCCTTGAGCGCGGCGAGCGCGCGGCCGAAGTTGTCACGCCAAACCTCGGTCAGCGACTTGGGCCAACCCACCACCGGGGGCAGCGCCGATACACAGACGAACACGCGCAGGGCCGGCTCGGCCTGAAGGCGGTCGATCAGGGTTTGAAGGAGGACGACTTTTTCGCCGTTGGGGTCGAGCACTTCGAGGTCGAGCGCGGGGGTCTCCAGCCAGACAAAATCGCGCGCCCGAGCGAACGCGGCGCGCAGCGCCGGAATGGCTTCGCGCAAGCCCCATCCGGCAGCGCGGCTGCGGCGGTCCATCGCGCGTTCGGCGGCCAGGCGCTTGGGCGCAGACCAGCCCGGATCGGCCGGCAGCGCGGTGCCGAAGATGGTGATGCTGCCGACGACCGGCAGGGTAACGGCGTCGGTGACGGCGTTGTCGTACCAGTCTTTGAGGCAGGTCGGGTCGTAGACGCCGTTGCCGTCGGCGTATGGGCGCGGCACAGCGGCTGAATCAGCAGGGTCGACCGGCGCGAAGGGGTAGGCGGGAATGGTCAGGCTCGGCGTCGAGATGCCGTGCACGGCCACCCCGTAACGGTACGGGATCTGCCCGGCGAGCCGGAACGCGGTTTCGCCTTCGACGTTGGCGGCCACGGTGCGCAGGACGCCCGCCCAGACCGTGGCGGCGGCGGGCGGCGGCGGCGGCGTGTTCGGGGTGGCGGTCACCCGGGTCTGGATCAAGTTCGCCGCGACACGGTCGATGCGGTCGGCCGTATGCTCGGCCACCAGATCGGCTGCGGGGCCGTTGAGCGCGACCCCCGTTCCGGCACATTCGACGGCCGCCGGGGCATAGGGGTGGCCGTGGCTGTGGCGGCCCAGGTCATGCACGGTGCCCAGCGCGGGTGCGGTCCAGATCGCCGCCGTGGTCGCGTTGCTGTCGACGGCGGCCTGATCGAAGCGCTCCTGGGTTGCCAACGGCTGGCTGTTGCTGAGCAAATCCAATGGCGTGCGTGACGTGCGTCGCTGGTTCGGGCCGGCCACATTGAAGCGGCCATCCGGCGTGCGCCGGAACGCCGGCTGGGTGATCTCGACCCGGTCGCCGGCACCCAAGGCGTTGGCAATCACCTGGCCAGTGTTGCCCGCTGCGGCAGCAGCGTAGAACCCCGCAGGAATCGTCGCCGGATCGACCAGTGCGGGGGGGCCAGCGACTGCGACAGCGACGACGGTATCCCCGGCGTGCAGCGTGCCGGCCGCGATGATCTGCGCCACCAGGCCCTGTTCGCAGACCGTCACCGGTCCGACAGTCCATGGCAAACCCGAGTTGCCCCCGCCGGCCGGCGCCGGCACCTGCAGCGAGGCCGGGCCATAGCGCACCATCTGGCCGCCGGGGTTGGACAGGGCGGCGCTCAGCAGCGCGTGCGCCTGCGGCGCCACCGTGCGCGGCAACTCGATGACCACGCTGGCCTGGCCGCCGACGACCAGCCCGCCCGCGCCGGTGCCGGCACGCCCGACGCCGCGGTCGAGGTCGAAGTCGGACGTCCAGACCCGCAGCCAGGCGCCATTGGGCAGGCCGGTGAGTGTGAGCATCACACGCATGCCACGTGCGGAGCCGGACGCGGGCGAAGCGTCCGAGTCGCCGCCGCGCAACGCGACCAGGGTCGGCAGCACCTGCGGCCATAGCGTCGTCGGGAGCGTGATGATTGCGCCGCCCGGTGCGGTGCGCGCGCCCCAGTCAGGGTCGAGCGTACCGGCCACGAAGTCGCTCCCACCGGCCGCCGCCACCACGCCGATGGCCGCCGCAATCGCGGTGTCGGCGTCGGGCAGCAGGGCCGGGCCGGTGGACAGCGCGATGCGCGTGCACGTGGTGGCGCGGGCCTGATCGTCGGCGCGCACCGTCTCGCCAGCATGGCGCGCGGCAGCGACCGGATCGACCGGCACCGGCCCGGGCGGCGCGATGCGTGATTGCCCGAGCAGGTGCAGTTCAACGTCGAGCACAGTCAGCCGCACGAAGTCACGTCCCGGATGCGCGGGGCTGCCTGCGCCCGGCGCGCCCCATAACGCGAGCTGGGCCGCATGGCGGCCATTGGGCAGCGCCGCGACGCGCGGCAAGGGCAAGGGCAGGCGTGTCGCGGTCGAGGCATCGGGGTCGGCCGTGCCGATGGCCAGCGGCGTGGCCAGCGCGCTGGCGTCGCACAGCGGCCAGTCGGTGATGTTCGAAAGGGGTTGCAGCGTGGGGTTGGCGTCACGCAGGCGTTGTTCGAGCGCGCCGTCCAGCGGCCGGTCGTGGGCGTCGACCAGATGCAGCGTACGGGCGTTGGCAAAGCCGCAGGTGCGACGGTAGTCCTGTGTGCCAAGCGCGCCGCCGGGCAGGTTGACTGCGTCCAGTCCCGGTGCCCACAGATCCGGGTGGCCACCCGCCGGTGCGGTGGGTGGATTGAGCGGTGCGAGTTGCGCCCACCACGCGGCGACCGCGCCCGGGTCGACCGCCAGTCCACGATCGTCGAAGGCGTACAGCCGCAGCGAGATCTGGACCGGCGCGCCGGTGCCATCGTTGATCGGCTGGCCCAGGCTGTCGGTCAGCGGCTTGGGCGACTGCGCAATGTCCAGGATGCGCGGCAGATCGCCGATCAGCGGGATGTAGCCGGGACGATGCCGGTCGAGCATCGGGCTCGTGCCGTTGTCCAGCGTCGCCCCGTCGCCGTCGAGCGTCAGGCCGACATAGTTGGCAAGCCTTGTGAGCAGCACCGTGGCGGCGGCGTTGGGGTTGGGCCAGGCTGAGGCCGCCAACGTCTGTGGCTTGATGTCCAACGGCGCACCCGCAAGGTGCAGGGCAAAGAGCTCGTCCACCCGGCGCGTGGCAAACTGGATCGCGATGTGGCGGATGCGTGCGCGTTGCGGTGTGCTGACCGCCGGCGTGGCACCGTCGACCGGCGGCACGACGGCCTGGTCGAGCAGTCGGTACAGGCGCTCCTCAGCCTCGGGCAACAAGGTGAAGAGCAACACGAGGCGGTCGTCATCAAACGCCGGTTGGCCATCCGGGCGACGCAGCCGGGCGAGCGCCGGCGGGCGCTGCGGTGTGGTCACGGACAGGCTGACGTATCCGGGCGCCGGCGGCAGAAAGGCTGTAGTCGGCGCGCCAGCCGCCACGGCGACGACGGTCAGCGGAATCGACAGATCGTAGGGCTCGATGTCGTTCGGGTCGCGCGGGGCGGCGAGCACAAGATCGGGCTCGAACCAGGGGCCGAGGTAAGGCGCGGCGCTGCCGAGCTGGTCGATGGGCGGAGCCAGCGTCATGGCGACACCTGTGCGGTCACGGTGGGGTTGCTCAGGCTGCGCCGGCCCAGCGGATCGACGACAACCACGCTGTAGACAACGCCGTCGCCGGCCGCCGCATCGGGCGGCAGCAGCACGTCGGCCAGGCCGGTCTGCACATTGAGGCCGCCCTTGGCGGCCGGCGCATCGGCGTAGACGGCGGCGGCCTCGCGCAAGACCCCGGCCCCGCGCCGCAGCATGACGACGAAACGGAAGCGCCCGCTGGCGCCGCCGTCGATGGCGTCGGCTGAGTAGGCAAAGCGCAGCCGGGTCTGGTTGGCATGAAGCTCAAGCTGGGCCACTGGCGGCGGCGGATCGGACGGGATCGCCTGCGTGGAGACCGGCTCGCTGGCCCGGCTCCAGGCGCCTCGCAGCAGGGGCACGCCGGTCACGCCGCTGCCGGGCAGGTCGGCGCCCTGTACTTCCACACGCCAGCCATAGCGCTGCCACGGCAGCAGCCCGGCATCGACAAGGGTGACGGTCTGGGCCTGCCCGGGGGTGGCGGGCGGCGGCAAGTCGCCCGTGGCGACGGCTGGCAGCCCGGAAGCGATATCGGTGCGGCCCCGTGTGCGCCGCAGCCGGTAGCGCAGCGCCGGCTCGGCCGCGGGCGGTACGGTCACGATGAGCGTCGCGCTGGTGGCGCCAGCGCGCACCTCCACCAGCGGTTGCGGCGGCGGCAGCAGGTTCGGCACCGCAAAGGCGATCATCGGCGCGCTGTTGAACGCGCCCTCGACGTTCGACGCGCTGACTGGAACGACCCGGAACAAGGCCAGCGTCTGCAGCTTGCCGGACACCTCGTGAACGTGCCGCCCCGCTTCGGGCACCGGTTGCAGGCGCGGGTCGCGTTCGAGCAACTCGAACCAGGCACGCGGGTACAGGCTGGTGTGGGCAACGATGGCGGCCGCGCGCGTGGGCAGCGTGGTGGCGGCCATGATCGCGTTCAGCGCCAACTGCAACGCGGCACGCCAGGAGACCTGCGCCGGCGCGTCGGGCTGAGCCGGCGTGGCGATGGCGTTGCGGATGCGCGAGAGCAGCACGGTTTCGCTGGCGTGCACCACGCGCGCCAGCGCTTGCCCCGACGGTGGCGTCCAGCGCAGCTCGATGCGCGACTTGCCTGTCGCGTCCGGGCGCGAGCCAAAGGCCAGCGCGGCCTCAAAACTCACCGGCGCGGGCGGCCGCGGGTCGTGCAGCGGTCGCTCCAGCGGCTCAGAAGCCTTGGACACGTCCACGCCGGCCACCCACCAGGCCACCACCTTGACCGTCGTCGAGGTGCAGGGTTGCAGGGCCGGGCCGGGCTTGGTGACCACCAGCGTGTCGCCACCGGGGCCGGGGGGCAGCGGTGTGTCGAACACAGGGCTGTTGCCGATTTGCAGGCGCAGCGCGCTGAGCGGCCGGCTGCCCGGCGCCAGCTTGTCGTTGAACGGCACCGGCACGCTCACGCGCAGGCTGGCGGCCATCGCGTCTGACACCGGCCAGCTGGCTTCGTCGGCCCAGAACGGATGCAGCGAGGGCTGGGGCACCGGTGGCGCGGGCCGCGGCGCCGCCGCGCCTTTGCCCAGGCTCCACTCGCTCCAGCGGCCGAGCAGGTCGCACTGCGCCGCGCGGTATCCGAGCTCGCCTGCCAGGGCCCGGCGATCGAGTACCCGACCGCGCATGCCAGCGGGCGCGTCGGGTGGCGGTGGCGTCGCTGCGGGCGGACCCGCAACCAGCGGCAGCACCCGGCCGTCGCTGCGCTTGCGGTTGACCGCCTTCCAGTCGCCGTTCTCCATGCGGGCGATGGCCAAGCCCGGGCCGACCCCAAGGGCGCCCAGTTCCAGCACCACCTCGCGACGCGCCGCCGGGGGCACGGCGGGCAGCCACGCGCGGTGACGCACGGCCTCGAAGTAGGGTGGCGCAGGCCGTGCGGCCGGCACGCCGACCGCCGTGGCGGCCACCGTCATCAACGACCAGTAGGGCGGCGCGGCGAGCACCGGCCGGGCAAGCGGCAAACGCTTGTCGGTGTCGAACGCGGCGTTGCTGGAGAGCGCCGCGGGGGCCAGCAGCGTCGCGTGCGGGTCTTGCTGCCACCAGCGGGTACGGCTGGCCTGCCAGATCCCGGCGACGACGTAGGCCACCACATCGCCCGGCGCCGTCAGCAGTTCCGGATCTTCGTCGATGTCAGCGAAACCGATCCAACGCGCCAGGCCGGGGTCGAGCGCCGACAGCCACAAGGACTCGACCAGCGGCAGCGCGATCTCGACGCTGTCGGGCGTGCCGGCCGGGTTGCCGGAGGTGTGTTTCACCACTTCGGCGTGCGGACTGCCGACAATGCCGGTGAGCTTGGGCAACCAGCCCGAGATGTCCTGTCGAACCGCCGCCAGCCGGATCCACTCGGCCTGGACCGGCTGTGGAATCAGCGGCGCCGCAGAGGGGCCCGCGACCTGTGGCACCTGGGGCAGCGGTTCGCGCCGCGGCGCACCTCGGCCCACCCGGGATTGGGCAGCCGCCAGTGCGTCAGCCGAGGGGGTGTAGAAATTCTGCGACTGGGCCAGTGGCAGCGACCAACTGCGCCACGGCGCACCGATGCTGTAGCGCATCGCCACCGCCGCGGCGTTGACCCACCGGATCGTCAGCACCCGGCCCTTGCCCCGCAGGCGCAGGTGTTCCACGCGCGCTGCACTCAGGGTGTAGGGTTTCGCGCTGCGCTGGGTGAGCACGGACTCGCTGCCCGCGCTGTGGCCCAGCAGTTCGGCAACCACATCGAAGTTGACCGCAGGGTCGAGCTCCACATGGATCGTCGGCGCCGCCGTGCCGGCAGGCAGCCAGACGTCGACCCGGCCATCCGCCGGCAGCGTGAACGGCAGGGTGAGTTCGTAGCCTTGGCTGTCGGTGCAACGCACGTCGCCTCGCCATATGGCGGTCTGGCCGACGCCGACCACGGCGGTCGCCGGGTTGCCCAGGTTCGCGCGGTGCACGCGCAGCGGCAACAGGGGCAGACCGAGCGCCGGCGCCGGCATCAGGCGCAGGTGGCGGCCTGGCGCCAGGTGGGGGTCGTTCTGACCGTCGAGCGCCAGCGCCGACAAGGCCCAGGACGGGGCGAGCACACTCATCAGAGCGCTCCTTCGGCAAGGCTGCGGGGGGTGCCGTGCAGCGCCCGCCGTCCTGTGACGGGCGTAGCGGCCAAGGCCTGACCGACCCAGGCCAGGCTGTCGAGCGTCAGCTCCAGCGTACCGGCGCCCGACCATGCCGGCGGCGCGTCGGCACGGTAGAGCAGCCGTGTCGTCGACGCGTTGTGCCGGAACAGCTTGAGTGGCACATCGAGCAAGCCGGTGCGCTTGAGCACGCAGGCCTTGTGGCGCAGGCGGTTGGAACGTTCCAGCGGTTCGACCGCGTCTACCAGCACGCCCCACAGCGCGTGTCCGCTGATTCCGCTGGGTTGCCAGATGGCGGCCAGGCGCGGTGCGTCCGGCACGGGCAGCGGATCAAGGCCCAGCGTGCGCAGCGCGGCTTCAAGCTCGCGGTCACCCCCGGCGAAGGTCAGTGCCAGTACGACGGCGGCGTCGAGGAACACATCCTCGGGCCGCACCGGCTGCACCTGCAGCGGTTGGTTCGGCGCGGTCACGGCCAGGCCCAGCGAAGCCAGCAGCGCCGCCGGATTGGCGTAGCGCGAGGTCCGGAAGTGGCTGCGCGCAACCAGCACCTGGTCGGCCTGCGGCGTGGCCAGCGGCGGCGCCACCAGCAGCAGGTCGTACTCGGCATCGGGGGCGATGGCGGGCGACGTGATGGTCTTGGTCTCGCCCTTGGGGCCGTCCAGCGGAATGCAGGGCGGCGCGATCTCCGGGTCAATCCACCAGTGGTCGTGAACGTCGATCTGCGGATAGCCCAGGGGGCCGGAAGCGATGACCAACGGCAGGTCGGCTGGCGACTGGAATTCGGCGCCCTCGGCCACCAGGCTGCCCGCCGGCGGGTCGGTGCGGCGCAGCTTGAGCTTGAGGCTGCGGTCATACACCGCGCACAGCGCGTCGGCGTATTCGATCGCGAAGTGCGCGGCCAGCGGGTCGTCCAGGAAGTGCGGCGCACCGCCATCCGGGGTCAGGCCCAGCAGGTAGCGCGACAGCGCGCGCGGGTCGAACACAGCTTCGTCGAGCAGCGCCACGGGCTGCTGCAACGCGGCCTCGGTCGCGTCCTCGTTCGCGATGGTGAAGCGCAAGTTGCTGACGCCGAAAGACTTCCAGACAACGTTAGACAGCGCCTGTGGCGGCGAGAGCTGTTTGGTGGATTTCTCCCAGAGAGCCCATTCGGTCTCGACCACGATGCGGTACTCACGCCCCGGCTTGAGCAGCGCGGTCTTCTCGATCTTGGGCGGGTCGCCCGCACCCGCCGGGCCGACAACCTTCTTGATCTCGTCCTTCGCCGCTTCGTTCGCGGCGATCAGGTCGGCCAGCGCGGCGTCGACACCTGAGACACCCACCAGCAGCAGGTGCGCGTCGGCGAACGCGGCCACGCGCATTTCGCGCCACGCCGCAGTCAGATCGGCAGGCTGGTAGCGGATCAACGTCAGCATGCCGCCATCGGGTGCCAGCACGCTGCCCACGGGTTTGGCCAGCCAGGCCTGGTGGTTCAGCTGGTCTTCACGACGCCCGCTCACCTGCGGCTGGCCGACCCGCGTCAGCGGGTCGCGCTGCACGGTGCAGAGCCGGCGCAACACGAACCGCGCACCGCGCAGGCCGGTCTTGGCAATCAGCGTCAGCCGCGTGATCGCGGTGCCGTCCAGGCCCAGCGTCTGCACCACACCGTCGGTCACTGCGGAATCGCGCTGGGCGACCAGCTGGTTGCCGATGTTGTAGCCGCGCAGCATCACCGCCCCACCCCACTGTGCCAGTTCCACCGTCACGCGCGCGACCGGCTGCGCGAAGCTGACCGCGATGCCGCCCGTCGCCGACAGCTCGGCCCGGCCGTCACCGTCGGTGTCACTGGCACGCAGCGCCTGTCCGCTCTCGACCGTGGTGAAGCTGCCGACCGGGCGCAGCCAGGGCTTCGGCAAGATGTCGGCCTGCGCCACGCCGTCAAAGCCGTCACAAACCGAGGTCTCCTTGACCGAACGGTCCTTGCGGTCCCAGACGGCGAGCGTCAGCCCCGGTGCGCGCAGCGCCGCGATCAATGTTGCGTCAAGCTGCGCTGTGGCAATGAAGCACGCCTGCCCGCGCACCGTGGGCAACTGCCAGGCCGCCGCCACGGGGCTCGTTTCGTTCGCCGGGACGAATTTCCCGGGCAAGGCCACGACCGCGCCCGGAACCGGCATCAGGCCCTGAGCCGACAACAGTGGCGCCGCTTGTGACCAGGCTTGCCCGGCGTGGCTCGCCCGGGTCTTGATGGTGAAGGCGTTGACGAGGGGCGGTGGTGTCGGCTGTGGCGTCGCGAACACCGTCCGCCCCAGGCCGTCGTTGAGCGAGTCGGCGCCCGGCGCGAAATTGCGCGTGGCCTTCAGCGGCGGCTCGCAAATCACGGCCAGGGTCTGCGCCGGGTCGGCGGGCGTTCCTGCAGCGCCGTTTTCCATCAGCCGCGTGACCGGGCACGGATGCCAAGACAACAACGCCAGCGAACGCGTCTCGTGTTCGGACGGCGCCTCGCCGGCCTGCTCGATCAGCGCGCCGCGATGCGTCGGCCACCACCAGACGCTGTCGACCGGCTCGCCGAACGGCACGCCGTCTTCCAGCAGCTCCAGTCGCACCAGGCGGTAGGCGTACTTGCGATCGGTTGAGCCGCACCAGACCGGCGCGGCCAGCGGTACGCCGGGCTGGATGGCGTTGTTGGCCGGCAGTGCGTTGGCGATGGGCTGGCCGAAGCACAGCACCGGAATCGTGTCGGGCCAGACCGCCGCGATCGCGCCGTTGACGGTCGCCTCGCCGGTCTTCTGGCCCCGACGGTCGGTGAGGTCGACACGCACCAGCACCGGATCCGGCTGGGGCGGCGGGATCGCCGGGCCGGAGGACAGCGAGAAATCCACCGAGCCTTCGAGCGTGAACAACCCCAGGTCCACCTCGGCGCCGACCGCGCCCTTGAGCCGGTAGGCCGACTCCTCCACATTGCCAACCTTCATGTAGCGCAGGTCGCCCTGCAAGCGCCCGAATACCGACGCCGACACGATGCCCAGATCCAGCTCGCCTTCAAGCGCGATGGCGCCGACCAGCGTCATCGGCCGGGTGCCCAGGCCGCACAGGAAGACTGCCGACGCAGACAGCGCCACCGGCCCCACGTCACGTTCCACCTCGAAGCCGGCGCCGAAGCCGACCGAATAGCCGCTCAGGTGGATGGGGTCGAGCCCATACTGCGGGGCGTTGCCCAGATTGGGCAGGCCCAACTGGTCGATCATCAGCCAGGCCCAGCACTTGAAGTCGACCGTGCCGGGCAGGATGATCGCGCTGACCGGGTCGCCGCTGCGCTGGCCGATGCCGTCGCTGCCAATGCGCAGCCACCAGCCGGCGTCGGCAGCGATCGGGAAGTAGCCTGACAGCGGCACCTTGAGATCGAGCAGCAGCGGGATCTCGTAGCTGCCGCGCACGCCCAGCAGGAACGCCTGTTGGGACACCGACACCAGGCCCAGCAGCTCGAGCTTCTTGTTGGAGGCCATGGCCTTGGCATCGTCGTCGGCTTTCAGCTCGGGTGTGTCCATCAGCGTGGCATCGACGCTGATGACCACTTCCGGATCGGGGAAGGCCACCGACAGCATGCCGGTGCCGTTGACCGTGAAGCCGGCGTCGGGCAGCGTGCCCACGATGACACCCAGCCCGAGCGCGTGGCGGCCGGCCTTGGGGCGGTACTTCTCGCTGCGCGGCGCGCGGTACCAGTCGATCTCGGCCTGCACCGGGTCGCCGCCTGACGCGATCGCGCGCTCACCGTTGATCGCGAAACGCCCCAGGAAACCGAACAGCCCCAGGCAGGTCGGTCCGAGCGGGATCGCGGTGGGCAGCTTCACCTCGACACCGATGTAGCTGAAGTCCTCATCGATGACCAGCGTCGCGGACGCATCGATCTTGAGCGGCTTGACCGACACAAACAGGCTGCTCTTGAAACCGCCCGAGGTCAACGACAGCGTGCCCTTGCCTTCGATGACCTTGGGCACCACGAGCGTGGCGCCGAGTCCCCGCAGCTCGACGCCCGGCTTGTCACCCGGCTTCGTTGGCATGGTGATGCGCACGGTCGCGGTGGTGATCTTGACGGGGCCAAGATCGAGCGTGAAGACGAGGTCGATCTCGAACCAAACCGAGCCCGAACCGGCGCGCGTGCCCGCCACGCTCAGCACCTCGCCGATCTTGCCGCCGATCTTCCACTCGCCGGGATCGGCCACATCGAAGCGGGCCCCTTCGTAGGCCAGACCAAAGCGGTCACGCCAGTCGGGCTGCCAGGGGTCGATTTCCAGTGTCACGCGCTCGTAGCGCACCTTGAGCGGGTTGGTCGTCGTGATCGTGATTGCCGGGGTGGTGATCGCGATGTCGAGTTCGGCCGTGTAGTCGGCGCTGAGGCGCCACTGCGTCCCCGCGGCCTGGCCCAGGCGTCGCTGGTCCATCTGGCCTTCGAGCCCATGCAGCAGCACACGGCCGCTCTTGACCACGTTCTGCGAAATCGCGCCTGCCGTGAGCAAGCCGAGCGTGACGACCCGCACCGCCGCGAAGCCGGGCACATCGTGTTGCAAGCCGGCCAGCAGCGGTGGGCCCAGGAGCGCGGCGGCGGCGAACGGCGCCGAGTGGACTTCACCCAGGCCGCTCACACCGTCATTGCGCCAGCTGAGCGTGAAGCGTGTGGCCTCGCCGTGGGGGTCGTAGGTCCAGCGGCCCAGCACCTCATAGGCGTTAAGCGGCGGCGACGCGGGCGCGCTGGGCGTGGTGGTGAACGGCAGTTTCCCGAGCGCCGCGCTGGCCTGCGCGCGCGTCCAGATCACCAGCACTTCGGCCAGCGTCGGCACCAGGTTGGCCCAGCCGCTGAACACTGGGTTGTCCCAGCGCACGCGCAGGCGAATGCGGTAGCCGCGCGAGTACTGGGCGGCGGGTGGCGTGAGCAACTCGGTGAGGTCGGGCCCGGCGATCAGTGCCCTACGCAGCGCCGGGCCCACATGGACAAGGTCATCACGGATGCGCTCGGCCACGGCGCTGTCATCGCCGCCCACCGCCCAGATGTCCACGCGCCGGTAAAGCTTGCGCAGCTCGTCCTGGTCGGTATCGGCATGGAATTCCTGTTCGAACGCGAACAGCGTGCTGCCGATGGCCTGCGTCGGCACGTCCGGCGCTGCCTCGGCTTCCAGCTGCAAGGCCTGTGGCAACAACGGCGCCACCTGTTCCGAACGCCCGAAGACGCAGTCCTCAATCACTGGCCGGTTGAGCAGCGCCGCCCCGGCGAGCGCGCGCAGCTCGCCGAGCGCGACGCTGGCACCGTCCTGAACCTCCAGGTCACAGGTGCGGCCGATGACGATGAATTTGGCGTTGTCGCCAAACTGCGCGGCCCACTGCTGAATGACCACGCGCGAATACGGCTGCGCCAGGCGCGCCATTCCCCAGCGGCTGTCGTCCGCTGAGTTGTAGTCCATCAGCACCTGGAGGTGCCGCACCACGTCGGTCGGCGCCAGATCGGGTGGCGTGCCGTAGGCGTCGTCGCCATGACCAAGCGCCAGCGTCACCTCGGCCAGTGTGCCGGCGGGCATCTCCATGACCTCGCCGGTGTCCGGGTGCACCCAGGGCGGGGCGCCGCCGGTGGTGGTTTCGCACAGCCCCTCGCGATGGAAACAGCTGGCGTCCACCACGCCTTCAAAGGCCCGTACGCGCAGGGTCTCAACGCTGTTGTGCGCTGCGTTGTCTTCGGGCGATTCGACGATGTACTTCGCGCCCTTGCGCAGGCCGATGACGATGGGCCCGGCCTCGACCAGCTCCACGCGCAGCCGGCGGACACGGCCGCTGGGCGCGGTGAGCTGCAGGTCCACGTTGCCCAGCGTGAAGGGGATCTCGGGCAGAAACTGTTCGCCGATGCCGGTCTGCGCACCCAGCGCGGCGCCGAAACTCCATCGGAAGCCCCAGGGGTCATCGGGCATGGCCTCGGGCGTCATGCGTGCGCTCAGGCGCAGGGCGCCCAGCAAGCGCTCGCGGCGGCCGCTGAGGAAGACCACGTCTTCGAAGCTGTGCCCGCCGTCTGGCACGTTGATGTGCGGCCCCGCCGGGTCTTGCCAGGTCAGGTCGATGAATGGCAGCTCCGGCCGTTGGCCTTCTTCGAACCGGTACAGGTAGGGCAGCGATGCCGTGAGGTCGTCGCCCTGGCCGCTGACCGACCACACTTCCAGCCGGCCGCCGTGCGCCGCCTCGAACCAGCCGCTGGCCGGGCCGTCCAGAAGGCGGCCGTCCGGCAGGCGAAACGCCAGGCGTGCGCCTTCGACCTGGCTGGTCACCCGAAATTCGTTGCGTGGCCGGCCTGGCTGGGCCACAAAGCGCACGCGCAGGTTGCGGGGGTCCTTGTCATCGAGCGGGGCGATCGCACTCCCACCGAGCGAGACCTCGCCGCCGTTCCCGAGCCGTTGTTCAAACAAGAGCTGACCCGGCTCGCTCTGCGGCAAGCCAAACTCAAGCTGCAACTCGCCCTTCACGCCGCCGGGGGTGCCGATGCGAAGGTCGCGCACGCTGATGCTGGCAGCCGGCCCCAGCAGCGCGGTAGACGGCGGCAGGTACAGCGTGGCCTCGCGCAGCAGCACGCCACGCCAGGCGTCGCCCAGGTTGAGCGAGACGATCTCATCGGGCGAATGCGCGGTCGAACCGTCGACTAGCAACCGGTCCACCGTCAGGCCAATGCCGCTGGCGCCGAGCAACGCATGGGGCGGATCGAGCCGCAGGCCCACGGTGCTCCCCGACGGCTCGTCGGGGTCCACCGGGTCAGGTGCCTGGGAAGCGTGGAACTGAACCTGCCCTGTGACCGGGTGGGTGCCGATGCCGATGACCGTGCTGCCCACCAGCCGCACATGGCCGCGGGTCGGGTCGGCCAGCAGATGCTGCGGCGTGGTGCCACTCGCTTCAACGCGCCGCGCGGCCACCAGCCCGAACAGCCGGGTGAGGTCGATCGACACCCGGTCCAGGTGCAGGTCCAGCTTCCAGCCGCCGTAGTTGGGCTCGACGTTGTGGCCGAAACCAGGCGGCGTGCGCCGGACGATGAGCTGGAAGCGCAAGTGGCGATTGGCGCCGGGCACCTCGACGACGGGCTCGTCGGTCAGCGTTTTGTCAAACAGCGTGGTCGACAGTGCCTGCAGGGACCCGCGGCGGACAATCACGTCGCCCGCCATGACCGTGGTCTGGTCCAGCACGACGAGGCGTTCAAAGCCGCGCATCAGCCAGTCCGGCAGCACGGTTTCGACGGGGTTGGTGATGGTCAGCGCATCGGCCGCAAGGTCTTGCAGCAGATCCAGCACCGTGATGCCGCGCTGCAACGTCACGGCAGGGCTCTTTCGGGCACTTGGCCGGCCGACACTGCAGAAGCCAGGAAATTGCGGACCATCACGAAATTCCCCCGAATCTGAATGCGGGTGCCAGCGGGCTTTGCTGGCCAGGGCAATATACACACGACCAAAGTACTGTGCAATGAGGGCATGGGAGTATCAAACGCCATCGGCAAGGCCCAGCACAGGTACCAGGCTGCGTCTGCAGAAGGCTGAATTGCGCGAGAGGTGCGCAAGCGTTAGCTTCTTGACGGGCGTGGCCGTCGAGTCGGCAGGTCTGCGAACGTTCACAGGTCGATGTCTTGGCCTTGTTCTCAGGGGGCCGCTGCGGTGAGACATGACGAGTCGGCACAGCGCGCGGCGCCACCCCGGCCGCAGGGAGACCATGCAGCCAATGGCGATGGGTCTTTGACCGCAGCCGCGGATCAGGCGGCGAAATGCGACCCCGGTGCCCAGGTGATCGAATGCGGAGCAGCTTGGGCAGTCTCGACCACTCACGGCCGCAGCGCGATGGTTCAGTGCCAAGAACTCGCTCCATCGATGCCCTGCCATCGTCAGGTTATGCCTTCCAGCTGGTCGTATTCGGCCAAGCCTGCATTCCACATCGCCTCAAGGAAGCCCCCCTCACACTTCGCGTCACACCTTGCGTCACACCACGGCGATGCACTTGCGGCAGTCTGGCGTGAACATCAGGGTGATCGCCTTGTGGCTGGGCCACGAGAGCAAGACGACAACGCATCAATACGTTGAAGCGGACCTGACGATGATGGAGAAGGCCTTGGCCCGGGTGCAGGACCCCGAGTCGCCGGTACGCCGCTTCAGGGCGACGGACTCACTGTTGGAGTTCGCCAAGACGCTGTGACTCTGTGCAGAACCTGGTCGCCGAGTCCAGCCCCATCACGAGGAAGACTCGGCGTCCGACCAGCCCAAGCTGTCCATAACTGGGACCTCTGCAATGGAAAACGTTTATCCGACGCCGCACCGCTGCTGGCCAAGCGGGCCGATGCCGCTGGCGTCAAACAGCCATTGTGTGGAGCTCTTCATGCGGGCCGGTTGCCGATGTTCGAAGGCGGCTGCTAACATGACAGATGAACGGTCTGCTCAGAACGTGGCAGAGGCTTCGACGCGGCATTCAGAGGGTGGTCGCAACCCGTGAAATCGTTGCCTGCCACTTGTGGTGCGTCCGTCCCGAAAGCCGCTGCTTGCGCTCACGCGGCACGGCTACTGCCTTGGCACGCTGCGTCACTCACTGCGCCGCGCCGAGCGGCTGGGCCCAGCCTACCCAGCGCTTGGGCAGTGGCGGCGCGTAGTCGCCTGATTTTTCAGTCTTCAAGCCCAGCGCCACCAGCGCCTCGGCCATCTTCACTGCCGCCGACACGCCGTCGACCACCGGCACGCCCAGCCGCTGCTGCAGCGTGCGGCACAGCCCCGCCATGCCGCCGCAGCCCAGCACGATGGCGCCGCTGCGGTCTTGCTTCAAGGCGTGGCGGGCCGCGGTTTCGATCTGCGCCACCGTGTCTTCACTGCAATGTTCAAGCTCCAGCACCGGGATGTCGGTGCCGTGGATGCCACGGCAGGTGCGCTCGAAACCGTAGCGCTGCACCAGGCGCTCGGCAATGACGCAGGTGCGGGTCATGGTGGTCACGACGCTGAAACCCGTGGCCACGAACGAGGCTGCGTGAAACGCCGCCTCGGCAATGCCCAGCACCGGTGCCGTGGTGAGCTCGCGTGCCGCATCCAGCCCCGGGTCGCCAAAACACGCAATTACCACGGCGTCGAAAGCTTCGTGCGCTGCCAGCCGCACCTGTTCTGCCACGCCGGCCGCACCGAACACCTCGTCGAAGTGGCTCTCGATCGAGGCCGGGCCAAAGCTCGGCTGGCGGCCCACCACCACCGTGCCCCGGGCCGCCACGGCCTGTGCAGCAGCGGCCATGCCTTGGGTCATCGAGGCCGACGAATTGGGGTTCACGAGCAGCAGCTTCATGGTGGCCTTGGTCTTTGAAGTTGATGCATTTTGCATACGAAAGGTGTCGGTGGTTTTGTCTCGACCACAACGGGTGGGGCCGGCCCAGGAAGGTGGCCCGGCATGCATAACGCCATGGCCAGCGGTGCATGGGGCCCTGGCGATGGGTGCCGCCTAAGGGTTATCCGGATAACCCGTTGGTGCACTTTGCATACAAAGTGGGGCAGCTGGGGAGTCTTTGCACATTCTTGGTGCTTTTGGCCCTGCGCCTGGCTTGCAGCTTGTCGTCGCCGCGCTTGGCACGTCAATTGCATCCCACGGCTCTTTCAGCACCGTGCGCTGACCTGGATTCGCCAGGTGGGCCCGAGCCTGCAACCCGAACGACGAGGAGATCTCATGAAAAGATCGCAGCCCTGTTTTGCCCCGGCCACCCTGCTGGCGGCTGCCTTGCTGGCCGCCGAGCCGGTTGCGGCGCAGGAAAAGGTGTTGCGTGTTGCGATGACCGCTGCCGACATCCCGCGCACGCTGGGTCAGCCCGACCAGGGTTTCGAAGGCAACCGTTTCACCGGCATCCCGATGTACGACGCGCTGACCCACTGGGACCTGTCCAAGGCCGACGCGGCGAGCGTGCTGATTCCCGGATTGGCGCTCAGCTGGCAGACTGACGCCAAGGACAAGACCAAGTGGGTCTTCAAGCTGCGCCCTGGCGTGAAATTCCACGACGGCAGCGACTTCACGGCTGACGCCGTGGTCTGGAACGTGAAGAAGGTGCTGGACAAGGACGCCGTGCACTTCGACGCCAGCCAGGTGGGCGTCACCGCCAGCCGCATGCCCACGCTGCGCAGCGCGAAGAAGATCGACAACCTGACGGTGGAGCTCACCACCAGCGAGCCGGATGCCTTCTTGCCGCTGAACCTGACCAACCTGTTCATGGCCAGCCCCGCGCACTGGCAGAAGAAGTTTGACGCCGCTGCGGGCGCCACACCCGCCGACAAATCCAAAGCTGCGTGGACCGCCTTTGCCGCTGACGCCAGCGGCAGCGGCCCGTTCAAGATGGCCCGTTTCGTGGCGCGTGAGCGGCTGGAAGTGGTGGCCAACAAGGCCTACTGGGACCCCAAACGCACACCCAGGATCGACCGCGTGGTGATGCTGCCGATGCCCGAGGCCAACGCCCGCACCGCGGCGCTGCTGTCGGGGCAGGTGGACTGGATAGAAGCTCCGGCGCCGGACGCCATGGCCACCATCACGCAGCGTGGCCACAAGATGTACTTCAACCCGCAGCCGCACGTGTGGCCCTGGCAACTCAGTTTTGCCGAAGGCTCGCCCTGGCTCGACAAGCGCGTGCGCCACGCCGCCAACCTGTGCGTGGACCGCACCGGCATGCTCAAGCTGCTGGGCGGCATGATGGGCGTGCCCAAGGGCACCGTGCCCCCGGGTCACCCCTGGTGGGGCAACCCGAAATTCGACATCCGCTACGACCCGGCCGAGGCCACGAAATTGATGGCCGAAGCCGGCCACACCACCGCCAAGCCGCTGAAGGTGAAGGTGCAGATCAGCGCCAGCGGCTCCGGCCAGATGCAGCCGCTGCCGATGAACGAATACGCACAGCAGAGCCTGAAGAAGTGCGGCTTCGACGTGCAGTTCGACGTCATCGAGTGGAACACGCTGTTCACCAACTGGCGCAAGGGCGCCAAGGACCCGTCGGCCAACGGCGCCAACGCCATCAACGTCAGCTTCGCGGCGATGGACCCGTTTTTCGCGATGGTGCGTTTCACCAGCACCAAGACCTTCCCGCCGGTGTCGAACAACTGGGGCTATTTCGGCAACGCTGAATTCGACAAGCTGATTGCCGACGCCCGCAATTCCTTCGACGACAAGGCACGTGACGTTGCGCTGTCCAAGCTGCACGCCCGCATCGTTGAAGAGGCGCCTTTTGTCTGGATCGCGCACGACGTGGGACCCCGTGCCATGAGCGCGAAGGTGAAGAACGTGGTGCAACCGAAGAGCTGGTTCATCGACATCGCCACCATGACGATGGACTGAAGTCTTGACTCCCTCTCCCTCCCAGGGAGAGGGTAGGGGTGAGGGTTGAATGGTGGCCACACCATGGTTTTGGCGCGGCTGGCATTCACCCTCACCCTGACGCTCTCCCTGCACGGGAAAGGGAAAAACTTCACTTCACCGCCCCCCCCCCATGCTGAACTACCTGCTGCGCCGCCTGATCTACACGCTGCCCATCATGCTGGGTGTGGCGCTGGTGTGTTTTGCGCTGGTGCACCTGGCGCCGGGCGACCCGCTGGTCAGCATCTTGCCGCCCGACGCCAGCGTGGAGCTGCAAAACCAGCTGCGCACGCTGTACGGCTTCGACCGCAGCCTGCCTGAGCAGTTTGTCGGCTGGGTCTGGCGTGCGCTGCAGGGCGACCTGGGCACCAGCATCGCGTCCAACCGCGCGGTGGCCTCTGAAGTGATGACGGCGGTGGGCAACACGCTGCGGCTGGCCGTGCTGGCCACGCTGATCGGGTTCATCTTCGGCTGCCTGTTTGGCTTCGTGGCCGGCTACTTCCAGAACAGCTGGGTCGACAAGCTGGCCAGTTTCACCGCCGTGCTGGGTGTCAGCGTGCCGCACTACTGGCTGGGCATGGTGCTGGTCATCGTGTTTGCGGTGCTGCTGCCCTGGCTGCCTTCCAGCGGTGCCGGCCCGGGCAGCAGTGCCGACTGGGCCTGGACCTGGGAGTACATCCGTCACATGGTGCTGCCGGCGCTGACCATGAGCGTGATACCGATGGGCATCATTGCGCGCACCGTGCGCGCCCTGGTGGCCGAGATACTGGCGCAGGAATTTGTCGTTGGCCTGCGTGCCAAGGGGCTGACCGACTGGGGCGTGTTCAAGCATGTGGTGAAAAACGCCGCGCCCACCGCGCTGGCCGTGATGGGGCTGCAACTGGGCTATCTGCTGGGCGGCAGCATCCTGATCGAAACCGTGTTCGCCTGGCCAGGCACTGGCTTCTTGCTGAACAGCGCCATCTTCCAGCGCGACCTGCCGCTGCTGCAGGGAACCATCCTGGTGTTGGCGATGTTCTTCGTCGTGCTGAACCTGGTGGTGGACGTCATCCAGACCCTGCTCGACCCGCGCATTGCGAGATCCTGACGTGGGCCGGCCATGCTGAACGTCACCGTCAACCCTGCCCACGTGCCGGCTGTCGCTTTTGAGCGCTCGCCCGGCTATTGGCAGACCGTGCTGCGGCGGCTGCTGCGCAACAAGACCGCCATGGGTGCCGCGTTGGTCATTGCCGTGCTGCTGGGGCTGGCGCTGTTTGGTGGCCTCGTTGCGCCGTCCGACCCCTATGCCTCGTCGATGCTCAGCCGCCTGAAACCCGTCGGTACCGAAGGCTACCTGCTGGGCACCGACGAGCTGGGCCGCGACATGCTCAGCCGCCTGATGGTGGGCGCCCGGCTGAGCCTGTTCATGGGCATCATGCCCGTGATCTGCGCCTTCATCATCGGCTCGGTGATCGGCATCGTGGCCGGCTACGTGGGCGGGCTGACCAACACCTTGATCATGCGCACCATCGACGTGTTCTACGCGTTCCCGTCGGTGCTGTTGGCCATTGCGCTGAGCGGCGCCCTGGGTGCGGGCATCACCAATTCACTGATCTCGCTGACCATCGTGTTCATACCGCCGCTGGCGCGCGTGGCCGAGAGCGTGACGACGCAGATCCGCACACGTGACTTTGTCGAGGCGGCCCGCGCCAGCGGTGCCCACGCCTTCACCATCGTGCGGGTGCACGTGCTGGGCAATGTGCTGGGCCCCATCTTCGTCTATGCCACCAGCCTGATCGCGGTGAGCATGATCCTGGCCTCGGGCCTCAGCTTCCTGGGCCTGGGCGTGAAGCCGCCCGAGCCCGAGTGGGGCCTGATGCTGAACACCCTTCGCACCGCCATCTACACGCAGCCGTTGATAGCCGCGCTGCCCGGCTTGATGATCTTCGTCACCTCGATCGCTTTCAACCTGTTGTCGGACGGCCTGCGCAGCGCCATGGAGATCAAGCAATGAACCGCGCGGCGCCGCTGCTGCACGTGCAGGATCTGGTGAAGCACTTCCCGCTGAAAAAAGACGTCTTCGGGCGCGGAGGTGGTGTGGTGCGTGCCGTCGACGGCGTGAGCTTTGACGCCTGGGCCGGCGAGACCCTGGGTGTGGTGGGCGAGTCGGGCTGCGGCAAGAGCACCACGGCGCGCCTGCTGATGCATCTGATAGCACCCGACCGTGGCGACATCGTCTTCGACGGCGCCGCGGTCGGCTCGCGCGACCTGGGCCTGAAGGACTACCGGCGTCAGGTGCAGATGGTGTTTCAAGACAGCTACGCGTCGCTGAACCCGCGCCTGACCATCGAGGACAGCATCGCCTTTGCGCCCCAGGTGCACGGCACGCCGCACCGCGAGGCCGTGGACCGCGCGCGCGACCTGCTGTTGCGCGTGGGCCTGGAGCCGCGCCGCTTTGCCGAACGTTACCCGCACGAACTGTCCGGCGGCCAGCGCCAGCGCGTCAACATCGCGCGCGCGCTGGCGCTGCAGCCGCGCCTGATCATCCTGGACGAAGCCGTGTCGGCGCTGGACAAGTCGGTGGAAGCACAGGTGCTGAACCTGCTGCTGGACCTCAAGGACGAGTTCGGCCTGACCTACATCTTCATCAGCCACGACCTGAACGTGGTGCGCTTCATGAGCAGCCGCGTGATGGTGATGTACCTGGGCCAGGTGGCCGAGCTGGGCGACAGCGAATCGCTGTTCGAGAATCCGCGCCACCCGTACACCCGTGCGCTGCTGTCCAGCATTCCGTCGATGGACCCCGACCGCCGCACCGAGGTGCCGCCGCTGGCCGGCGACCCGCCCAACCCCATCAACCCGCCCAGCGGCTGCCGCTTTCACACACGTTGCGCGCTGGCCGAGCCGGTGTGCGGCCAGCGAGCACCGGTATTGGCGGCTGATGCGCAGGGGCACCGCGTGGCCTGCCTGATGCACGAAGCCGGCAGCGGCCACAGCCGCAGCATGTCCATCCAGGCGGCCGCATGAATGCCAGCACCGGCGCGGCCTTTGTTCAGGTGCGCGACCTGCGCGTCACCTTCACCGGCGGCAAGCGCCCGGTGCACGCGGTCGGCGGTGTCGACCTGGCCGTGCAGCGCGGCGAGGTGGTGGCGCTGATCGGCGAAAGCGGCTCAGGCAAGAGCGTGACGCTGCGCTCGCTGCTGCGCCTGCACGACCCGCGCCGCACACAGATCAGCGGGCAGGTGCTGGTGGGAGAGCATCAGGTGTTGTCGCTGTCGGCGTCGGGGCTGGCCGACTACCGCGGCAAGGTGGCGTCGATGATCTTTCAAGAGCCGCTGCTGGCGCTGGACCCGGTGTACACCGTGGGCGAGCAGATCGTGGAAAGCATACGCCGCCACGAAACGGTGTCCCACGCCGATGCGCTGCAGCGTGCGCTGGCGCTGTTCGAGCGCGTACGCATCCCAAGCCCCGAGCGCCGGCTGCAGGCCTACCCTCACGAGATGAGCGGCGGCATGCGCCAGCGCGCGATGATTGCGCTGGCGCTGGCCTGTCGCCCGCAGTTGCTGCTGGCCGACGAGCCCACCACGGCGCTGGACGCCACGGTGCAGATCCAGGTGCTGCTGCTGCTGCGTGAACTGCAGCGTGAACTGGGACTGGCCGTTATCTTCGTCACGCACGACATCGGCGCGGCGGTGGAAGTGGCCGACCGCATTGCCGTCATGTACGCCGGCCGCATCGTCGAAGAAGGGCCCGCGCGTGCGTTGCTGAAAGCGCCGCGCCACCCCTACACGCTGGCGCTGTTGCGCAGCCGTGCCCACGGCGCGCTGGCGCCGGGCCAGCGCCTGCAGACCATTGCCGGTGCGCCGCCCGACCTGTCGTCGTTGCCACCAGGATGCTCTTTTGCGCAGCGCTGCGGCTATGCCCAGGACGCCTGCCTGCAGTCGCCGCCCGGTGTCACCTGGATCACCGCCGACCACAGCGTGCGCTGCTGGCGCACCGAGGCCACGGCGCCGCCAGCGGCACCGTGAATGCCAGTCGTTGGCGTGCAGGTGCACCGCGTGGGCCCGCTGGTGGATGTCGCAGTCAACCGCCGCGCCTGGGTGGCCACGCCGTCCGATGACCACGAAGTCGCCGCCTTGGGGCGCTATCAGGCGGTGGTGCCAGGTGCCGGCGTGCAGCGTCTAAGCCTGCTCACCGGGCCCCTCGAAGGCGGCCGGAGTGGCCACGTCGGGTGCAACGCCACCGGGCATCGCCATGGCCACCACGCCAGCGCGTGCCAGCATGGCGTGCAGCAGCACATTGGCGCCGGCTTCCAGATGTGCGGGCTGGGCGTCTTCGATCTCGTTGTGCGAAATGCCGTCTTTGCAGGGCACGAAGATCATCGCGGCAGGTGCCGTGCGCGCCACGTAGACGGCGTCATGGCCGGCGCCGCTGACGATGTCCTGGTGCGCCAGGCCGTGCCGCAGCGCGCCCTCGCGCACCAGCGCCACCAGCGCCGGGTCGAAGGCTTGGGGTGGGTAGTACACCACCTGCTGCACCGTCAGCTCGATGCCGGCGCGCTGCTCTTGCGCCACCGCCGCCATCAAGGCCGCTTGCATGCGCGTCAGCCCGGCGTCGTCGGCATGGCGGAAGTCGACGGTGAAACGCACCTCGCCCGGAGTGACGTTGCGCGAGTTGGGGTGTACCAGCACCTGGCCCACGGTGCCGCGGCCGTCGGGCTGCTCGGCCAGCGCAATGGTGTTGACCTGCTGCATCAGCCGCGCCGCCGGCAGCAGGGCATCGCGGCGCAGGCGCATGGGCGTGGGGCCGGCATGGGCTTCCTGGCCCTGCACCGTGACGTCGAACCAGCGCTGGCCCAGGGCCCCGGTGACCACGCCGATGGGCAGATCGGCGTCTTCCAGCACCGGCCCCTGTTCGATATGCGCTTCGAAGTAGGCGCCAAACCGCGGCGCACCGTTGCTGATGGCGGCGGGCGCCGAGCCAGCCTGGCCGCTGGAATGCAAGGCTTCGGCGACGCTGATGCCCTGCGTGTCGCGCGCGGCCAGCGCATGCGCCAGCGTGAAGGCGCCGGCATAGACGCCCGAGCCCATCATCACCGGCACGAAACGCGAGCCTTCTTCATTGGTCCACACGCACACCTCCAGCGGTGCGCAGGTGTGCAAGCCGGCGTCGTTCAGGGTCGCCAGCACCTCCAGCCCGGCCAGCACGCCATAGTTGCCGTCGAAACGGCCGCCGGTGGGCTGGGTGTCGATGTGGCTGCCGGTGGCCACGGCGGGCAGACTGTTGTCCAGCCCGGCGCGGCGCGCGAACAGGTTGCCGATGGCGTCGCGGCGCACGGTGCAGCCCAGTTCGATCGCCCATTGCGTGAAGAGCTCCCGGCCCTGGCGGTCGAGATCGGTCAACGCGAGGCGGCACACGCCGCCCTTGGGGGTGGCGCCGATGGTGGCCAGCGTCATCAGACGCTGCCACAGCCGCGGGCCGTTCACGGCCAGGCCCACCAGCGGTTGCTGCGGCACGCCGCTGCTGCCGCACAAAGGATTTACCTCTGCAAGCGCATCCATGTGTGTTCCCCAGCCCTGCGCGGGCTCTTGTCCGGTCTGTTCAGTCTGGTTTCTAACATCGATTGCCGGCCGCCCTGCGTCCGTCTGCAGGCCTGCCTGTGAACCTGCCGCAACACCGGGTGGCCACCGCGCCGCAAACCGCCACCGAGCGCGTCTACCGGGGCATTTATGCGGCCGTGCTCGAGCGGCGCCTGGAGCTTGGCGCCTGGCAGCCCGGTGTGCGTGGCCCCATCGGCATGGCGAGCTGGCGGCGGCGCTGGCACTGTCGTCAGCAGCTGCCCGCACCGAGATGCGGCGCCACCTGGCCGAACTGGAGAGATCGTTGATATCGACGGTGGCCAGCGCGCCGCCGCTGCGTGACCTGCTTGGGGGTTGCCGCGAGAGGGCCGCCGACGACGCGGCGCAAGACCCTGATGCCAGGGGGATTGAAGCCAGGGCCGAGACGCGGCTGCCACCCTAGAATCTGTAGCCATGCCGCAACCGTCAGAGCAGGTTCCACCCCGACAGCTGTCGCTGTTTGACGAGCCGACTGCGGCTGCGGCGGGGCCGCGCGTCATGCAGCCCGCGCCCGCCCCGGGTTGGGCCGCAGCCGGTGCGGCGCTCGGTGCGGCGCTCGGTGCAGCACCGGCCGGCGCAGCCGAACTCGTGCCCGCAGCTGCAAAAGGTGTTGCACCCAGCGATGCCGCCGGCCCGCAGCCCGGTTCAGCGGCAAACGCCAACCCGCTCCCCGGCCCCGCCGCGCCGGGCGAGTTTCGCCACCCACGCTCGCACCGCGAAGCCTTGCTGGCCGGCCACCAGGTGGCCTATGAACTGCGGCGCTCGCGCCGACGCAGCATCGGTTTTGTCGTTGGCGCCGAGGGCCTGAGCGTCAGCGCGCCGCGCTGGGTGGGGCAGTCGGAGATCGAGGCCGCGCTGCGTGAAAAGGCGGGCTGGATCCTGCGCAAGCTGCAGGAACAGCGTGAACGCAGCTCCAGGCTGCAGGCCGCGCGCGTGCAGTGGCGCGAAGGCGGCAGCGTGCCCTTCCTGGGCGACACCGTCATCATGGTGCTCGACCCGCGGGCCACCGGCGCCGTGCTGCACACCGACGCGCAATCCCTGCCTGGCGTGCCGCGTCTGATGCTGCACCTGGGCCTGCCGCAGACGGCCGAACCCCACCAGATCCGCGACCTCGTGCAGAGCTGGCTGCAGCGCCAGGCGCGCCGCATCTTCGAAGAGCGCTGCAACCTCTTCGCCCAGCGGCTGGGCGTGCAGATGAAACGCCTGTCGCTGAGCTCGGCCAGCACCCGCTGGGGCAGCGCCAGCGCCGATGGCAGCGTGCGCCTGAACTGGCGCCTGGTGCACTTCGGCATGTCGGTGATCGACTACGTGGTGACGCACGAACTGGCCCACCTGCGCGAGATGAACCACAGCACCGCCTTCTGGGACGTGGTGCGCTCAGCCTTGCCCGAGTACGAGACGGCGCGCGGAGTCTTGCGCCGCGAGATCCTGCCCGCGCTGGACTGAGCCGCGCGCTGGCGCGCACGGTCTGGCCGCCCGGTGTCAGCGGCCCAGGCAGACGCCCAGACCCCGCGCGGCCTTCAGCAAAGGGTGGTCGTCCGGCACCGGCCGGTTGAGGCCTGCCACGGCGACCAGCGGCACGCTGGTGATGTCACCGTGCTGCAGCGCCACCATGCGGTCCCATTGGCGCTGGCGCACCAGTTGTGCGGCATGCCAGCCGAAGCGCGTGGCCAGCACGCGGTCAAACGGCGTCGGGCTGCCGCCGCGCTGCACGTGGCCCAGCAGCGTGGACCGCACCTCGCTCTTGATCATGCCCTGCAACTGGTGCGCCAGCACCGCGCCCACACCGCCCAGGCGCAGCGGGTCGGGCGAGTCGGCCACCACTTGCGCGACGACGAGATCGCCGCCTTCGGGCCTGGCCCCTTCGCCGACGCAGATCAGCGTGCAGCCGCCATCGGCTTCGCGTTCGCGGCAGCGGGCCGCCACCACTTCCAGGTGATAGGGCTGCTCGGGCAGCAGGATCACGTCGGCGCCGCCGGCCATGCCGCCTTCCAGTGCGATCCAGCCTGCATAGCGGCCCATGGTCTCGGCAATCATCACCCGGCCATGGCTGCGGGCGGTGGTTTCCAGCCGGTCCAGCGCCTCGGCCACCACGGCCACCGCGCTGTCGAATCCGAAGCTGCGTTCGGTCAAGGGCAGGTCGTTGTCGATGGTCTTGGGCACGCCCACCACCGGCAGCCCGCGCAGGGCGATCTGGTGCACGATGGCCATCGTGCCGTCGCCGCCGATGGCCACCAGGCCGTCCAGGCCCAGCTCGCGCGCGTAGGCGATGGCCTGGTCCGACACGTCGGCGCCGTCGGCGGCAAAGTAGTGGAACGGATTGGCCTTGTTGTGCGTGCCCAGGATGGTGCCACCCTGGGCCAGGATGCCGGCCACGGCCGCCGCGTCCAGCGGACGCGAGCGGCGCTCGATCAGCCCGAGGTATCCGCGTTCGATGCCGGTGACGCGCGCGCCCGCCTCGTTGATAAGCGCCAGCGTGACGGCGCGGATGACAGCACTCAGCCCAGGGCAGTCGCCACCGCCAGTCAGCATGCCTATGTGCATGGATGCCTCTCCTCGCTTTGGAATCCAGGGCAGGCAGTCGGCGACATCCTTCTGCAGCGTCGCCCAGGTCCGCACCCGCGGTATACAACAGGCATGCCGGGCGGGCGGCTGCGATGCATCAAGTAATCGGCAATCGGCAATCGGCACTGGGCATACGGCGTTCGGCTCATGATGTCTGGTCCGGCCTCGTCAAGACTGGCGATGCGCAGCCCGTGGGTCCCGTCCATACTCGCATCCGAACGGCTGTCATCACGTCAAGAAGCGGGCTCGCACCCGAACCAAAAAAGGCTGCGCCGGGGGGCGCAGCCGCCGATGCAGCGGCGGTGCTGGTGCCATGCCGGCCCGCCGCGGTTCATTTTCGCCGGCGGGCAACGGGCTTGATCGGCGCCATGGTGCTGCGCGCGCAGCGCCTTGCCTGGGGCGCAGGCAAGGCCCGTGCACAGGTGAGAGACATCCGGCTTTGTATATTCGCGGTTGTCGCCGCGACCACCTTCAGCCACCCACCCATGCCCTCTGCCCAACCCGCACAGCGCGCCTCCAAGCCGGCGCCGCTGGCCGGAACCAGCCACACCATTACCGAGCTGGCGCTGGAATTCGACATCACGGCGCGCGCCATTCGCTTCTACGAAGACATGGGTCTGCTCGCGCCCACCCGCGCCGGTCGCAACCGCGTCTATTCGCAGCGCGACCGCACGCGCCTGAAGCTCACGCTGCGAGGCAAGCGGCTGGGCCTGAGCTTGCTGGAGATCAAGCAGCTGGTGGACATGTACGACTCGCCGTCGGACACCACGCAGCAGCTCACCGCCTTCCTGGGCGTGCTGGGAGAGCACCGCCGACAGCTGGAGCAGCAGCGCGAAGACCTCGAGATCACGCTGACCGAGATCACCCAGCACGAAGCGCGTTGCAAGAGCCTGCTCGGCGCGCCTGCCGGCTCCAAGGCGCGCAAACGGCGTTGAGTGTCTCGCGCAGCGGCGGCCGACAGTGAGCAGGCCGACTTCTGGGTGAGCGTCGACGCTGCGGAACTGCTGCCGGCCCTGGTCAGCGCCGGCCGCGTCATCTTCAAGGAACGGGCCCAGGTGCTGGCCAATCCCAAGTGAGGCTGGCGGTGTGCCGCCGGGCACAGCCGCGCGCAGGCGCTCTCGTATGATGGCCGTTTACGTCAACGTCAATTGCAAGGAGCCCTGCGATGAATCTGCCCGGCCTGAATTTCCAGCTTGGTGAAGACATCGACGCGCTGCGCGATGCGGTGCGTGCTTTTGCCGATGCCGAGATTGCGCCACTGGCTGCGGACACCGACCGCAACGACCAGTTCCCGATGCACCTGTGGGAAAAGATGGGCGAGCTGGGCGTGCTCGGCATCACCGTGCCCGAGGCCTACGGCGGTGCCAACATGGGCTACCTGGCGCACATGATCGCCATGGAAGAGATCAGCCGCGCCAGCGCCAGCATCGGCCTGAGCTACGGTGCGCACAGCAACCTGTGTGTCAACCAGCTCAAGCGCAACGGCTCCGAGGCGCAAAAGCGCAAGTACCTGCCCAAGCTGATCAGCGGCGAGCACGTGGGCGCACTCGCGATGAGCGAGCCCGGTGCCGGCAGCGACGTCATCAGCATGAAGCTGAAGGCCGAAGACAAGGGCGGGTTCTATCTGCTCAACGGCACCAAGATGTGGATCACCAACGGCCCCGACGCCGACACCATGGTGGTCTATGCCAAGACTGAACCCGAAAATGGGGATCCCCACGCTTCGCTGCCCCCCGGGGGGGCTCGCCCGCCTTCGGGCGGCCGTGCGGCGAGCGGCGGCGCGCGCAGCATCACGGCCTTCATCGTCGAAAAGGGCATGAAGGGGTTCAGCACCGCGCAAAAGCTCGACAAGCTGGGCATGCGCGGCAGCCATACCGGCGAGATGGTGTTCAACGACGTCGAGGTGCCGGCGGCCAACATCCTGGGCGCGCTGAACGGCGGCTCCAAGGTGTTGATGAGCGGGCTGGACTACGAGCGCGCCGTGCTGGCCGCAGGCCCCATCGGCATCATGCAGGCGGTGATGGACAACGTGGTGCCGTACACGCACGACAGAAAGCAGTTCGGGCAATCGATCGGCGAATTCCAGCTCATCCAGGGCAAGGTGGCCGACATGTACACCGTGCTGCAGGCCGGCCGCGCCTTCTGTTACACCGTGGGCAAGAACCTCGACCTGCTGGGCGCCGAGCATGTGCGCCAGGTGCGCAAGGACTGCGCCAGCGTCATCTTGTGGTGCGCCGAAAAGGCCACCTGGATGGCCGGCGAAGGCATCCAGATCTTCGGCGGCAACGGCTACATCAATGACTACCCGCTGGGCCGCCTGTGGCGCGACGCCAAGCTGTACGAGATTGGCGCCGGCACCAGCGAGATACGCCGCATGCTGATCGGCCGTGAGCTGTTTGCCGAGACGATGTGAAAGCGGCCCGATGGCCTGCGCGGCCCTGACCCTGCCGATGCTGGACCTCGGTGCACCGGGCTGGGCGCTGCGCGCCTGGCGCGCGGGCATTCCGCCCTTGCCTACACTTCCCGCATGAACACGCCTGCCCCTGACACCGACGACCTGAACGGTCTGCTCGCCAACAACCGCCGCTGGGCCGCCGCCACCACGCAGCGTGACCCGGGTTTCTTCACACGGCTGGCCCAGCAGCAGAACCCGCGCTACATGTGGATAGGCTGCGCCGACAGCCGCGTGCCGGCCAATGAAATCACCGGCCTGGACCCGGGCGAGGTGTTCGTGCACCGCAACGTGGCCAACGTGGTGGTGCACAGCGACCTGAACGCACTGTCGACGATCCAGTTCGCTGTGGAGCACCTGAAGGTCAGGCACATCGTTGTCGTCGGTCACTATGGCTGCGCGGGCGTGCGCGCGGCCATGCGTGGCATCCGCGTGGGGCTGGCCGACAACTGGTTGCGCCACGTGCAGGACGTGCGCCTGCGCCACCGCAAGCGGCTGGACCACCTGCCACCCGAGCAGCAGGAAGACATCCTGTGCGAGATGAACGTCATCGAGCAGGTGGGCAACGTGGCCTTGTCCACGGTGCTGCAAGACGCCTGGTCGCGCGGGCAAGCGGTTTCGGTGCACGGCTGGGTCTACGGCCTGAAGGATGGTCTGCTGAAGAACCTGCAGGTGACGATGGACCACTCCGACCGCATCGTGCAGGTGTTTGGCGACGCGCTGAAGCGCTATCCGCGTGCGCCGTCTGCCGGTCCGGCAGGCAGCGGCGGAGCAACCGACGACGCGGAAGACGACGACACCGGCTTCGGCCCGGCCGGCCTTTGATCGGAACACGGGCCGAACCCCACGCCGATCTGGAAGCCGAGTGTTCCCGCACAAGCTCACGGACAGCCGTGCCTTCGACATTGCGCAGGCACTGATCGACGGCTTCAACCGCCATTACCGGCTGTTCCGCGAGACCACGGCGCTGGCCAAGCTGCGCTACGAGCGGTCTGACTGGCATGGCCAGCAGCGCGCGCAACGCGAGCGCATCGAGTTCTACGACCTGCGCGTGAACGAAGCCGTGAACCGTCTGCGCACCGAGTTCGGTGCCGACGACCTGCCGCAAGACACCTGGCAGCAGGCCAAGCTGCACTACATCGGACTGCTCACCGACCACCACCAGCCCGAGCTGGCCGAAACCTTCTTCAATTCCGTCACGGCCCAGCTGCTGACGCGCAGCTACTTCAAGAACGACTTCATCTTCGTGCGGCCCGCCGTCAGCACCGAATACATCGAAAACGACGAACCCGCGTCGCGCCCCACCTACCGCGCCTACTACCCCACCAAGGACACGCTGCAGGCCACGTGGCAGCGCATCGTCAACAACTTCCAGCTGCAGGGCGAATTCGAGGACCTGGAGCGCGACGTCGAACACGTGGTGCAGGCGATGCTGGCCGTTCTGGGCGGGTTTCGGCCGCGCACCAACTTCCAGATCCAGGTGCTCTCCAGCCTCTTCTACCGCAACAAGGGCGCCTACCTGGTGGGCAAGATCATCAACGGCTTCAACGAGACGCCGCTGGCCCTGCCGATACTCCACAAGTCCCCTGACGGCACCGTGCCGGATGGCGACGGGGGCAAGCTGCACATCGACGCGGCGCTGTTCGGCGAAGACGACCTGCTGATGATCTTCAGCTACGCGCGCGCCTACTTCATGGTGGACATGGAGATTCCGTCGGCTTATGTGCAGTTCCTGCGCGGTCTGATGCCACGCAAACCGCGCGCCGAGCTGTACAACAGCCTGGGCCTGCAGAAGCATGGCAAGAACCTGTTCTACCGCGACTTCCTGGCCCACCTGCGGCATTCATCAGACGCCTTCCGCATCGCGCCCGGCATCAAGGGCATGGTGATGCTGGTGTTCGACCTGCCGTCGTTCCCGTATGTGTTCAAGGTCATCAAGGACTTCTATCCGCCGCAAAAGGACACCTCACGCGAGCAGATCAAGGGCAAGTACCTGCTGGTGAAGCAACACGACCGCGTGGGCCGCATGGCCGACACGCTGGAGTACAGCAACGTGGCCTTTCCGCGCCACCGCTTCGAGCAGGAACTGGTCGACGAGATCAGGCATTTCTGCCCCAGCCTGCTAGAGGAGGACGGTGACACGCTGGTGCTGAAGCACCTGTACATCGAGCGCCGCATGATCCCGCTGAACATCTACCTGCAGGAGGCCAGCCCCGAGCAGATGGCGCACGCGGTGGTGGAGTACGGCAACGCCATCAAGGACCTGGTGGCGGCCAACATCTTCCCGGGCGACATGCTGTGGAAGAACTTCGGCGTCACGCGCCACGGCAAGGTGGTGTTCTACGACTACGACGAGATCGAATACCTCACCGAATGCAACTTCCGCCGCGTGCCGCAGCCGCGCAACGAAGAAGAAGAAATGAGCGGCGAGATCTGGTACACGGTGAACAAGGGCGACGTGTTCCCGGAAACGTTCGGCCCTTTCTTGCTGGGCAACCCGGCCGTGCGAGAGGTGTTTATGGCGCACCACGCCGACTTGCTGGACGCGGCTTTCTGGCAAGGGCACAAGCAACGCATCAAGGCCGGCCACGTGCACGACGTGTTTCCCTACGAAGCCTCCAAACGCTTCTCGACGCACCAGCACCCTTGACGGCCGGCCGCGCACCATGGACATGATGCACCTGCGTGATCTGCTGGAAGTCGCCAGCTTCGTGGTCACCGTCCTCGGCCTGCCATTCGGCATCTGGGTCTTCATCAAGCAGGAGCGCGCCGAGCGCGAGAACCAGGGGCGCGGTCGGCAGTTGGCTGGCGCGCTCACTCGATGGCCAGCGCCAACAGGCCAACTGTGCCGGCCGCCCCGGCTGCTATGCCCCAGCGCTCCCAGCGCGACACCGCTTCACCGGTGACCACTTCTACTGGCACGGGCGTGTTCGCCAGCACGCGGTCGGTGACCGAGTCCTCGAGCATGCGGGTGAGTGAATTGCGCCTGGCGGTGCCCATCACGATGTGGTGCACGCCCAGCCGCCGCGCCGCGGCGCAGATTTCTTCCGCGCGGTCACCTACCACCCAGTGTGCCTGGTAGGGCACGCTCGCCTGTTCCAGCACCGATCGTGCACTGTGCAACTCCTCGTTCGCACGCTCGTCGTGCCAGCTCTGGCGGTCTTGGCGGCTCAGATAGCGTGCCACGTGGCTGGACAGGCGAGGCCGCACGTTCAGGATGTGCAGCTCCAGCTCATGGTGACGCTGGTATTCGGACACCGCGTGGCGGACGGCCTTCAGCGCGTTGGTGGTGCCAGTGACGGGTACGAGGACTTTGAGCATGGTGGTGTCTCCGGTGGGGCTGCTGCTTGCGCAGGCGGGGGCGGCCGATGCCGTGCTGGCCCCAAGCGGGCGACGCGCAGCGAATTCGGCCAGTCGCGCATGGATGCGCGATTCGAAACGGTGGTGGTTCCTGACAAAACCGAGCCACAACACCATCGGGATGGCCAGATACGCGATGGCCTTGGCCCAGGGAGCGGCCGCAAAGGCAGGTGCCAGCAGCGGCTCGCTGGTCATCATCTTCACGGCGGTCCACACCAGCACGCCGGTACCCAGGTAGACCACGGCTGGAAAGCGGGCAACGACTTTCAGCACCAGGCTGCTGCCCCACACCACGATGGGAACGCTGATCACCAGCCCTGCCACCACCAACAGATAGTTGCCATGGGCGGCGCCGGCGACGGCCAGCACGTTGTCCAGGCCCATCACGGCGTCTGCGATAACGATGGTGCGCATCGCACCCCAGAACCCCACGGCTGCGGGGTGGGAGGAGTCCGTGCCGCTGTCATCCGGCCGCAACAGGCGAAATCCGATCCAGATCAGCAAGGCGCCACCGGCCAACAGCAGGCCCGGAATCTTCAGCAGCCACACCACGATCACCGTCATCAGGCTGCGCACGACGATGGCGCCGATGGCACCCCACAGGATGGCGCGTCGTTGCAGGTGCACGGGCAGTCCGCGCGCCGCCAGTGCGATGACGATGGCGTTGTCTCCCGCCAGCACGAGGTCGATCACGACGATGGCTGCCAGCGCGGAGAGAAAGGTGCTCGTATCCATGGTCAATAGTCTTTGGGCTGCAATTGCTTGCACCCTAGTCAGCTTGGGCCGCTGAAGGAAGCATCCAAAAGCGAAGGCAGGCTTCGGAGAAACCGCAGGACCGCAGGACCGCAGGGCGCCGAGCACGGCGTGATCAGTTCCTGCGGATACGCGCCGCGAGGTCCTGGTTCAGCCTTGACTTACCCCTTCCAGAAGAAGCGGGATTCACCTGCGCTACCTTTGGCTCAAGCCTGGCATGACTCTGAGCTTCAACTACCGACACTTGCACTACTTCTGGGTTGTTGCCAAGGAGGGCAGCGTCACGCGCGCTGCGCAACGACTGGGTGTGGCGGTGCAGACGGTCGGCGGCCAGGTGCGAGAACTGGAACGCTCGCTGGGCCATGTGCTGCTGAAGGCGCAGGGGCGGGGTCTGGTGTTGACCGAAGCGGGGCAGGTCACGCTGCGGCAAGCCGATGCCATTTTCCAGCTCGGCGAGCAATTGCCATCGGTGCTTCGCGACGCGGTGGACGTTCCCGCCCTGCGCCTGGTGGTGGGTGTGAGCGACGTCTTGCCCAAGCTGGTGGTCCGTCACCTGCTGGAGCCGGTGGTGCATGAGCCCACGTTGCGGTTGACCTGCAACGACGACGAGTTCGACGACCTGCTGGCCGACTTGGCTTTGCACCGCCTGGACATCGTGCTGGCCGACCAACCGGCGCCGTCCAACCCCAACATCAAGCTCTACACCCACCCACTGGCCAGCTCACCACTGGCCTGGTATGCATCGCCCGCGCTGCAGGCCAAGGCCAGCAGTGACTTTCCGCGGTCGATGTCGCAGGTGCCGGTGCTGCTGCCCACGCGGCACGCTTCGGTGCGCCTGCGCATCGACCGCTGGTTCGAGCAGCAGGGCATACAGCCGCATGTGGTGGGTGAATTCGAAGACAGTGCGCTGCTGATGACGTTTGGAGCCGGCGGGATGGGTTTGTTTCCTGCGCCCGACATGGTTCATGAAGACCTGACGCAGCTCTACGGTGTTCAGCGCCTGGGCCGCTGCGCGGGTGTGGACGAGCACTATTTCGCCATCGGCACCGAGAAGCGCGTGATGCATCCGCTGGTGCAGCGGCTGATGCCGGGCAGCGCATAGGTCCTCCACATCGCCATTGCCCGATGCGGCCGGCCTCGACGGCGGCAAGTCTGGCGGAGGCAGGCAGGTTTTCCAGGGTTTGCATGGGTGCCGCGCAGCCCTGACTTCGCCATTAAGCTGCTGTGCACGGGCGCCCCTGATCGGTGTCTTCGAAACCATCTGCCTGCAAGGAGTCCTCATGAGCCACACCCCCGCCTGGAAACACGACGGCGTGCGCGTCGTACCCGCCAACCAGCTGGACCCGAACACCGCGCAGACGCCCGGCATGGACCGCAAGGCGGCCATCAATTTCGCGCGCGTGGGTGCGCAAAAGCTGTGGGCCGGCACGGTGCACATCCACGCCGGCGCCAAGACCGGCGCGCACCACCACGGCGCGCTGGAAAGCGTGATCTATGTGGTCAAAGGCCGCGCGCGCATGCGCTGGGGCGAGCAGCTCGAGTTTGTCGCCGAGGCCGGGCCGGGCGACTTCATCTACGTGCCGCCCTATGTGCCGCACCAGGAAATCAACGCCAGCGCCACCGAGACGCTGGAATGCGTGCTGTGCCGCAGCGACGGCGAGGCGGTGGCGGTGAACCTGGACATCGCCCCCGCCGAAGCGCCCGAGAACGTGCACTGGGTGGACCCGACGCACCCGGCGCCTCTAACTGCGTCGAAGGGCTGACCATGAACCGCCTCTGGGAAGACTGTGTCGCCTTCGCCGCCGCGCATGAAACCGCCTGGCCACGCGACCCCGCGGCTGTCATCGGGCCGGGACAGCAGCCTTACGGCGTGCACCACGGAGACCCCGCCCCGTACAACGTGACCCGGGGGGCGTTGCACCCGCGCGGCGGCGTCTCGGGCTGCGCCTGGCAGCGTGGCCATGAAGTTGCGGCCTGGGGAGAGCCCGACCGTGCCGATCAGACCTTCAGCGTGGCCAAGACGGGCCTGGCCTTGCTGGCCGGCGTTGCCCTTGGCCGGGGTCTGTTGGCCGACGTGGATGCGACGGTGTCGTCGCATCTGCCCGGCATCGGCTTTGATTCCGGGCACAACCGCGCTATCACCTGGCGTCAGTTGCTGGAGCAGACGAGCGAATGGGAAGGCAGCTGCTTCAACCTGCCCGACCAGGTGGACCGTTGGCGCGTGGTGGCCCACGACCCACGCCCGGCTGGCGGCCCCAAGGGCGGCGCTCGGCCCTTGCAGGCGCCTGGCAGTTACTGGGAATACAACGACGTGCGCATCAACCAGCTGTCGCTGGCGCTGCTGCACCTGTTCCAGCAGCCGCTGCCCGAGGTGTTTGCGCAGACCGTGATGAAGCCGCTGGGCGCCAGCGACAGCTGGCGCTGGGAAGGCTACGACGACGCCTGGCTCGAGCTTCAGAGCCGGCGCGTGCAGTCGGTGCCCGGCGGCTCGCATTGGGGCGCCGGTCTGTCGATCAACGCACGCGACCTGGCACGACTCGGTCAGCTGGTGTTGCAGCAGGGCCGCTGGAACACGCAACAACTGGTGCCGGCGGCTTTTGTGCAGCGCATGCAACAGCCCACCGAGCTGGCGCCGTTTTATGGATGGCTGATGTGGCTGAACCCCGACGGCACGCAGTTCCCGGGCGCCTCGACGCGCAGCAGCTTCATGGTGGGCGCCGGTGGCCACTACGTCTGGGTGGAACCAGAACTGGATGCCGTGGTGGTGGTGCGCTGGCTCGACTCAGCGCACACGCCGGGCTTCCTGCAGCGCGCCCGACAGGCGCTGTCGGCGAGCTGATCACCGGCTGCGCAGCCGCTGGCATAGCATGGCGCCTGTTGCGTCGTTTGTGCAGGAGGAACCCCATGCAAGACCCGATCGTCATCGTTTCCGCTGCCCGCACGCCCATAGCCGGCCTGCTGGGCGACTTTTCAACCCTGGCAGCCTGGGAGCTGGGCGCGGTGGCCGTCAAGGCCGCGGTGCAGCGCTGCGGCGTGCCCGGTGAGGTGGTCGACGAGGTGCTGCTCGGCAACTGCCTGATGGCCGGCCAGGGCCAGGCGCCGGCGCGCCAGGCGGCGCTGAAGGCCGGGCTGCCGCAAAGCGCCGGCGCGGTGACGCTCAGCAAGATGTGTGGCAGCGGCATGCGCGCCATGATGTTCGGCCACGACATGCTGGCCGCCGGCAGTGCACGCGTGGTGGTGGCCGGTGGCATGGAAAGCATGACCAACGCGCCGCACCTGATGTTTGCCCGCAAGGGCGTGAAGTACGGCGCCGCGCAGCTGTTCGACCACATGGCGATGGACGGCCTGGAAGACGCCTACGAGCGCGGCAAGGCGATGGGCGTGTTCGCCGAACAGTGCGTCGACAAGTACAGGTTCAGCCGCGAAGCGCAAGACGCCTTCGCCATCGCGTCCACCACGCGCAGCAAGCTGGCCAATGAAGACGGCAGCTTCGACTGGGAGATGGCGCCCGTCACGCTGCCGGCGAAGCAGAAGTCCGCGGCTGGCGCCGCGGGTGCGGGCGACACGGTGGTGAAGTGGGACGAGCAGCCCTTCAAGGCCAAGCTGGACAAGATCCCGTCGCTGAAGCCCGCGTTCAAGAAGGACGGCACCATCACCGCGGCCAACGCGTCCAGCATTTCCGATGGCGCGGCGGCGCTGGTGCTGATGCGCGAAAGCACGGCGCGAGAACTCGGCTGCACGCCTCTGGCGCGCATCGTCAGCCACGCGGTGCACGCACAGGCGCCTGAGTGGTTCGCCACCGCACCGGCCGGCGCCATCCGCAAGGCACTTGACAAAGCCGGCTGGCAAGCCGGCCAGGTGGACCTGTGGGAAGTGAACGAAGCCTTTGCCGCCGTCACGATGGCCGCGATGGATGAATTCAAGCTGCCGCACGAGATCGTGAACGTGCACGGCGGCGCCTGCGCACTGGGCCACCCCATCGGTGCCAGCGGTGCGCGCATCGTCGTCACGCTGCTGGGCGCCCTGCGCAAGCGCGGTTTGAAGCGCGGTGTGGCGTCGCTGTGCATCGGTGGCGGTGAAGCCACGGCGCTGGCCCTGGAGATGCTTTGAATCTCGAGGCGCCGGCGGTGCGCCCTGGCGCGGGAGCTGGTGTGAAGGCCGGCTCACGCCGGCTCGCGCGGCCACGGGAGCCTCACTGATGGTGGACCAGGGTCTGCTGCCCGGGCCGGCCGAGCTGGCGGTGTTTGCCAGCGCCGTGTTCGTGTTGAACGCCACCCC
>JANOZF010000059.1:0-24676 GCA_031429255.1 Rubrivivax sp.
GCCTTCTTCCACCGTGATGACGCCGTCCTTGCCGACCTTCTCCATGGCTTCGGCGATGATCGTACCGATGGTCTCGTCGTGGTTCGCCGAGATCGTGCCCACCTGGGCGATCATCTGTCCGCTCACGGGCTTGGACTGCAGCTGCAAGGCGGCAACGATGGCGTCGACGGCTTTGGCAATTCCGCGTTTGATCGCCATCGGGTTGGCGCCGGCAGTCACGTTTTTCGCGCCTTCGCGGTAAATGGCCTGGGCCAGCACGGTGGCCGTCGTCGTCCCGTCGCCGGCAACATCCGAGGTCTTGCTCGCCACTTCGCGAACCATCTGGGCGCCCATGTTTTCGAGCGGATCCGACAGCTCGATTTCCTTGGCGACCGTCACTCCGTCCTTGGTGATCGTGGGAGAGCCAAACTTTGTGTCGAGGATGACATTGCGGCCCTTTGGACCCAGTGTCACTTTCACCGCGTTGGCGAGGCTGTTGACGCCACGAAGAATGGCCTGACGCGACGCGTCACCATACGTAATCTTGGTACCACCGGCAGCGTGAAGCGGCGGCCGCCAAATTCGACGCTGGTGTCGCATTCGCTGCGGCTTTCCACGCGGCACTTGCGCGGCAGCAGCAGGATGTTGTCGTAGTCGAAGATTTCCATGGTGTGTTAAGCCTTCTCTGCCATAAAAAAACCGGCCGGGACGCAGGGTCCGGGCCGGTGGCGCATTCTACGCGGCGACCGGCTTTGAGCCTTCAGGCCACAAGCGAGGCCGCCGACACCCGCACTCCTAGAATCAAGAATATGCATTCAACTGAAGCGCGGCTGCTGCAAGGCCTGAACCCCGAACAACTGGCCGCCGTCACGCTTCCAGCCGTGCCCAGTTTGATCTTGGCCGGTGCCGGTTCCGGCAAGACCCGCGTGCTGACCACACGCATCGCCTGGCTGATGCAGACCGGTCAGGTGTCACCGGGTGGCGTGCTGGGTGTCACCTTCACCAACAAGGCCGCGAAAGAAATGCTGACGCGCCTGGGCGCCATGCTGCCGGTGCCCGTGCGCGGCATGTGGATAGGCACTTTTCACGGCCTGTGCAACCGTTTTTTGCGCGCGCACTGGAAGCTGGCGGCGCTGCCGCAGGGCTTTCAGATCATGGACAGCAGCGACACGCTGAGTGCCGTCAAACGGGTGATCAAAGGTTTGGGCCTGGACGAAGAACGCTTTGTGCCCAAGCAGGTGAACTGGTTCATCGCCGGCAACAAAGAAGAAGCGCTGCGCCCCAAAGACGTGCCCGTGCGCGATGAACAAACGCGCCGCCTGGTGGAGATCTACCAGGTGTACGAAGAACAGTGCCAACGCGAAGGCGTGGTGGACTTTGCCGAGCTGATGCTGCGCACCTACGAGCTGATGCGCGACAACACCGCGCTGCGCGAACACTACCAACACCGTTTTGTGCATGTGCTGGTGGACGAATTTCAAGACACCAACCGGCTGCAGTATCTGTGGCTGAAGTTGTTTTCGCCGCCGGGAGCGGTTGATCGCGGTGTGTTTGCGGTCGGTGACGACGACCAGAGCATCTATGCCTTTCGCGGCGCGCGCGTGGGCAACATGGCCGACTTCGAACGCGAATACCGCGTGCAGCGCGTCGTCAAACTGGAACAAAACTACCGCAGCAGTGGCCACATCCTGGACGCTGCGAATGACTTGATCAGCCACAACACACAACGCCTGGGCAAAAATCTGCGCACCGATGCCGGCAGCGGTGAGGCGGTGCGTGTGTTTGAAAGCACCAGCGACTACGCCGAAGCGCAGTGGCTGCTGGAAGAAATCCAGCAGCTGCACCGCAGTGGCACGGCGCGCAGCGAAATTGCCTTGCTCTACCGCAGCAACGCACAAAGCCGGGTGCTGGAAAGCGCGCTCTTCAATGCCGGCATGCCCTACCGTGTGTATGGCGGCCTGCGCTTTTTTGAGCGTGCCGAAATCAAACACGCGCTGGCCTATTTGCGGCTGCTGGAGAACCCGGGCGACGACACCAGTTTTTTGCGTGTGGTGAATTTCCCGGCGCGCGGCATAGGCTCGCGCAGCATTGAACAGCTGCAGGAGGTCTCAGCGGGCCGCAGTTTGGCCGACAGCGTGGGCGCGGTGCCTGCCAAAGCCGGGCTCAAGCTGCAGGCCTTTGTCGCGCTGCTGGACAGCATGCGCGCCGCGACTGAAGGCCTGACGCTGCGCGAAATCATCGACCACCTGCTGGAACACTCGGGCCTGCTGGACTTCTACCGCACCGACAAAGACGGCCTGGACCGCATCGAAAACCTGGAAGAGCTGGTCAACGCGGCCGAAAGTTTTGTCACCCAAGAGGGTTTTGGCAAAGACGCGGTGGCGCTGCCGGTGGATGAGCAGGCCGCCACGCCAGCGCCCGACGCGGAGACTGGCGAGATCATGTCGCCGCTGGCTGCCTTCCTCACCCATGCATCGTTAGAAGCCGGTGACAACCAGGCCCAGGCCGGTGCCGACGCGATACAGCTGATGACGGTGCATGCCGCCAAGGGGCTGGAATTTGACGCTGTGTTCATCACCGGCATCGAAGAAGGCCTGTTCCCGCACGAACAAAGTTTGTCGGACGCTGACGGCGTGGAAGAAGAGCGCCGTCTGATGTACGTGGCCATCACACGTGCGCGCAAACGCCTGTACCTGAGCTTCAGCCAAACGCGCATGTTGCACGGACAGACGCGCTACAACGTGAAGAGCCGTTTCATCGAAGAGCTGCCCGAGGCGGCGCTGAAATGGATCACACCACGCCAGCAAGGTTTTGGCTCGGGTTATGCGCGTGAATACCAGCAGGCCTGGCAGCGCGGCAGCGGCTTGAGCGGCATCGTGGGGGCCGGGCGTGTGGCGGCGCCGCAGCAAGAAGCACCGCCGGCTTGGGTGAACCAGGCGGCGCAGGCCGAAGCGGCCAGCAGCCACGGCCTGCGGGTGGGGCAAACCGTGTTCCACAACAAGTTTGGTGAAGGTGTGGTGGGTGTGCTGGAAGGGCGCGGCGCCGAGGCGCGGGCGCAGGTGCACTTTGGGCGCCACGGCACCAAGTGGCTGGCTCTGGCCATCGCCAAACTGACGCCGGTGAATTGCCCGCCCGGCGGGCCCGCGGGGCGTGCGGGGGGCCTGTTCCGGCTGGGGCGGTGGTGGTGGTGGTGTTGGTGGCGGGGGCGGGGGGCCCAGCTGCTCGTCGTCAGCCGGCACGTCAGACGGAAGCTTTGCGCCGCCAAAACTGTCGTTGAAGCAAAACAGCAGCGAGATGTAAAACGCTGCCGACAGCACCAGCCCGGCCGGTATGGCCAGCACATTGGCCGCGCCCGGCATGCCCAAAAGGCCCAGCAGCAGCCCAGACACCAGCGCAAACACCAGCACCAGCGCCAGCCAACCCAGCAGATAGGCGGTGAACGCGCCTTTGTTGCGCCACAGCGCCAGCGTGCTGGAAAAAAGCGCCTGGCCCCAGCTTTGGCCGCCCCAGTGCACCAGCGCCGGTGCGTGCCAGAAAGGCACCGACAACAGGCTGCCCAGCACGGCGGCGGTGAGCACGCCGCTTTGCACGCCCGACTCCAGCAACAGCGCGTCGACCTGGCGTTGCGCCACGCTGCCTTTGGCCAGCAGGTCTTGCAGGCGCATCCAGGCGTTGTCAGACACGGCATTGGCCAGCAGCAAGATGCCCACTGCCAGCACGCCGTACAGCGCGCACAGCATGAGCAGCGAGCGCCGCCGCTGCACGTCGCCTTGCAGCGGCTCGATGAAGCAGCGCGGGTGCACGGGCCCGTCCAGCAGTGCCGACTGCGCCGCCACCATGAAACCCAGGCTCAGCAGCGGCAGCGCCATCATCTGCACCACGCCGCCCAGCACCGGCACCAGGCTGACCAGCAGCGCAGCGCCCAGAAACATCGCAAACAAGGCGGTGAAAGCCACCGGCTTGCGCACGAACAGGCGCAAAGCGTCGATGATCCAGCGCAGGCCGTGCGCGGTGTTGACGGTTTTCAGCTGCAGCGCCATGGGTCAGACTTTCAATGCACGGGATGCCACGGCACGGCGCGGCGCTTGTTCAGCACGCGTTCAAAATGCAGGGGGTCTTTGGGCTGCAACAAGGCCGCCATCCGGGGCAGGTGCCAGTCCCACAAGCGCGATATCCAAAAACGCAAGGCGGCTGCACGCAGCAGCGCCGGGGTGGCGCGCACCTCACCGGCGGTGAAGGGGCGCACCGCCTGGTAGGCCGCCACAAAAGCCGCTGCTCGGGTTTCGTCCAGGGCGCCCGAGGTCGCGTCGGCGCACCAGTCGTTCAGGCACACCGCGACGTCAAACAGCAAGGTGTCGGTGCCGGCAAAGTAAAAGTCGAAAAAACCGCACAGCGTGTCAGGGCCTGCGGTGTCGTCAAACATCACGTTGTCGCGGAACAGATCGGCGTGTATGGGCCCACGCGGCAAGGCCCGGCCGGCTTCTGAGGCGGCCAGCTGCGACTGAAAGGCCAGCTCGTCCTTCAGCAGTGCCGCCTGTATGGGTGTCAGGTGCGGCAGCACCTGCGGCGCTGTGGTTTGCCACCAATCCAGGCCCCTCAGATGCGGCTGTTGCAGCGGCAAACTGAGCCCCGCCACATGCATGCGGCCCAGCATGCGGCCCACTTGCATGCAGTGCGTGGAGTCGGGCAGCAAGCGGTGACTGCCCGGCAACCGGGTGACCACCGAAGCCGGCCGGCCCGCGATGTGGTGCACCAGGTCGCCAGCTGCGCTGGGCTGAGGCGCCGGCACCGGTATGCCGTGCTGCGCCAGGTGCTGCATCAGCCGCAGGTAATAAGGCAGCTCGGCTGCGGTCAGGCGTTCAAACAGCGTCAGCACCCACTGGCCCCGCACCGTGGTGGCGTAGTAATTGGTGTTTTCGATGCCGCTTTTGATGCCCGTCAACTCGGTCAGCGCACCCAAACCCAGGCTCTGCAGCAAGGTGTCGGCGGCATCGAAGTCAACGCTGGTGTAGACGGCCATCGGCGCGTCTAAAAACTGAACACTTGCCAGGCGCTGCGCCCGGCGGCGCCGCGTTGCTGCGATGCCGGCTCGGCGCTGGGCTTGACGATGATGTCGTAGCTGTGCGCGGGGCCCACCTTGCTGTGCACCTGCACCCGCACCACCTGGCCGCGGCGGCGGGTTTCTTCTATGCGCGCGCCGTCGTCTTCGATCACCACCACCTGGTCGGCCAACAAGGCTTTGGCAGCCGCTGGCGCTGTGCTGACCAGCTGGGCCTGCGCAGCCGGTGACGCCAACAAGGCCAGTGCGGCCAGTGGTGCGATGTTGAAGTGCAAGTTGCCCATGGCGCGCAGATTCTACGCAGCGCGGGCGCGCACGCCGGCGCGCCACAATGCGCGCATGAGCGAAAAACTGATGCTGTTGGTGGACGGATCCAGCTACCTGTACCGCGCCTATCACGCCATGCCCGACTTGCGGTCCAACGGCTTGCCCACCGGGGCCATCCACGGCATGGTGGCGATGATGCGGTGGCTGCGTGAACGCTTCCCGGCTGAACACGCGGTGTGTGTGTTTGACGCCAAAGGCAAAACGTTTCGCGACGACTGGTACCCCGAATACAAAGCCCAGCGCGCACCCATGCCCGACCCGCTGCGCCAGCAGATCGAGCCCATCCATGAAGTGGTGCGCCTGCTGGGCTGGCCGGTGCTGGAAGTGCCCGGCATCGAGGCCGACGACGCCATCGGCACGCTGGCCCGCGTGGCGGCGGCCAGCGGCCACCAGGTGCTGATCTCCACCGGCGACAAAGACCTGGCGCAGCTGGTGACGGAACAGGTGACGCTGATCAACACCATGGCCAAACCGCCTGAGCGGCTGGACATCGCCGGTGTGATGGCCAAGTTTGGCGTGCCGCCGGAGCGCATCATCGACTACCTGACGCTGATTGGCGACACGGTGGACAACGTGCCCGGCGTCGACAAAGTGGGCCCCAAAACGGCTGTGAAGTGGTTGGCCGAATACGGCTCACTCGACGGTGTGGTGGCCGCTGCCGGTGACATCAAGGGCGCCGTGGGCGACAACCTGCGCAAAGCGCTGGACTGGCTGCCCACCGGCCGCAAGCTGATCACGGTGGTCACCGACTGTGAACTGGCCGACCACGTGCCCGGCTGGCCGGTGCTGGATGCGCTGGCGCTGCGCGAAGTGGATCGCGCGGGACTGCTCGACTTCTACCAGCGTTACGGTTTTCGCAGCTGGCGCAAAGAGCTGGAAGAGTCCTGGGGCCGTCCCGTCACCGGGGGCCTAGGCACTGCGACTGGCGCCGCTGATGAACCCGCACCGACGCTGGCCGTTCAGCCCGCGGAGCTGGCACGCGAATACGAAACCATCACCAGCTGGGACCGCCTGGACGACTGGCTGCAGCGCCTGCAGGCCGCCGATCTGGTGGCCGTGGACACCGAAACCGACACCCTGGACGCGATGCGCGCGCGCATTGTCGGCATCAGTTTTGCGGTCGAACCGGGCCGCGCCGCCTACGTGCCTTTGGCGCACAGCTACCCGGGTGCCGCTGACCAGCTGCCGCTTGCCGAAGTGCTGGCCAAACTCAAGCCCTGGCTGGAAGACGCCAGCAAAGCCAAGCTGGGCCAGAACGTCAAATACGACCTGCACGTGCTGGCCAACGCCGGCATCACCGTGCGCGGCTACCAGCATGACACCATGTTGCAAAGTTATGTGCTGGAAGCGCACCGCACCCACGGCCTGGAAGCGCTGGCCGACCGCCACCTGGGCCGCAAGGGTCTGAGCTACGAAGACCTGTGTGGGAAAGGCGTCAACCAGATTTCTTTTGCGCAGGTGGACATCACGCGCGCTGCCGAATATTCGGGTGAAGACAGCGAGATGACGCTGCAGGTGCACCAGGCGCTGCTGCCGCGTGTGGTGGCTGATGCCGGTTTGAACTTTGTCTATGCACAGATCGAGATGCCGGTGTCGGCCGTGCTGCAGCGCATAGAACGGCACGGTGTGCTGATAGACGCGGCCGTGCTGGCCCGCCAAAGCCACAGCCTGGCCGAGCGTTTGCTGGCGTTGGAACAAGAGGCCTACTCAATTGCTGAGCAGCCTTTCAACATGGGCAGCCCGAAGCAGATCGGTGAGATTCTCTTTGGCAAACTCGGCCTGCCGGTGAAGAAAAAAACCGCCACCGGCGCACCCAGCACCGACGAAGAAGTGCTGCAGGAACTGGCCGCTGACTACCCGCTGCCGGCCAAAATTCTGGAGCATCGCAGCCTGGCCAAGCTGAAGGGCACCTACACCGACAAACTGCCCTTGATGGTGAACCCACAAACGGGCCGCGTGCACACCAACTACGCGCAGGCGGTGGCGGTGACGGGGCGTTTGTCCAGCAACGACCCCAACCTGCAAAACATCCCCATACGCACGCCCGAAGGCCGGCGCGTGCGCGAAGCTTTTATCGCGCCACCGGGCCACGTGATCCTGAGCGCCGACTACAGCCAGATCGAGCTGCGCATCATGGCCCACATCTCGGAAGACCCGGCGCTGCTGCGCGCTTTTGAGCGCGGGCTGGACGTGCACAAGGCCACCGCCAGCGAAGTGTTTGGCATGGCTGTGGATGAAGTGGGCCCTGAACAACGGCGTTATGCCAAGGTCATCAACTTTGGCCTCATCTACGGCATGGGCGCTTTTGGCCTGGCCAGCAATTTGGGCATCGAGCAAAAGGCGGCCAAAGACTTCATAGACAAATACTTCGCGCGTTTTGCCGGCGTCAAGCGCTACATGGACGAAACGCGCATCAAGGCCAAAGAACGCGGTTATGTGGAAACCGTGTTCGGCCGCCGGCTGTGGCTGCCCGAAATCAACAGCGGCAACGGCCCTCGCAAGGCCGGTGCCGAGCGCCAGGCCATCAACGCGCCGATGCAGGGCACAGCAGCCGACCTGATCAAACTGGCGATGATTGCGGTGCAAAAAACGCTGGATGAAGAGCAGCGCGCCACGCGCATGGTGATGCAGGTGCATGACGAACTGGTGCTGGAAGTGCCCGACGCCGAGCTGCCCTGGGCGCGTGTTGCCCTGCCGCGCCTGATGGCTGGCGTGGCGCAACTGAAGGTGCCGCTGTTGGCCGAAGTGGGCGTAGGCCCCAACTGGGACCGGGCGCATTGACCCTGCAGTGCAGAATCACCAGCTTTGCCGCCCAAGGAACGCAGCGTGGACCTGAAAGTACCGATCACCATCACCGATGAACTGTCTGACGAGGTGATTACCGCCACCGCGTTGCTGAACCTGGCCAGCGGCGAAATCAACCGCGTGGAATACCAGGGTTACGACACCGATGCGCTGGGCTTTCCCTGGGAAAGTGACGACTACGAGTTCACCAGCGGCATGCTGTCCAACAACGGCAAGGACGTGGAATTCAGCGTGCAGGTGAACCGCACCACGGGCCAGTACGGTGTCAGCGCCAACGAGCTGTTGGAAATCAAGGTCAAGGCGGCAGCGCTGTTTGCCGGTGTCAGCGGCAAAGACCTGCTGGCCAAAACCGACGGTGGCGCCGGCGGGCGCGGCAAGGTTTAGCCGGTATCACCAGGGCGCAGAGTCGTCGCCGGCGGTTGCGGCTTCCAGCCGCGGCAGTTTTGCCGCCGCGCTCGCTGATTCAAGCGGCGCCGCGCCGCCGTGCACCAGCGGCCCGCCCAACGCGGCCACCAGGTCGGGTATCAGTTGCATCAGTTCGCCGGTGGCCAGCGCCACGTCGGTGTCGAAGCCGCTGTCGTCGCCGCCGCTTTGCTGCGCCGCGTTTTCCAGCACCACATCCAGCAGCTTGATCTTCTTCATGGTGCCGGCTTCGGTCAGCACAAAAGACACACGGCTGCTCCAGGTCAGGCCCAGCTGCGTGGGCAACTTCCCGCCCTGGATGTGCTGGCCCACCTCGTCGATGTCGAGCGTGTGGCGGGCGTAGCGCACGGTGGCTTTTTCGCTGTCGGGCTGTTTCAGTTCACATTCACGGTCCAGCGTGAAGCCGGCGGGTGCTTCTTTGTCGCTGAGCCAAACGGCCATGGCAGTGGCCGGCGCCAGCGCGGTCTGCAGCAGGCTCAATTTCAAGCCTCCGCCCAACAGCTCGGTCAAGCGCGCCAGCACGGCATCGGCCTTTTTCACGCTGCCAGTGTCCAGCAGCAACAGTTTGTTTTTGGCGTCCAGCCAGACCAGCGTGTGGCCGCGTTTGGGAAATGCGCGCGGCAGCAGGCTGTGGATGATGTCGTCTTTCACCTCACGCGCTTTTTTGCCTTTCAGGCGGCGGCCGGTGTCTTGTTCTATCTTGTCCAGCTGCGTTTCCAGCTCTGTTTTCACCACTGCGCCGGGCACTGCTTTGGTCTCTGTGCACAGCTTCAGGATCACCTGGCCGGCCACGTTTTCTGCCAGCGCGGCATGGCGTTTGCCACGCGGCGGCACCCAGCCGCTGGACTCGGGTTGTGAGGGTGTGCAGGGCACAAAACGAGCAGTGTCGAGTCGCTGTTCAAACTGCTGCAGCGTCGGCTGCTGCCATTCTTCGATTTGGTAGACGAGGGCGTTTTTAAACATCAGTTCAATTTAAGGGTTGGCTTGGCGCATACGCCAGCCGCACATAGATGGGCGCAAAAGCTTCGGCCTGCGTCACTTCCAGCAGGTGTTCTCGAGACAGTTCCAGCATCGCGATGAAGGTCACCACCAGCACGGGCACGCCCCGCGTGGTGTCAAACAGGTCGTGAAATTCAACAAAGCGCCGGCCCTGCAGGCGGCGCAGCACGATGCTCATGTGTTCGCGCACCGAAAGCTGTTCGCGGCTGATGGTGTGGTGCTGGTTCAGGCGTGCGCGCTGCAAAATTTCTTTCCAGGCCTGGCGCAGGTCGTCGGCGTGCACCTCGGGCCAGCGCGGCTGCAGGCTTTGTTCGATGTGCACCTGCGCACGCAGGAAGTCGCGGCCCAGCACGGGCATCTGGTCGAGCTTGGCTGCGCCCAGCTTGATCTGCTCGTATTCCACCAGCCGGCGCACCAGTTCGGCCCGCGGGTCTTCGGCTTCGCCGCCGTCGGCGCTCTTCTTCGGCGGCAGCAGCATGCGCGACTTGATCTCGATCAGCATGGCCGCCATCAGCAGGTATTCGCTGGCCAGCTCGAGGTTGTGCTTGCGGATCTGGTTGATGTATTCCAGGTACTGCCGCGTCACGCTGGCCAGCGGGATGTCCAGGATGTTGAAGTTCTGACGCCGGATCAGGTAGAGCAGCAGGTCCAGCGGGCCTTCGAAGGCTTCGAGAAAAACCTCCAGCGCATCGGGCGGGATGTACAGGTCCTGAGGCATGCGAAAAAGCGGCTCGCCATACAGCCGGGCCACCGCTATTCTGTCCACCACCAAGGGCGGCGGGGCGTCGTTTTCGGGGGGCAATTCGAATCCTGTCGCGGACTCGGCCGCGATGGCTGCGCTGGACACGGCGGACGGGGCTGCGGCGCTCAGCGCTGCGGCTTGGTCTGGTAGACGTAGGCCTGTTGCGGCACCTTGGCTTCGGCCCAGTCGGAGCTGGCGCCGCGGTCCTGCGGCTTGTCCCACAGCAGCGCACGGCCGGCGCGTTGTTCCTGTTCGAGCGAAGGCTTGATCGCCTTCAGGTTCTGGATGAACTGGGTGACGTCGGATGTATATGGTTTCCAGAACAAAGGCATGGGATGGACCGGTTGTGTCACAGGGCAGAATGAAGATCGTCATTTTACCGGGGACCAGCCCATGGCCAACGCTTCTTTGTCTACCTGCAGCCTTTTGGCCCTGGCAGCCGCCGTTTTGATGGCGGTTCCTCTCGCCGGTTGCGACCGCACCTCGGTGCTGGAAGAAAGCGTGTCGACCGAGGTCCAGGTGCGCAAGGAGTTCGGCGAACCCAGAACCATCACCGTCGAGGCCGATGGTTCACGCACCTTCGACTATCCGCGCCAGCCCGAGGGCTGGACCAACTACGTCATCAAGATCGGTGCCGACGGCAAGGTCACGTCGATACGCCAGCTGCTCACGCCCGACAACTTCGCCAAGGTCACGCCCGGACTGACGCAGCTGGAAGTGCGCGCCATCCTGGGCCGTCCAGCCAAGATGCAGCCCTTCCCGCTGAAGAAGGAAGAAGTCTGGGACTGGCGTTTCAAGCAGAACGGGCAGGAATCCAAGATGTTCAGCGTCACCTTCGACGCCAGCGGCAAGGTGCAGGGCACCGCCATCGGCGATGACCCGCGCGACAGCCTGACGGGCGGCAAGAACTGAGCGTGCCTGGGCCAGGGCCGAGCAGCCGTTCGGGCCCCGTTGGCCCGCCGCGCAGTCACGCCACACCCTCCGTGACCGCGCCATCGAAACCGAACTGAAGTTTCAGGTTCCGCCCGGCTACTGTGGCGCGCTGCACCAAGCCGTGGCCGCGGGCGCTGCGCGCACCACGCGCTCGCAGGCCCTGTATGCCGACACGACGGGCTCGCACCTTGATCGCCGCAGCGCCGCGTTCACGTCGTTGATGTGGCGGGTGTTTGCGCTGGCGATGCAGCCGCCGCCGGTGCTGGACGGAGCGCGGCCGCAACTGCCACGCTGGTCACCACGTTGCCGGCGCCCAGCAGGGCGGTGAAACCAGCGCGCTGCATCACCGACAGCGGCTGCTCGTTCACATGGGCCAGCACCAGGCCCATACCCTGGCGCTTGAGGGTGCGCTGCAGCTGCTGCATGGCGTCCAGGCCCGAGGTGTCCATCGACACCAGGCGCTGCATGTCCAGCACCAGCGTGTGTGTGCCCGCGGGCACCTGGTCCGCCAGCTCCTCGATCTTGCCCACCGCGCCAAAGAACAGCGACCCGTACAGCGCCACGCCATGCATGCCGGCGGGCAGCTGGTCGGGATGCAGCGGCGTGACGTTGAACAGCGTACTCATGCGCCAGATGAAGAACACGCAGGCCAGCACCAGGCCCACCTCCACGGCCACCGTCATGTCGAACACGATGGTCAGCAAGAAGGTGCCCACCATCACCGTGCGGTACTGCAGCGAATAGTGACGCAGTCTCAGGAACTGGTGGCCCTCGAACATGTTCCAGGCCATGAAGACCAGAATGCCGGCCAGCACGGCCAGCGGCACATGCGCCGCCAGCGGCGCGGCCAGCAGCAGAATCAGCAGCAGCGTGACGGCGTGCACGATGCCGGCTATCGGGCTCACGGCGCCGGCACGCACGTTCGTCACCGTGCGGGCAATGGTGCCGGTGGCCGGTATGCCCCCGAACAATGGCGCCACGAAGTTGGCAATGCCCTGTGCCATCAGTTCCTGGTTGGGGTCGTGGCGCTTGAAGTCGCTCATGTTGTCGGCCACGCGCGCGCACAGCAGCGACTCGATGGCACCCAGCAGTGCGATGGTGATGGTGGGTATGGTGAGGTGCCGAGCGCTTTCCCAGCTCAGCGGAGGCAGGTCCAGCGTGGGCAGGCCGCGCGCCAGTTCACCAAAGCGCGAGCCGATGGTCTGCACCGGCAGCTGAAACCACCACGACACCAGCGTCAACGTGGCCAGGGCCACGATGGGCGCCGGCAGGCGGCTGGCCATGCGCATGGGCCATTGTTCCAGCACCGTGGCGGGCAGCCCCTTGCCCGGCGCGAACAGCCGCGGCCACATCGCAAGGCCCAGCACGCACAGACAGCCCAAGGCAAAGGCCCACGTGTTGAAGCTGGCGATGTGCTGCACCAGCGTCGACACCTGGGCGATGAAGTCGCCCGGCATCTTCTCGATGTTCAGTCCCATGAAGTCGCGCAACTGCGACAGCCCGATGAGCACGGCGATGCCGTTGGTGAAGCCGATGACGATGGACACCGGTATGTAGCGGATCAAGGCGCCCAGCTTGAACAGCCCCAGCAGGAACATCAGCACCCCGGCCATCGCCGTCGACAGCAGCAGGTTGGTGAACCCGTAGCGCTCGATGATGCCGAAGATGATGACGATGAAGGCGCCGGCGGGCCCGCCGATCTGCACCTGCGAGCCGCCCAGCGCCGAGATCAGGAAGCCGGCAATTATGGCCGTGATCAGACCCTGCTCGGGCTTCACCCCCGATGCGATGGCGAAGGCCAGCGCCAGCGGCAGCGCCACGATGCCCACCGTGATGCCGGCGCCCAGATCGGCAATGAACCGCTCCCGGTTGTAGCCCTTCACCGCATCGACCATGCGCGGCCGAAACGGGTGCAATCGCGGGGTGGCCATGCGCTGCATTGTGAACCTGAGTCCCTGTAGGGGACTGACGGGGGGCTGACGCCGGGCCCGCGCTGTGCGGGCGCGGTTACGGCATCAACAGCGACCTGCGCGCGGCAACGCAAACAGGGCTGTGCCCGGGGCTCAGCGAACGCGCAGCCCGGGCTTGGCGCCCGGCCAGGGTTCGAGCACATAGACCCCCGGTTCGGCCTCTTCGTCGGCGTGGCTGGCGGCCAGCACCATGCCTTCGCTGACGCCGAACTTCATCTTGCGCGGCGCCAGGTTGGCCACCAGCACGGTCAGCTTGCCCACCAGTTGCTCGGGCCGGTAGTTGGCGGCGATGCCGCTGAAGACGTTGCGGTGCCGGCCTTCGCCTGCGTCCAGCGTCAGGCGCAGCAGCTTGGTGCTGCCCTCTCCCGCCGCGGCGGCCACGCTGCGTGCGATGCGCAGGTCGACCTTGGCGAAGTCGGTGATGCCGATTTCCGGTGCCAGTGCTTCACCGCCGGGGTCGGGTGCTACCACGGCGGGCGCCGGCGGCGGCTCGAACAACGCGTCCAGCTTGGCCACGTCCACCCGCTGCATCAGGTGCTTGTAGTCGCCAATGCGGTGGTGGCCCAGCGCGCGCGCGGCGTCGGCCCACTTGAAGGGGGGCACCTGCAAGAAGACCTCGACCTTGGCGGCCAGCGCCGGCAACACCGGCTTCAGGTAGATGGTGAGCACGCGGAAAGCCTCGATGCACACGCTGCACACGTCGTGCAGCGCGGCGTCCATGCCTTCTTTCTTCGCCAGTTCCCAGGGCTTGTGCTGGTCCACGAAGGCGTTCACGCGGTCGGCCAGCATCATCACTTCGCGCAGCGCCTTGCCAAAGTCGCGCTCGTCGAACATCGTGCGCACGGTGTCGCCATGGGCGCGCAGGCTGTCCAGCAGCATGCGGCCTTCCACACCCAGGTCTGCCGACAGCTGGCCACCAAAACGCTTGCTCAGAAAGCCCGCGGCGCGGCTGGCGATGTTGATGTACTTGCCCACCAGGTCGCTGTTGACCCGGGCCATGAAGTCCTCGGCGTTGAAGTCGATGTCCTCCACGCGAGAGCTCAGCTTGGCCGCGATGTAGTAGCGCAGCCACTCGGGGTCGAGGCCGAGCTCCAGGTACTTCAGCGGGCTGATGCCGGTGCCACGGCTCTTGCTCATCTTCTCGCCGTTGTTCACGGTGAGAAAGCCGTGCACGTACACGCGGTCGGGCACCTTGTGGCCGCTGAACTTCAGCATCGCGGGCCAGAACAGCGTGTGAAAGGTGACGATGTCCTTGCCGATGAAATGCACCTGCTGCAGCGCCGGGTCGGCAAGGTAGTGCTCGAAGTCCACCCCCTGCTTCGTCAGCCAGTGCTGCAACGAAGCCAGGTAGCCCACGGGCGCGTCCAGCCAGACGTAGAAGTACTTGCCGGGTGCGTCGGGAATCTCGATGCCGAAATAGGGCGCGTCGCGGCTGATGTCCCAGTCGCCCAGGCTCACCGTGCCGGGCCCGTTGTCGTCGGGCGTGCGCTTGAACCATTCCTTCACCTTGTTGGCCACTTCGGGCTGCAGGCGGCCGTCCTGCGTCCACTGCTCCAGGAATTCCACGCAGCGCGGGTCCGACAGCTTGAAGAAATGGTGCTCGCTGCTGCGCAGCACCGGCGTGGCGCCGGTCAGTGCCGATACCGGGTTCTTCAGGTCGGTGGGCGAGTAGACGGCACCGCAGTTTTCGCAGTTGTCGCCATACTGGTCCAGAGCACCGCAGTTCGGACATTCGCCCTTGATGAAGCGGTCGGGCAGGAACATGCCCTTCTCGGGGTCGAAAAACTGCTCGACGCTGCGCTTCTCGATCAGCCCTGCGTCGCGCAGCTTGCGGTAAATGCCTTGCGCCAGCGCATGGTTCTCGGGCGCGTCGGTGGAATGCCAATGGTCGAAGGCGATGTGAAAGCCTTCGAGGTACGGCTTGCGGCCCGCGGCGATGCCGGCCACGAAGGCCTGGGGTGTGAGACCGGCCTTTTCGGCGGCGATCATGATCGGCGCCCCGTGGGTGTCGTCGGCGCAGACAAAGTTCACTTCGTGGCCCAGCATGCGCTGCAGCCTCACCCAGGTGTCGGCCTGGATGTATTCCATGATGTGCCCGATGTGGAACGGGCCATTGGCGTAGGGCAGGGCGGTGGTGACGAAGAGTTTGCGGGTCATGCTGACGATTCTAGGGAACTGCGGCACTGCACAGGCCAGCCGCGCGCACGGTCTGGCGGCCAGAACTCTGTCATGCGGGGTCCGGCGGGCTAGACTCCAGGGCTGCATCAACCCTGTGCCCCCACCATGTCATCTGCTCCCACCGAAAGTGCACTGCTCGAAGCGTTCAAGTCGGTGCTCGACCCGAACACCGGCAAAGACTTCGTCACCAGCCGCGCCATCAAGAACCTGCGCATCGAAGAAGGCGACGTCAGCCTGCAGCTGGAGATGGGCTACCCCGCGAAGAGTCAGCACGCCGCCTTTCGCAAGGCGCTGATCGCTGCGGCACGCACCGTATCGGGCGTGGCCAACGTCAGCGTCGAGATCGTGACCAAGGTGACCTCGCACGCGGTGCAGCGCGGCGTGCAGCTGCTGCCGCGGGTGAAGAACGTCATCGCGGTGGCCTCGGGCAAGGGCGGCGTGGGCAAGAGCACCACCACCGTGAACCTGGCGCTGGCGCTGGCCGCCGAGGGCGCCAGCGTGGGCATCCTGGACGCCGACATCTACGGCCCCAGCCAGCCCATGATGATGGGCCTGAGCGGCCGCCCCGAAAGCGAAGACGGCAAGACCATCGAGCCGCTGGAAAACTACGGCGTGCAGGTGATGAGCATCGGCTTCCTGATCGAGCCCGACCAGGCCATGATCTGGCGCGGCCCGATGGCCACGCAGGCACTGGACCAGCTGCTGCACCAGACACTGTGGCGCGAGCTGGACTACCTGCTGATCGACATGCCCCCGGGCACCGGCGACATCGCGCTCACGCTGAGCCAGCGCGTGCCGCTGACCGGCGCCATCATCGTCACCACGCCGCAGGACATTGCGCTGCTCGACGCGCGCAAGGGCCTGAAGATGTTCGAAAAGGTAGGCGTGCCCATCCTGGGCATCGTCGAGAACATGGCCGTGTATTGCTGCCCCAACTGCGGCCACACCGAACACATCTTCGGCGCCGACGGCGGCAAGAAGATGTCGGCCGACTTCGGCGTCGACTACCTGGGCGCGCTGCCGCTGACGATGGCCATACGCGAGCAGGCCGACAGCGGCCGCCCCACCGTGGTGGCCGACCCCGACAGCGAAGTGGCCGGCCTGTACAAGGCCGTGGCGCGCCAGGTGGCGGTGAAGATCGCGGCCAAGGCGAAGGACTTCTCGGCGAAGTTCCCCACCATCAGTGTGTCCAAAGGCACCTGAGTCTCACCTGAGCCGCTGCTGAGCCGCACCTGAGGGCTGCGCGGGCTCGTCAGGACACCGCGCCCACGCCATAGCGCCCGCGCAGCAGCGCACCGCTGGCAAAGCGCTGAAGCGCGTAGGGCGCCAGCGACACCTCGGTGGGCAGGCCCAGCGCGGCCTGGGCCAGCACCCGGCCCACCACCGGCGACAGCTTGAAGCCGTGGCCCGAAAAGCCGAAGCCCAGCACCAGCCCCGGCACTTCGGGCACCGGACCGAGCACGGGGTTCCAGTCGGGCGTGACGTCGTAAACGCCGGTCCATGACGCGGCCAGGCCGGCCTGGTCCCAGCCCGGAAAACGCCGCGCCACCTGCTCGGCAATGGTGGCCACCACGTCCAGGCTCACGTCGGCCTGTTCGGTGTCGGGCGCGGCCAGCGGCTCGCCCGCGGTGCCTTCGCTGACCAGCATGTGCCGGCCCCCATAGCTGCGGCCGTACAGCATGCCCGGCGACGCCAGGTCCTTGAACACCGGCATCGCCTGCGTGTAGGGCGCCGGGCCCGCCAACGCCAGCACGCGGTGGCGTTCGGCCACCAGCGGCACCGGCAGGCCGGTCCACGCGGCCAGTTCCGTGGCCCAGATGTTCTGCGCGCTCACCACCACCGGCGCCAGCACGTCGCCCTGCGCCGTGGCCACGCCGCGCACGCGCTTGTGGCCGTCCAGCAGCAGGCGCTGCACGGCGCAGCCTTCGCGCAGCTGCACCCCGCGCCGGCGCGCGCCACGTGCAAAGCTGGTGGCCGTGAGATACGGGTCGGCGAAGCCGGCCTCGGGCTCGAAGCCGATGAGTGCGCTGTCGCTGAACTGCGCAATGGGCAGCCGCCGCACCGCTTCGGCCGCCGTCAGCGTCTGCACGGCAATGCCCTGGGCCTGCTGCGCCGCCAGCGTGGCCTGCAAGGGCGCCAGCGCAGGCCCGTCGGGAGCTGCAATCAGGTAGCCGCAGCGCACCAGGCCGGCATCGGCATCGTCGTCCTGCAGGTAGTCGGCAAAACGCGTGAACACCTGCCAGGAGCGGCGCGCCAGTTCCACGTTTTCAAGCACCGAATAGTGCGTGCGCAGGATGCCACTGCTTTGCGCGCTGGTGCCTTCACCGATGCGGCCCCGCTCGAGCACCAGCACGCGGCCAGCACCCAGCTGCGCCAGATGCCAGGCGACTGAACAGCCGATGACGCCGGCACCGATGACGATGACGTCGGCGCTGTCAGCGGGCACTGTGGTCATGCAGGCTCATCCTTTCGGTGGGGTGCACATGCTTCTTGCATGCGGTGGCAGCAGCATAGCCGCGCTGCGGTGCAGCCAGCCGTGACGCCAGCCGTGATGCCAACCGTGGCGCCACAGGGCCCAGCCCTGGGCAAATCGGGATAGGCGCCACGGCCGCGGTGCACCAGCCTTCGAACTCTGTCTCACTTGTCTGCAAAGGACCTGTTTCATGACCACCCTACGTTGGAAAACCGCCGCCGCCCTCGTCACCGCCGGCGTGCTGGCGGTGGCCGCCACCACCGCGCTGGCGCAGCAGCGCATGTTCTTCGGCATCGCCACCGGCGGCACCGGCGGCACCTACTACCCGCTGGGCGGCATGCTGGCGCAGCTGATTTCCAACAAGGCCACCGTGGGCGGCCAGAAGATCAGCGCCACGGCCGAAGCCGCTGGCGCTTCGGTGGGCAACGTGAAGCTGCTCGGCAACAAGGAGATCGAATCGGCGTTCGTGGCCGCCGACATCCTGGACGCCGCCTACAACGGCGGCGGCCAGTTCCAGGGCGCGGCGCTCAAGAACGTGCGTGCGCTGGGCGCGCTGTACCCCGAAACGGTGCAGCTCATCACTCGCGCCGACAGCGGCATCAACAGCGTGCGCGACCTCAAGGGCAAGAGCATCAGCTCAGGCGCCCCTGGCTCTGGCCAGTACCAGCTGCTGACCGACCTGCTGAAGGTGCACGGCATGACACGCGCCGACGTCAAGGAAGACCTGTCGTCGTTCACGCAGGCGGTGGACAAGATCAAGGACGGCAACCTGGGCGCCACGCTGATCACCGCCGGCGTGCCCACATCGGCCGTCACCGACTTTGCGCAGAGCCACGCGCTGAAGGTGGTGCCGCTGGCCGGGCCCGAGATCGCCGAGCTTCAGAAACAGCAGCCCTATTACGCCAGCGTGCCCTTGCCGGCCAACACCTACAAGGGCCAGACCGCGGCCGTGCCCACGCTGGCCGTGATGGCGGTGTGGGCCACGCACGAAGCGCTGCCCGAAGCGGTGGCTTATGAAGTGACCAAGGCCCTGTACGAAAACCGCGAAGTCATGGGCCAGGTGCATGTGCAGGGCAAGAACATCAGCCTGACCACCGCCACGGCCGTGGGCACCGCGCCCATGCACCCGGGTTCGGCGCGCTATTTCCGCGAAAAGGGCGTCTCGAAGTGACGCCAGCGCGGCGGCGCTGCCAGTCGACACGCGGGTGGCCGCGGGGCTGGCTGCCTGTGGCGGCCAGCGTGGCTTTGCTGGCCGTGCAGGGGGTGGCGGCTGCGGCGCGGCCGGCCGCGGCGCCGGCGACAAGCCCGGCCACGACCGCAACCGCAACCGCAGCCGCAGCCACCACTGCAACCGCCAGCGGCTGCACGCTGCAGCTGCTGGAGCACCGCAGCGGCGTGGAATTGCTGCGCGTGCCGCTGCCGGCCGGTCAGGCACCGCGGCTGCAACTGGGCTTCACCCATTCGGTGCTGGGCACCCCTGTGCTGGACGCCTACACCTGGCGCGCCGGCGCCTGGCACCTGACCGAAGAGCAGTTCGAAGGCGAGGGCTACGGCCTACCCTACGCGGCCGCTGCCGGTGAGACGCTGGAGCGCCATGGCACCGGCTGGCGCCTGCTGCTGGACCGCACCGTGGCGCCGCTGGTGGTGCGCCCACTGCCTGCGCAGCAGATGCGCCTGCTGCTGCCCGACGGCCGCCAGTGGCTGCTGGGCACGCTGAGTACACAAGCCATTGAACTGACCACCAGCCCGTGCTGAAAAACGCCTGCAGCCGCCCGCCTGCCCCATTGCCCATCGACCCATCTGCCGATCGACCTACCGATCCACCCAAGCGCCCATGACCGCCATACCGCTGAACCTGGGCTCGCCCACGCCACAAGACGAAGTCGACCGCCTGATCGAGCAGTTCGATCCCGAGAGCAACTTCCGCCGCCTGGCCGGCTGGTCGGCCGCAGTGGTGACGGTGATTGCCGTGGCGCTGTCGAGCTGGCACTACTACACGGCCGGCTTCGGCCTGCACAACGAAATTGCCCACCGCGCCATCCACCTGAGCGTGGTGCTGGGCCTGTGCTTTCTCGTCTTTCCGCGCCAGAAGCGCCTGCCGGGCGTCTGGGAGTGGGCGGTATCGGCCGGCCTGGGCGTCTTTTACCTGCTGCTGGGCGCCAGCCTGTTGAACGGCATCAACGAACCCGTGCCGCTGCCCGCCAGGCTGCTGTTCTTCGGCGTGCTGGGCGCCATTGCGCTGATGGCCTTGCCCTTCAAGGTCTACGACGGCAGCCACCAGCACATACCGCTGCGCGACTGGGTGTTTGCCGCGCTGGCATCCAGCTTTTCGCTGTATCTGCTGATCTTCTTCGACAGCATCTTCATCCAGCGCCCGGGCCAGCACACGCCGGTGGACCTGATGTTCGGCGTCATAGCCATCGCGATGGTCATCGAGGCCACGCGCCGCACCATGGGCATCTTCCTGCCGCTGCTGTCGGTGGCGGTGGTGGTGTACGGCGTCTTCGGGCCTTACCTGCCCGGCGATCTGGCGCACCGCGGCTACAGCGTGCCACGCGTGGTGGCGCATCTGTACAAGGGCACCGAAGGCATCTACGGCATACCCGTGGGCGTGGTGGCCACCTTCGTCTTCCACTTCGTGCTGTTCGGCGTGATGGCGCAGCTGACCGGGCTGGGGCAGTTGTTCGTCAACCTGGCCACCATCGCGGCGGGCCGCTTCTCGGGCGGGCCGGCCAAGGTGAGCGTGGTGTCGTCGGGGCTGTTCGGCATGATCAGCGGCAGTGCCATTGCCAACACCGTGACCACTGGCGTGATGACCATCCCGCTGATGAAGAAGGTGGGCTTCTCGCCGCGCTTTGCCGGTGCGGTAGAGGCCAGCGCCAGCTGCGGCGGGCAGGTCACGCCGCCCATCATGGGCGCGGCCGCGTTCATCATGGCCGAGACGCTGGGCATCCCGTACAACCAGCTGATCATCGTGGCCATCGTGCCGGCGGCGCTGCACTACTTTGCCATCCTGTTCATGGTGCACCTGGAGTCCAAGCGCCTGAAGCTGGCCGGCATGCCGGCCGACGAAATACCGCACCTGGGCCGGGTGATGAAAGGCAGCTGGCACCTGTTCATTCCGCTGGTGGTGATGGTGACGCTGCTGCTGATGCAGTACACACCCTTTCTGGCCGCCTTCTGGGGCATTACGCTTACCGTGGCCTGCTCCTGGATACCGCGCCTGCTGGGCCGCCACGGACAGCAGATGGCCGGCATGGCGGTGACGCCGCGCGCGCTGGTGCAGGGTTTCGAGATGGGCGCCAAGAGCGCGCTGGGCATCGGCGCGGCGTGTGCCTGCGTGGGCTTCGTGCTGGGCATCACCACGCTCACCGGCATGGGCTTCAAGTTCAGCGCCTTCGTCATCGACCTGTCGGGCACCACGGCGCAGGCCTTCATGGCGCTGGTGCCAGCGGGCTGGCTGAGCGCGCAAGGCGTCACCATCTTCTTCGGGCTGCTGTTCACGGCCGTGGCCTGCATCATCATGGGCTCGGGCGTGCCCACAACGCCCACCTACATCATCCTGGCCGCCATCGTGGCGCCGGCGCTGGCGCAGCTGGGCGTGCCGCAGCTGGCCACGCACTTCTTCGTCTTCTATTACGGCGTGCTGGCCGACGTGACACCCCCCGTGGCGCTGGCCGCGTTTGCAGCCGCCGGCATTGCGCGCAGCGAGCCCATGCGCACGGGCATGACGGCCTTCAGGCTGAGCATGGGCAAGGCGCTGGTGCCGTTTGCCTTCGTGTTTGCGCCGTCGCTGCTGTTCGTCGGCTTCACCTGGGCCAGCTTTGCCAGCGCCTTGTTTGGCGCCGTGGTGGCCATCATGGGCCTGGGCGCGGCCTATACCGGCTTCGTGGCGCGGCCCTTGGGGCGCTGGGGGTTCTGGGCCTTGAACGTGCTGTCGATATCGCTGGTGTTCAACCACCCGGTGGTGACGGTGGTGGCGGGGGCGGGGGTGCTGGCGATATTGGCGTGGCATGCGCGGGCCGAGGGGGGCAAAGGCAGTGCGGGCAAGGGCAGGGCGGGGGCCCAAACTGGCGAGGCTTAGCCGTCCCACCGGTGCTGTCGCAAGCCAGCGCAGCGCTGGCGGGCAGACTGGCGAGCGCGGCCCGAATGACACCGACAAGGTGCGCACCGATGGACGCCAGCCCACCGCTGCGCTAGCCTTTGAGAACAAGCCGTTGCGCCAGCCCGCGCAGCAGCGCCAGGCAGGGAGAGAACATGAACAACCCGGCACCACAGGGCGCAACGCGCGTCATCAAGAAGCTGGAACCCCAGGCCCCAGGCGCGCGCCGCTGGGCGGCCACCTACGGCGACAAGCTGGTGTGTGTGCGTTACCGGGTGGACCCGCAACGCCAGCGCCGGCTGACCACGGTGGAAATCGTCGTGGACGAAGCCCCCACCCTGAACAGCGTGCGTGTGGGCGTGCGGGTGGCGTGGGGCGAAAAAGAGCTGGGGCTGGCGGTGCGCACCTCCGGCGGCGTCTGGGACCCCACCGCCAAGCTGTGGATGATGACACTGGGCCAGGCCAAGACCTTGGGGCTGGTTGACAGGATCGTCCTGGGGCCCGCGCAATGACCTCGACCTGTCCACATATGGACATAGACAGATATCGACCGGTGCGGTATTGGACCGTCCTATATCTGGATATGACTACGTCGTCTAAATCACGTTAGGCGTCGCAACCAACCCCTTCCCGTAGTCACATCGAGAGTCACTTCGCCACACTTTCATTCCTAAATGCCTCGCAACCGAAAGAACAGCAGACATGAAAAACAACTTACTCACGACACTTCCGAGAATCTTGCTTGGAATAATCTTCCTAGTTGGTGCCATCGACGGCTTTTCGTTCATTTTCACTGGCTCACACCTCATACATCCGCCAACGTCTGACAAGGGCCTCGCATTCGAAGAAGGGCTGAAGGCCGCAGCATTCTTCTGGCCACTGATGAAGACAGTTGAATTGATTGGCGCACTCTGCCTTCTCACCAACAAGGCGCCTGTGCTTGGCTTGGCTTTGCTTTCGCCCATCATTGCTGTCATCGTGCTCTTCCATCTCGTACTGAACCCAGGAGGAGTTCCGTTGGCATTAATCTTGGTTGCCACAAGTGGTTTATTGGCATATCAGTACCGCAGTAGTCTAATTTCTCTCGCACAGTCTCCCGCCAAATGAGCGACGCCTAACCCCTCGCTCAAGCGGAGCACCAACGGCAGGCCACCAGGCCCGGGCCGGTGGTACGCTGTACATTTTCACCGACCCGGGCCTGGCGTCCTGCCGTTGGCGCCCGCTTAGCTCGAACGTTAGGCGTCGCAATTCGCACCGCGCAGCCCCTCCGAGAGAACAGCCCTCGGTGCTGCCCGAATGACATACATTTCGACCGGTACACCAATCCAAGGCCACCATGACTGATACCGAACCTGTAGTTCCGCCTCAGGAAGACACGAAATCACTTCCCGCCAGGAAGAGCAAGAAGCCTGCTACACCAGCAAAGAAGACGGTCAAGGCAGGCAAGAAATCCGCTCCTGCGAAGAGCAAACGTCCAGCTGCGGCCGGCAAGCAAGTCGTCCCGAAAGCAAAGCGAGCCTTTCCCCTGAACTCACTCGAGGAGGCACGGAGGCTCGCAGATGCAATCAAGCAGTTCAACATGGGGAATCCGTGGGCACCACCTGAAATCGCCAAGGCCATTGGCCTAGCGTCTGGTGCAAGCAGCAGCTACTTCTATTTAACAACAGCGTCCCGCGACTACGGCCTCACTGTCGGAACGCGCGACACACCGAAAATTGAACTGACGGACCTTGGTCGATCGCTTGTCTACCCAAAGTCCGCTCAAGAAGCGCAGGACGCCCTCGTCAGTGCGTTCAGGAACGTAGAGTTATTCAAACGTGTCTACGACTACTATCAAGGCGAAAATCTACCTGATATTCAGTATCTCAAGAACACCTTAAAGACAGAGTTTGGTTTAGCGGAGCAGTATCAAGACCAGTTCTACGAACTCTATCAAACCAATCTTGCTTACCTCAAGTCACTGGGAGCGAGCCCAAACTCGTCCTCCCTCGCCGCTGGAAGTAACCCAACGGCTTCGGGAACAAACACTTCAATCATACTTGGCGAATCCAAGAGTGCTGGAAAGCTGGTCGCTTTCGTAGCAATGCCGTTTTCAGAGCGCTCCAAAGACAGAGCGCCAGGTTATTTCGACGAAGTTCTAAAACATTTGATAACGCCCGCCGCAGTAAAGGCCGACTTCAACGCGCGGACTGCGAAGAAGGCCGGAACGGAAGTCATCCAGTCGACCATAGTTAATGACCTCGATAACGCTGATCTGGTAATAGTCGACCTTACCGAGCACAATCCGAACGTCTTATTCGAGCTTGGTATGCGCATTGCATTCAACAAGCCCGTTTGCCTTATTCGGGCTAAAGGCACGGCACCGATATTTGATATCGATCATATGCTGCGAGTCTTCGACTACAACCCGTGTCTCTGGCCATCAACGCTGGCGACCGATGTTCCCGCATTGACTGAGTTCATAGCCGAGACTTGGAAAAACAAGGGCTCTGAACGTTCGTACTTGAGCATTCTTCGAGAGAGTAACTCGTAAGCATGCTGCGCACAGCGACGCCTAACCCCTCGCTCAAGCGGAGCGCCAACGGCAGGCCACCAGGCCCGGTCTGGCGGTACGCGGTACATTTTCGCCAGCCCGGGCCTGGCGTCCTGCCGTCGTCGCCCGCTTAGCTCGAACGTTAGGCCCCAG
>JANOZF010000060.1:0-10822 GCA_031429255.1 Rubrivivax sp.
GGGCATGATGTATTACTACATCCCCAAGCAGGCCGAGCGGCCGGTGTACAGCTACCGGCTGAGCATCGTGCACTTCTGGGCGCTGATCTTCACCTACATGTGGGCCGGCCCGCACCACCTGCACTACACCGCGCTGCCCGATTGGGCGCAGAGCATCGGCATGATCTTCTCGCTGGTGCTGCTGGCCCCCAGCTGGGGCGGCATGATCAACGGCATCATGACGCTGTCGGGCGCTTGGCACAAACTGCGCGACGACCCGATCCTGAAGTTCCTCATCGTCAGCCTGTCGTTCTACGGCATGAGCACCTTCGAGGGGCCGATGATGTCGATCAAGACCGTCAACGCGCTCAGCCACTACACCGACTGGACAGTGGGCCACGTGCACAGCGGCGCGCTGGGCTGGGTGGGCATGATCACCTTCGGATCGCTCTACTACCTGATCCCGCGCCTGTTCGGCAGCAAGACCATGTTCAGCGTGCGTGCGATCGAGCTGCACTTCTGGATCGCCACCATCGGCATCGTGCTGTACATCGCCGCGATGTGGATCGCCGGCGTGATGCAGGGACTGATGTGGCGCGCCGTGAACCCCGACGGTACCCTGGTGTATTCGTTCGTGGAAAGCGTGAAGGCCACCTACCCCTACTACGTGGTGCGCCTGATGGGTGGTCTGCTCTACCTCAGCGGCATGCTGATCATGGCCTGGAACGTGGTCATGACGGTCAGGGGCGGCAAGCCGGCTGCGGCACTGATCCCCGCCGTCAACCTGGCTCACGCCTGACCCCCGGAGTCCATCAACATGGCACAACAACACACACCGTCGGGTCACGAGAAGATCGAGACCAACAACTTCCTGATGATCGTGCTGATCTTGGTGGCCGTGGCCATCGGCGGTATCGTCGAGATCGTCCCGCTGTTCTTCCAGCGTTCCACCACGCAACCGGCTGAAGGCCTCAAGCCCTACACCGCACTGCAGTTGGCGGGCCGCGATGTCTACATCCGCGAAGGTTGCTACAACTGCCATTCGCAGATGGTGCGTCCGTTCCGCGCCGAGGCGCTGCGCTATGGGCCGATGTCCACCGCCGGCGAGTTCGTCTACGACCACCCCTTCCAATGGGGCAGCAAGCGCACCGGACCCGACCTGCACCGCGTGGGCGGCAAGTACAGCGACGAGTGGCACCGCACGCACTTGAACAACCCGCGGGACCTGGTGCCCGAGTCCAACATGCCGGCTTACCCCTGGCTGGTGGGCGCGGCGGTTGAACCCGAGAGCATGGCGCCGCGCTTGAAGGCTTTGCGCATCGTGGGCGTGCCCTACACCGACGACGAAATTGCCAAGGCGGGCGAAGCCGTTGCCGGCCGCACCGAAATGGATGCGCTGGTGGCCTATCTGCAAGTGCTTGGCACGGCGAAGAAGTAAGGAGCTGCGCGATGGACGTCAACACCCTGCGCGTGGTCGTGATGATTGCCGGCTTCGTGCTCTTCATGGCCTTGATGGCGCACACCTGGAGCAAGAGCCGTCGGCATGAACACGAAGAAGCCGCCATGCTGCCCTTCAGCAGCGACACCGAAGGCGATCTGAGTCCGACCGAAAACCAAGGAGAAAAGCAGTGAGTGACTTCGTCCACAGCGGCTGGGCCCTGTTCGTGGCCGTCGCCACCGTCGTCAGCCTGCTGGCCTGCCTGGCCTTGCTGATCATCGCCAGCCGCCGCCGCGTGATGGCCAACGACAACACCACCGGACACGTGTGGGACGTCGACTTGCAGGAGCTCAACAACCCGCTGCCGCGCTGGTGGATGTGGCTGTTCGTGCTGACGGTGGTGTTCTCGGCGGTCTACCTGGCCTTCTACCCGGGCCTGGGCTCCAACAAGGGCACGCTCAACTGGACCAGCATGAACCAGTACGAGGCCGAGCAGGAGAAGGCTCGCGTCGCGATGGCACCGGTGTACGCCAAATACACCACCATGAACGCCGCCGACCTGGCACGCGACGTCCAGGCCATGGGCATTGGTCAGCGCCTGTTCCTGAACAACTGCGCGCAGTGCCACGGCTCCGACGGCCGCGGCAGCAAGGGCTTCCCGAACCTGGCCGACAACGACTGGCTGGGCGGAAACGACCTGGACTACGTCAAGAAAGTGATCGTCGAAGGCCGCATCGGCATGATGCCGCCGATGGCCGCTGCCGTGGGCACCGGAGAAGACGTGAAGAACGTGGCCAACTACGTGCTAAGCCTGTCGGGCAGCGCCCACAACGACGTGGCCGCGCAGCTGGGCAAGTCCAAGTTCGCCACCTGTGCAGCCTGCCACGGCGCCGATGGCAAGGGCAACATGGCGCTCGGTGCGCCCAACCTCACCGACAAGATCTGGCTGCACGGCTGGGGTGAGAAGGCGATTGTCGAGATGGTCACGGCCGGCAAGAACAACGTGATGCCCCCGCAAGGCAAGCTGCTGACGCCCGAACAGGTGCATGTGCTGGGTGCCTATGTGTTGAGCATGTCGCAGACCACCACCGTGGCCGGCAAGTGAACCCCGCCTCGCGGAGCAGGCAGCGCCAGTGACGAAGACCACGGCCCCTGCCGCCGCGGGTGCGAGCCACGCTGTTGATTGCGACGACGCGCGCGAAGCGGTCGTCTCGATGTACCGCAAGCAGGAAAAGATCTACGCCCGCGCGGTCACGGGGTGGTTTGCAGCCTGGCGCTGGGCCCTGGTGTGGGGCACGCAGTTGCTGTTCTACGGCCTGCCCTGGCTGGACTGGAACGCGCGCCAGGCGGTGCTGTTCGACCTGGGTGCGCGGCGTTTCTACATTTTCGGTCTGGTGCTGTACCCGCAGGACTTCATCTACCTGACGGGGCTGTTGATCGTCAGCGCCTATGCGCTGTTCCTGTTCACCACCGTGGCCGGGCGCTTGTGGTGCGGCTATGCCTGCCCGCAGACGGTGTACACCGAGATTTTCATGTGGGTGGAGCGGCAGCTCGAAGGCGATCGCATGCGCCGCATGAAGCTTGACGCCGCGCCCTGGGGTGTGGAGAAGCTGCTGCGCAAGGGCGGCAAGCAACTGGCGTGGCTGGCCATCGGCCTGTGGACGGGCTTCACCTTCGTCGGCTATTTCACGCCCATCCGCGAGCTGTGGGGCCTGACGCTGAACCTTGCGCTCGGGCCCTGGGAATGGTTCTGGGTCTTGTTCTATGGTTTTGCGACCTACGGCAATGCCGGCTGGATGCGCGAGCAGGTGTGCAAGTACATGTGCCCCTACGCACGCTTCCAGAGCGTGATGTTCGACAGGGACACGCTGATCATCAGCTACGACGCCGAACGGGGCGAGCCGCGCGGCACCCGCGGGCGCAAGACCGACCTGGTGGCCAGCAAGCTGGGCAGCTGCATCGATTGCGGTCTGTGTGTGCAGGTGTGCCCCACCGGCATCGACATCCGCAAGGGCTTGCAGTACGAGTGCATCGGCTGCGCCGCCTGCATCGACGTGTGCAATGGCGTGATGGACAAGATGCAGTACCCGCGCGGCCTGATCCGCTACGACACCCAGAACGGCCTGGCTCAGCATCTGGGCCGGGCGGCGGTGCTGCGGCGAATCTTCAGGCCGCGGGTGCTGGTCTATTCCGCGGTTCTGCTGCTGATCCTGGCCGGGCTGGCCACCAGCCTTTACCTGCGCAGCAGCTTCAAGGTCGATGTGGTGCGTGACCGTGGATCACTCGCCCGCATCGCCGACGATGGCTGGGTGGAAAACGTCTACCGCCTGCAGGTGATGAACGCCACCGAGCAGACCCAGCGCTTTCGCATCCATGCCACCGGACTGCCCGGCATCACCATTGAGGTGGCGCCATCCGTGGTGGTGGGAGCAGCCGCCGCCAAGTGGGTGCCGATAACCGTGCGGGTGCCCCCCCAGGCGGCGGCCGAAGCCGGCGCGGGCAGCCATGTGATCCATTTCGTGGTGGAGTTGGCCGAAGCGCCGAAGGCCGGTGCGGGGACGGCTGGGCCGACGGTGTCGGGCACCACGATTCGAGAAAAGTCCACTTTCATGGTGCCGCGATAGACGCGGCACCCCTTCGGAGATTCTGATGAAACACTCGAGCACACCTCTTGCAACTGCTGGCAGCGCAACAGCCACTGGTGCAGCGGCCGACCAGACCGTCGCCTGGTGGCGACTGCCCATCGTGTGGATGGTGTTCGGCGGGCCGGCTTTGGTGGTGGTGGCGTCATTTGCCACGCTGGCCATCGCCATCCGGTATCCCGACCCGGTGATCACCGCACCCGCGGCCACCTCAACGGCCGACATGCCGGCCGTTCAGGCACGCAACCATGCCGCGACGCCGAAGCCCTGAAGGACCCTTGTGCAGGGTGATCGCTGCGCCCAGCGCCATGGCAACTGCGGGCTTGAAGGCGGCATCTCCTCTTGCTGGGGGCGCTTCACAGAAACCGAGTTGACGATGAACCGCACCCGGGAGCCATGGCCATGAAACGACGGCTTCGCCGTGCCGCCGGCCGGGGACTCAACAGCTCGCGCCGTTCACAAGCTTCTGCAGCGCCTGCGGGTTCAGCACCTCGATCTGCCGCTGCTTGACTTGCAGCACGCCGTCGTCCTGCAGCTTTGAAAAGGCCCGGCTCACGGTTTCGAGCTTCAGGCCCAAGTAGCTGCCGATCTCTTCGCGGGTCATGCGCAGCACCAGCGACTGCGAGGCAAATCCGCGGGTGTGCAGGCGCTGCGTCAGATTCAGCAAGAAGGCAGCCAACCGCTCTTCGGCGCGCATGCTGCCCAGCAGCAACATGACGCCATGCTCGCGCACGATCTCGCGGCTCATGATGCGGTGGAAGTGCCGTTGCAGGTCGGTGAGCTCGCGCGACAGGTCTTCGAGTTGCTGGAACGGGATCACGCACACCTGCGAGTCCTCCAGCGCCACCGCGTCGCAGGTGTGGCGTTCGGTTCCAATGCCGTCCAGGCCTATCAGTTCACCCGCCATCTGGAAACCAGTGACCTGTTCGCGCCCGTCCTCGGCCGACACGCAGGTCTTGAAAAACCCGGTTCTGACGGCGAACAGCGAGGTGAATGCGTCGCCGGCGCGGAACATGGCATCGCCGCGCACCACCGTGCGACGGTTGGAAACGATGGCGTCCAGGCGGTCCAGCTGCTCGTTGGACATGCCGATCGGCAGGCACAGCTCGCGCAGATTGCAACTGGAACAGGCAACCTTGAAAGGTTCGATGCGGATCACGGGGGCGTGCAGGGTCTGGGGCTGGCTCATTTGCGGTCTCCATGGCTGGGCGGCCTCCGGGACGATGGCCCAGGCTTGATTGAGCGTAACACTCCCGCCGTGCAAGACGCCATGGAGCGCCCAGGCGGGCCAACGGGCGGTCTGCGTCGAGCCCCCCGTGCATTTGCGCTGGATCAAGGCGCTCTGACACCAGTCCGGCAGAGTTCAGGCCATGACCCAACACTCGCTCACGCCGTCTGACGCGGCCAATGTGGCCGCGGCACAAACCCCGCTGTCCGTGCCGCAATTGCGGCAACTGGACGTGCCCGGCCCGCGCTACACATCCTATCCAACGGCCGATCGCTTTGTCGACGCATTCGGCGCTGCCGACTATCAGCAAGCGCTGCGCCAGCGCGCCCAAGGAATGATGGTGGGAGGGGCCGCGCCGCTGTCGCTGTACGTGCACATTCCCTTCTGCGAGTCGGTCTGTTACTACTGCGCCTGCAACAAGATCATCACCAAGCACAAGAGCCGCGGTGCCGAGTACCTTGAATGGCTGGGCCGCGAGATCGACCTGCACGTCGCCGAACTCGGGCCGGGCCACCAGGTGCAGCAGTTGCATCTGGGCGGCGGGTCGCCCACGTTCCTGTCGGACGATGAACTGGCGTCGTTGATGGCGCGTGTGCGCCAGTCGTTCCAGCTCCAGCCCGCTGCCGAAGTGTCCATCGAGGTCGACCCGCGCACGGCCAACCCGCAGCGTCTGCGCAACCTGAGGGCCATGGGCTTCAACCGCATCAGCTTTGGCGTGCAGGACTTCGACGAGCAGGTGCAGCTGGCCGTGCACCGGGTGCAGCCGCTGGCGCAGGTGCGTGAACTGATCGAAGCAGCGCGCGCGCTGAAATTCGAGTCCATCAACGCCGACCTGATCTACGGCCTGCCCAAGCAGACGCCCGAGTCCTTTCGCCGCACCATTGCGCAGGTGGCCGAATTGCGGCCTTCGCGCATAGCGCTGTATGCCTACGCGCATCTGCCGCAACGGTTCAAGCCGCAGCGCCGCATCCACGGCAGCGACCTGCCCAGCGGCGAGTCTCGCGTGGCGATGCTCGGTGACGCCATCGCGGGCTTCATCGCGCAGGGCTATGTCTACATCGGCATGGACCACTTTGCGCTGCCCGACGATGCCTTGGCGGTGGCCAAGCGGCAAGGGCGGCTGCACCGCAACTTCCAGGGCTACACCACGTTGGCTGATGGCGACCTCATCGGATTGGGTGTTTCGTCGATCGGCCGCGTGGGCGCCACCTACAGCCAGAACGCGAAGACGATGGATGAATACCGCGATGCACTGGCCTGCGGCAACCTGCCGGTGGTGCGCGGCTTGGCGCTGACCCGCGACGACCTCACCCGGCGCACCGTGATCATGTCGCTGATGTGCCAGGGCCGCGTCGACTTCGAGAGCGTCGATCTGGCGCATCTGGTGGACGCGCGCCAGTATTTCGAACGCGAACTGCAGCAATTGCAGCCCTTGGCGGAGCTGGGACTGGTGACGGTGGACGACAAGGAGATCGTGGTCACGGCCATGGGCTGGTACTTCGTGCGTGGCGTGGCCATGGTCTTTGACAAGCATCTGCAAGCCGACAAGACCAGGGAAAGGTTCTCGCGCATCATCTGAGGCATGGACGCCGCCCTCATCACCAGTGCCGCGCTGCTGGGCTTGGCGGGCATGCCGCATTGCGCGGCCATGTGTGCTGCGCCTTGTGCCGCCGCCACCGCAGGGCAGGGGCGGGCGGGGACGCTCGCATTCCAGTTGGCGCGTGTGGTCAGCTATGGCTTGGCTGGTGCCGTGGTGGCGTCCAGCGTGGGGGCTTTGGCGGCCTGGGCGCAGGTGGCGCCAGCGCTGCGCCCGTTGTGGACGATGGTGCACGCCGGCGCGTTGGCGCTGGGCCTGTGGCTGCTGTGGCAGGGCCGGCAACCGGCCTGGATGGGGCGATGGGGGCGCGTACCCGCTGCGTCGGATGCACGACCCGTGGTCTTCAGGCCGGTCGGCGCCGTGGCTGGTTCCGGTCCCGGCGTGGCCGCGGGAGCGCCGCTTCAACCAGGTACCCGCCAGCCAGCCCCGTGGCGGGCGCTGGCCGCCGGCGCGCTGTGGGCCGCCTGGCCTTGCGGGTTGCTGCAGTCGGCGCTGCTGGTGGCGGCACTGACGGGTGGCGCAGCGGCGGGCGCATCAGCGATGGCGCTGTTTGCGGTGTCGTCGTCGGCCGGCCTGTTGCTGGGGCCTTGGGCCTGGCGGCGCTGGCTGACCGGCCCAGGTGCCGCACGGCGTGAACGGTGGCTTGCAAGGATGGGAGGCGGCATGCTGGTGGCGGCGTCGGCCTGGGCCTTGTTTCACGACCTTTGGCACCGCGTTGCGGTGTGGTGCGGTCTGGCCTGAAACTGCCTGCGGGCGGGGTGCCGCGCCCAGGCTCGCAGAGGCTCTCATCGGGGCCCGTGAAATAGAATCTTCGGGTTGTCAACCCTGCACGCGGTGCCTTGAAAAACAGGTGCCAGGAGACGCGATCCATGTACCAGCACATCAAGGTCCCGTCCACGGGCCAGAAGATCACGGTCAACGCCGACTACTCGATCAACGTCCCTGACCAGCCGATCATTCCGTACATCGAAGGTGATGGCACGGGGCTGGATATCACGCCGGTGATGCTGAAGGTGGTGGACGCCGCCGTGGCCAAAGCCTACGGCGGCAAGCGCAAGATCCATTGGATGGAGGTGTATGCCGGCGAAAAGAGCACGCGCATCTACGGCCCCGATGTGTGGCTGCCCGAAGAAACGCTGCACGCGGTGCGCGACTTCGTGGTGTCGATCAAGGGTCCGCTGACCACGCCGGTGGGTGGTGGCATCCGCAGCCTGAACGTGGCGCTGCGCCAGGAGCTAGACCTCTACGTCTGCCTGCGCCCCATCCAGTACTTCAAGGGCGTGCCCAGCCCGGTGAAAGAGCCCGAGAAGACCAACATGGTCATCTTCCGCGAGAACAGTGAAGACATCTACGCCGGCATCGAATACGAGGCCGAAAGCGAAAAGGCCAGGAAGCTGATCAAGTTCCTCATCGAAGAGATGGGCGTGAAGAAGATCCGCTTCCCCAACACCTCGGGCATCGGCATCAAGCCGGTCAGCCGCGAAGGCACCGAGCGCCTGGTGCGCAAGGCCATCCAGTACGCCATCGACAACGACAAGCCCAACGTCACCATCGTGCACAAGGGCAACATCATGAAGTTCACCGAAGGGGGCTTCCGCGACTGGAGCTATGCACTCGCGCAGCGCGAGTTTGGCGCGCAGATGATTGACGACGGCCCGTGGTGCAGGTTCAAGAACCCGAGGACCGGCAAGGACATCGTCATCAAGGACAGCATTGCCGACGCCTTTCTGCAGCAGATCCTGCTGCGCCCGGCGGAGTACAGCGTTATCGCAACCCTGAATCTCAACGGCGACTACGTGTCGGATGCGCTAGCCGCCCAAGTGGGTGGCATCGGCATCGCCCCCGGTGCCAACCTGAGCGACAGCGTGGCCATGTTCGAGGCCACGCACGGCACCGCACCGAAGTACGCCGGCAAGGACTATGTCAACCCGGGCTCCGAGATCCTGAGCGCCGAGATGATGCTGCGCCACATGGGCTGGAAAGAAGCTGCCGACCTCATCATCAGCAGCATGGAAAAGTCCATCGCCAGCAAGAAGGTCACCTACGACTTCGCGCGGCTGATGGACGGCGCCACGCAGGTCAGCTGCAGCGGCTTTGGCCAGGTGATGATCGACCACATGTGATGCGGTCCCGGGGCATCTCCGGACGTCCCGGATGGTCCCAACAGAAGCCCCAGATCGTTGATTCGACTGGGGTTTCTGTCTTTTCTGATCCCGGACGGTTTCTCGACCTCGCATCGCGACGGGGCCAAATTTGGGGCCACCGGGGCAGCGGTGGCCCCGCTTGGTGGCCCCACATGCGACACATCAACTACGTCCTGAAGCCCGCGACGATCGACAACGCGAAGCCGAGGGACAAGCGCTACGACATGACCGATGGCGGCGGTCTGGTGCTGGAGGTCATGCCGTCGGGCTCGACGACCTGGCGCTTCAAGTACCACCTGAACGGCAAGCGCGAGAAGGTGACGATCGGCGCGTACCCGGCCTTCACCATCAAGCAAGCCCGTGACCGCCACGAAGAACTGCGCGCACTGGTCGAGCGCGGCCAGAGCCCGGCCAAAACCAAGCGAGCGCAATCAACGGAACAGAAGGCTGCCGACGCGCGCCGGCTGACCTTCCGCGCCTTCGCCCAGCGCTGGGTCGACGAGACGCTGTTCTATCGGTCGGGCGGCTACGTGGCCCAGACCGTACGCTGGCTCGATGCCTACGTCTACCCGGCCATCGGCGACATGCAGCTCGACAAGGTGCAGCCGGGCGACGTGCTGGCCATCATCAAGGCGCGCGCCGATACCGCCGTGACGGCCGAGCGCATCCGCGTGATCGTGCAGCAGATCTACAACCATGCGACCCGCAACGTGCTGGTGACGACGAACCCAGCGCAGCCGTTGCGTGGCGCCATCGCACGCGCACCGGCTGAACATCTCGCCACCTGAGCGAGAAGGAACTGGGGACGCTCTGGCGCAAGCTGGACGAGCAAGGCGCGCACACCACGACTATCGCGGCGACCAAGCTGTTACTTCTTACGATGACCCGCACGAGCGAACTGCTGCGCTCGAAGTGGCCCGAGTTCGATCTCGATGCTGCGCAGTGGGATATCCCCGCCGAGCGCATGAAGATGGGCCAACCCCATCGCGTGTTCCTGTCGCGCCAGGCCGTCGAGATCCTGCGCCAGGTGCACGAGCTGACGGGGCATGGCGAGTACGTCATCCCGTCGATCTTCCGCGGCAGCGTGCCGATGGACGACGTGACGCTGAACCACTACTTCAAGCGCATCGACTTTGGCGTGCCTGACTTCAGCCCAAATGGGACACGCAGCACGGCGGCGACGCTGCTGCGCGAGCATGGGTTCGTACGCGATGTCGTCAAACTGCTGCTGGCGCACAGCGAGAAGAACGCCACCGTGGCGGCCTACAGCCACATGGAGCTGGCAGCCGATCGGAAGAGGGCGCTGCAGTACCTGGCCGATCGCGTCGAGGCCCTGGCCGCGGGCATGAACGTGATCCCGTTGCGCGTTGCCTGACTCTCCACCTGAGTTGAATGCCGGTCGACACAGGGTGGGCGGAATTCGGCTGGGTGCGATCTTCGGACGGGGCCCGCCGGGAACCGGCAATCGGTCACTTACCGGTCAAATCCTTGCCCGCGCAACCACCTGATTCTTCTCCCCATAGGCGTTGCTTGGCTGATCGACTGCCGTCCGCTGAGCGCGAGCGAAAAAAATGCCACAAACGTGCTCACGACTTGCCGGGCTGCTGTGGCTCGTCGACCTGGTTTTTCCGTTCTGTCGACCGACCCGCATCCTCGCGCCGACCCACCTGACGCGCCCGCTCCAGCATGAAGTCGATGAAGGTCGAAGCGGCGCGTGTGTGGTGCCGGTTCGGCATGTACAGCATGTACATCCGGTTTCCGAAGATGCTCAGCCGCCATGCGTGCAATGCGGTC
>JANOZF010000061.1:0-32710 GCA_031429255.1 Rubrivivax sp.
CGCGATGACCCCGATCCAGGCCGCCAGCCTGCCCTTGGCGCTGGCCGGCCACGACCTGATCGCGCAGGCCAAGACCGGCAGCGGCAAGACCGCCGCGTTTTCGCTGGCGCTGCTGGCCAACCTGAACATCCGCCGCTTTGCCGTGCAGGCGCTGGTGCTGTGCCCGACGCGTGAACTGGCCGAGCAGGTGACGCAGGAGCTGCGCCGCCTGGCCGCCGCCGAAGACAACGTGAAGGTGCTGACGCTGTGCGGCGGCGCGCCCATCCGCAACCAGCTGGCCAGCCTGGAACATGGCGCCCACGTGGTGGTGGGCACGCCGGGCCGCATCATGGACCACCTGGAACGCGGCAGCCTGAACCTGGAAGCACTGAACACGCTGGTGCTGGACGAAGCCGACCGCATGCTCGACATGGGCTTCTTCGAAGACATCAGCACCGTGGCCAAAGCCTGCCCGAAGCAGCGCCAGACACTGCTGTTTTCAGCCACCTACCCCGAAGGCATCGCCAAGCTGGCGGCGGCCTTCATGCGCGACCCGCAATCGGTGAAGCTGACCGAAGCGCCTGCGGCCACGCAGATACGGCAACTGTTCTTTGAAGTCACCGAAAGCCAGCGCCTGCACACCGTGGGCCTGCTGCTGAACCATTACCGCCCGGTCAGCACGCTGGCCTTCTGCAACACCAAGGCGCAATGTCGCGACCTGGTGGACGTGCTGCGCGGCGAAGGATTTGTCGCCCTTGAACTGCATGGCGACCTGGAGCAGCGCGACCGTGACCAGGTGCTGATTCAATTTGCCAACCGCAGCGCCAGCGTGCTGGTGGCCACCGACATTGCCGCGCGCGGGCTGGACATCGCGCAGCTGGAAGCGGTGATCAACGTCGACGTGACACCCGACCCGGCCACGCACACGCACCGCATCGGCCGCACCGGGCGCATGGCGCTGGACGGCGCGGCCGACGACGCCACCGGCTGGGCCTTCACGCTGGCCAGCCTGGACGAGATGGGCGCCGTGGGCCGCATCGAGCATGAGCAGGGCCAGCCGTCGGTGTGGCAACCCGTGAGCAGCCTGACGCCCACCGGCAGGGGCCCACTGCCCGCCGATGGCCACGCTGCAGATCCTGGGTGGGCGCAAGGAAAAGATCCGCGCCGGCGACGTGCTGGGCGCACTGACCAAGGACCTGGGCTTTTCCGCGGCGCAGGTGGGCAAGATCAACGTCAACGATTTCTCCACCTACGTGGCGGTGGCGGCTGACATGGCGCTGCAGGCCGAGCAGCAATTGAACGCCGGCCGCGTGAAGGGCAAGAGCGTGAAAGTGCGCCTGCTGCAGGGCTGAAACGCTGCCTCAGGCCGGCCGCAGGCAGCGCGCCCACTGGCTGAACAGCCGCTCCCAGTGCCGCTCGGCGGCCGCCGGGTTGTAGACGGGGCGCTTGGGAAAGACAAACCCGTGTTCGGTGGCTGGGTACCACTCCAGCCGCCACGCGCCGGGCGCTTGCTGCAGGCCGGCTTCGAGCTGTGCCATGTCTTCCTTGCTGGCCCACACGTCGTTCTCCGCGCAGCCGAAATAGCTGTCGCAACGCAACTGCTCAACGGCCTTGTGCGGCGATTCAGGGGCGGGGGTGACCATGCGTGCGCCGTGGATGGACGCGATGCAGGCCAGCCGCTGTGGGTGGGCGTTGGCCGCCCACACCACGAACGGGCCGCTCATGCAGTAGCCCACCGCGCCCACTCTCGTGGCGTCGGCGGCCGGCAGGCTGTCGATGAAGTCCAGCATCGCCTGCGTGTCGCACAGCGTGGTCTGTCGCGTCAGCGAGTCCATGTGCGCAAACATCACCTTCAGGTTTTCTTCGGTGCGTTCGCTCAACCAGAAGTCGCGCGTGCGGCGGTGGTACAGGTTGGGCAGCACCACGCAGTAGCCCACCGCGGCGATGCGCCTTGCCATGTCGTGCAGCTCTTCGCGTTTGCCGGGTGCGTCCATGTAGAACAGCACCACCGGGAAAGGGCCGCCTTCTTCGGGGTGCACGACGAAGCTGTTCATGGCGCCGTCGGCGGTGGTGATGTCCAGATGGTGTTCGATCATGAAGGCGCTGATGCTGCAGGGTTGAAGGGTGATGTTGCGGGCACGTGTTTCAGAACACGACCTGTGCCGTGGGCGCTGCGGTGGCGCGTGGGCTGAAGCTGCTGATGTCGCACCACCGAACAGGCCGGGTTGAACGTCGATGATGAGCAGGGCAGACTTCTTGCACAGCATCGTATCCAAGTTGTTGCCGGCGCCGTCACAAGCGCTCGAAACACCGCAGAATGCAAGCACCTGCCCTGCAGGTGCAGCAAGAGCACCCGGGGCCGCCACTCAAGGGAAACGGCGCTTGGATTCCATCGATCCGATGATCTTGCAGATCCTTGGCAATGGCGGTGATGCCGTGGCGCGCGCCGCCTTCGACCTGGCGCCGGACGGCGTGGTGGTGCTGGGCCGCGACGGCAGCATCCTGTGCTTCAACGCCCGCTTTCTCGACCTGTGGCAATTCCCGCCCGACATGCTGGCGCGGCTGGACGCCACCGAGATGCGCCTGCACACGGCCGCCCAGTTGGTCGACCCGCAGGGCTACCTGAGCACGCTCGAACCGGTGCGGCGCACCGACCACGCGCAGCTGCTGGAACCGTTGGCCCTGCGAGACGGGCGCCACTTCGAGCGCCACGTCACGCCGCTGGGCGCTATTGCAGGGGTGCCGCAGGCCGAGGGTGGTGTCATCGTGTGGTGGCACGACGTCACGCTGCGTCACCGCGCCGAACAAGGCCAGCGTGATCTGGGGGCGCTGCTGGAACTGGCCCTGATGGGGGCCGATCTGGCGTATTGGGACGTCGACATCCAGACCGGCGAGGTGCGCTCACACAACGACCGCTGGCACGCCATCCTGGGTTACCGGTCCGGTGAACTGGCAGACAACTTCGACGCCTGGGACGGCCTGGTGCACCCCGATGACGCACAGGCCCGCAAGGCGGCGTGGGAAGCGCACCTTGAAGGCAGCACGCCGCGTTACGAGGCCGAATTCCGCATGCGGCACAAGTCCGGCCACTGGGTCTGGTTGCAGGCCCGCGGCCAGGCGGTGGCGCGCGGCCGCGACGGGCGCGCAACGCGCCTGGTGGGCACGCGGCAGGACATCACGCAATCGAAGCTGATGCAGCAGGGCCTGCACGCGATGGCCCACACCGATGAACTCACGGGCGTCGACAACCGGCGCCGCTTCGTGCAGCGCGCCGAAGAGGAGCTCGAGCGTTCGCGCCGCTATGGCCTGCCGGTGGCGCTGCTGATGATCGACCTGGACCACTTCAAGGCCATCAACGACAGCGTGGGCCACGCCGGTGGCGACGAGGTGCTGCGCAGCTTCGCCAACACTGCCCACACCGTGATGCGCCGAAGCGACATCTTCGGCCGCATCGGCGGCGAAGAGTTTGCCGCGCTGCTGCCGCACACCACCCTCGATGGCGCACGGGTCATCGGCGAGCGCCTGCTGGAGCAGGTGCGCCAGCAGCCGGCAGTGTGGGCCTCGGTGCCCGTGCCTTACACAGTGAGCGTGGGTGTCACCCTGGCCGCGGAAGATCAGTCGGTGCAGCAGTTGATGGCGCACGCCGACCATGCGCTGTACAGCGCCAAGCGGCAGGGCCGCAACTGTCTGGTGCTGGCCGGGCCAGGTGCACGGTCTTTGCCCACGCGTTGAGCAGCAGCGCCGGCGCGGGCCGCTGCAAGCCCCGCTGCCTGGCCAGGCAGCATGAGCGATCTTGTGCCTGGCCAGGCTGCATGGCGATCTTGCCCGGGCCCACCACAGTGCCGTCCTTCGCTTCAATGCCGGTGCCGGTGGTGCTCGTCCGGGAAGTGCGTGTGTGCGTGCGTCAGTGGCTGATGACGGTGCCGGTGGGTGTGGCGCCACGCCGCCCCACCGGCTCCGTCAGCGTTGGCCGGGTCATGCGCAAGGTCATGGTCATGGTCATGATGCGCGTCGTGCTCGTGTTCGTGTTCATGGTCGATCGGCTCGTGCGCGTGCACATGGGCGTGCCATTCGGTCAGATGCAACCAGACGCCCAACGCCATCAGGGCGCCGGCAAGCAGCAGGCTCGGCGTCAGCGGCTCGCCCAGCCACCAAACGGCCAGCACCGCGCCAAAGAACGGTGCAATCGAGAAGTAGGCGCCGGTGCGTGCCGTGCCCAGATGGCGCAGACCCACGACAAACAGGCTCAGGCTGATGCCGTAGGCCACCAAGCCCAGCACCAGCGCACCAGCCAGCCAGGGCCACGGTGGCCAGGCCGCGCCTGCAGCCAGCCCCAGCGCCACGTTCACGCAGCCAGCCACCAGGCCCTTGACGGATGCGATCCAGGTGGCGTCGGTCAAAGCCACCTTGCGCGTCAGGTTGTTGTCCACCGCCCAGGCGGCACAGGCGCCGAGCACGGCCAGCGCCGGCCAGACGTCGCCCATCCGGGCCTGGCCGGGCCCGCTGAGCACCAGGGCGCCGGCAACGATGGCGGCCATGCCCAGCGCAATTCGGCGGTCGACGTTTTCCTTGAACACGAACCAGGCCAGCAACGCGGTGAACACGCCTTCGGCATTCAGCAGCAGCGAAGCGCCCGACGCCGGCATGCGCGACAGGCCCAGCATCAGCAGCAGCGGCCCGACCACGCCGCCGGCCAGCACCGCGCCGGCCAGCCAGCCGCGCTGGGCTGTCTGCATCTGCACGGGGCGGGCGCCGCTGAGCACACGCCACAGCGCCAGCCCGGCGCCGGAGCCCAGGTACAGCAGCCCCGCCAGCAGCCAGGGGTCCACCGTGGCCAGCAGGCCCTTCGCCAGCGGTGTGCTGGCGCCGAACAGTGCGGCCGCTGTGAGTGCCGCGGCCACGCCGGGGTGGGCCAGCACGTGCTGCTTGGGTGAGGGCTGTGGCATGGCGTTGGCGCCCGCGGGCGCTGTCGTCGGTAGCAGTGCGGACAGGCGGAACAGCGGGCGCTGGAGCGGCGCCCGATCTGCAACACCTTACCTCAGTTGCTTGGCCAGCGCGTCGCAGTACGCAATCAACGCATCGATCTCGGTTGACTTGTCGAACACGCCGTCGGCACCCAGCGAAAGGCAGCGCTCGCGCATGGCTGGCGTGGAGTAGTTGCTCAGCACCACGTGGTGACGGCGGTTGCCGGGTCTGGCCGAGGTCGTCTGAGCGGCTTTCAGCACGCCCAGACCGGAGCCGGCTTTGAGGAAGATGTCGATGATGACCAGATCGACCTCATGCGTGCTGAGCCAGTGCAGGGCCGTGAGTTCGTCCTCAGCACTGCCGATGACGCGCACCGGTGCCATCTCTTCGAGCGTCGCGATGAGGCTTTCGCGGATCAGGAGACTGTCTTCCACGAGGTAGGTCTGTAGAAGGGGCATCGGGTGCAAAGGGTCTGAGGCCGGGAGTGTGCGCGCTGTGCAGCGCACTCATTGTCGGTGCGTCGCGGTAATGCTGGTAGGCGATGTCCTACAAGGCCCCTTGCGTGGGCTGCTCGATGGGCTGCGCCGGGGTGCGTTCGTCGCGCAGGATGCGACCGTCCACGAGCTCGATCACGCGGTCGCAGCGCGCCGCCAGGCGCGGGTCGTGCGTGACGATCAGGAAGCTGATCTGCAGTTCGGCATGCATGCTCCGCATCAAGGCAAAGACCTCGTTGGACGACGCCGTGTCCAGGTTGCCGGTGGGTTCGTCGGCCAGCACCAGCGGCGGCTGCAGCACCAGCGCGCGTGCGATGGCCACCCGTTGCTGCATGCCACCCGACAGTTCACCCGGGCGCTTGGCCATGGCCTTGGCCAGGCCCATTGCGGCCAGCACCTCGCGTGCGCGAGTCAACTGCGCGGCGCTGACGCGGCCCTCGCGCATCAGCGCCGGCAGCGTCACGTTTTCCAGCGCCGTGAAGGCCGGCAGCAGGTGGTGGAACTGGAACACGAAGCCCAGGGCGCGGCTGCGCAGCGCGGTCAGCTCGGCATCGGCCAGCCCGGTGGTTTCCTGGCCCTGCACCCGGTACTGGCCGGCCGTGGCCCGCTCGAGCAGGCCGATGAGGTTGAGCAGCGTGCTCTTGCCCGAACCAGAGGGGCCGATGAGTGCCACGAACTCGCCACGTGCCAGCGTCAGCGAGACACCGTGCAGCACCTCGGCTTCGTTGGCTTGGCCGATGTTGTAGCTCTTGCGGATGTCGGCCAGCTCGATCAGCGGCGCCGCCGCGCTTGCGGGGGTGCTCACATCCGTATCGCCTGCGCCGGGTCCAGCTGCGCCGCGCGACGCGCGGGCGCCACCGCGGCCAGCACGCCACACAGGGTGGCGATGGCGGCGATGCGCAGCGCCAGCGCCGGCGCCAGCGTGATGGCAAACAGTGGCAGCCCGTCGGAGCCGCGCACGAAGCTGGTGAAGGCCGCTATCAGCCCCACGGCCAGCAGCACGCCCAGCGCCGAGCCGAGCGCGCCGACGATGGCGCCCTGCAGCAGGAACACCCGCAGCACCTGCCCTTGCGTGGCGCCCATCGCGCGCAGGATGCCGATCTCGCGCCGCTTCTGCACGACAGACACCACCAGCACGCTGGCGATGCCCAGCACCACCACCACCATAACCACGGCGCGGATCAGACCGGTGCTGATGCTCTGCGCGTTCAGCGCCGACACGAGACTGGCGTTGGTGTCCTGCCAGCTTTCCACCTTGTAGGGCCAGCGCTGCGCCAGTTGTGCGGCCAATGCCGGCGCCGTCCACACGTCGCGCAACGCGAGGTCGATGTTGGTGGCACCACCGGGCAGGCCCACCAGGCTCTGCGCCGCGCGCAGCGGCACGATGACGGTGCGGCGGTTGAGTTCGCGCACGCCCAGGTCGACCAGCGCGGTGACGCGGGCCGAGTCGGTGACGCCGGCCGGGCCACTGCCGGTGACGATGCTCAGCCGGTCTCCCACGCGCACGCCCAGGTCCTGCGCCAGCTCACGCCCGATCACGGCCTCGCCCGGGCCCAGCCGCGCGGTGCCCGCCACCACCTTGCTGCGCAGGTTGACGATGCGGTCGTAGCGGTCCAGGTCCACGCCCAACAGCGTGATCGACTTCTGCGCCTGACCTCGCAGCGCCAGCCCGGCGCCGGCCACCATCGGTGACACCGCAGCCACCTCGGGCAAGGCTTCGAGCAGCGGCACCAGGCTCTGCCACTCGCCCAGCGAACGCGGGCGCTGCGCGCGTGGCTGCGTCTGCTGCAGCACCGCAGTTCCGGCGGGCAGATCGGCGCGCGCGCTGACCACCGTGTCTTCCAGCGGGCTGAGGCTGACGTGCGCCTGCGCACCCAGCGTCTTTTCCAGTGTGTTGGCCTGCAGGCCCGAGATCAGTGCAGAGATGTAGGCCACCACGGCGACGCCAGCGGCCACGCCGACGATGATCAGCAGCGATTGCATGCGCCCTTCGCGCAGAAAGCGCACCGCGACACGGCGTTCAAAGCCCAGCCAGGCAGCCATCGAATCAGCCCGCCATGGCGCTCAGCGACCCATGGCGTTGGTCAAGGCGGCACCGGCATCGCCGGCGCTCGTCCTCGCAGTCAGCGCCGCGCCCGCCGCGGGGTCGGCTTTCACGCGCGCGCCGGGCGCCGGTGCTGCACCCAGCAGCACGGTGTCGCCGGCGGCCAGGCCCTGCAGCACTTCGGCCGCGTCCAGCGTGCGCAGGCCCAACGTCACGCTGCGCGCCTGCACGTGGCCGTCCCGCGCCAGCCACACCGTGGCGGTGCTGCTGCTGGCCGCCGCGCTGGCGTCACCGCGCAATGCCGACAGCGGCACCACCAGCGCGCTGGCGCGGCGCGCGGTTTCCACCTCCACCGACAGCGTCATGTCTTCGCGCAGATAGGGCGGCGGCTGCGGCACCGAGAACTTCACGTCCACCGAGCCGCGCTGTGCGTCCACCAGCGGCGCTATCGACAGCACCTGCGCCGCAAACCGCTGTTCGGGAAAAGCATCGGCGCGCACCTGCGCCGCCTGGCCGGGTTGCAGCTGCTGCAGATAGCGTTCATCCACCGGGGCCAGCAGTTGCAGCTGCCCGCTGAGCGCCAGCGTGAACAGGGCACGGCCGGGCTGCACGAGTTGCCCCGGCTCGACCGCGCGCACCAGCACGCGGCCGTCGGCGGGTGCGTTGACGACGGTCTGCGCCAGGCGCGACCGGGCAGCCTGCGTGGCCGCCTGGGCCACGGTCAGCTGGGCCTGCGCCTGCAGCACATCGGTGCCGCGGTCTTCATTGGCGCTGGCCTGGGCACGCGCGGCCGTCAACTGCGCCTGCGCCACCGACACCGCACGCTGGGCTTCGTCCAGCCGTGCAGCGCTCAGAAAATCGCGCGCCACCAGGTCCTGCGTGCGGCGCCACTCGGCCTGCGCGGCCAGCAGCACCGAGTCGGCCTGCGCCACGCCGGCCTGCGCGCTGCTGCGGCCGGTGCTGCGCAGCCCCGCCAGGCGCGCCGCGGCTTGCTGTTCACCGGCCAGCGCCTGCGCCAGCGCGGCGCGCGCTTCGCCGTCTTCCAGTTGCAGCAGCGGGTCACCGGCCTTTACCGGCGCGCCCTCACGCACCAGCACCTGAGACACGCGGCCGGTGACGGTGGCGCCCACGTCCACCCGCGACGTGGTGGCCACGCGGGCCGAGAACTGCAGCGTGCGCACCAGCGGCGCGGCCTGAACCACCACGGCGGCCGCTGCCGGTGCACGCAGCTTCCACCAGGCCCCTGCAACGGCCCCCGACAAGGCCAGCACCCCCACCACCCACCACGCTCGACGAGACATGGTGATCATTGTTGCACCCGGCCTGCGCGCTGGTGGTGGACCCTGCGGCGCTTCGATCGGTGGTTCGGTGGTCAGCGCGGGCCGCCTGGCGCCAGGGCCGCGGCGCAGACCGAGGGCGTTACGCCAACTTGTCAGGCGCCGGCACCATGCGGGCCAGCAACGCCAGTTGCTGCTGCTGCATGTCCAGCAGCTCGGCCCACTGCGACTGCCGCAGGGTGTCGATCTTCTGGTGCAGAAGCATGATTTCCAGTTCGGCCTTCAGATTGATCTCGTAGTCGTGTTCGGCGTGTTGTCGGTCCTTCTGACCCTGGCGGTTCTGCGACATCAGGATCACCGGTGCCTGGATGGCCGCCAGCATCGACAGCACCAGGTTGAGCAGGATGAACGGGTAGGGGTCGAAAGTCTGGCCGCGCCACGCCAACAGCGCGGCGTTGACGGCGATCCAGCCCGCCAGCGTGGCGCCGAACAGGCCCACGAACAGCCAAGACCCGCCAAACGAGGCCACGGCGTCGGCCGCGCGCTGGCCGCGTGTGGGGGTGGTCTCCGCGTCACGCGTCAGGTCCCGTGTGATGGTCTTGCGTTCGGTCAGGTGGCGTGCCACCCGCTGCGCCCGCGCGTCGAGTTGGTCATAGCCCCGGCCCATCAGGCGGGCGGCGGTGTCGTGCGCGTTTGTCATCGTGGCCAACCGGTAGTGGATGGTGGTGACTGTAGGCCCGCCTGCTGCAAAGCCGTCACTGCGGCGGCGGCTCACCCCGGCTGCTGCAGCGCATTCTGGATGCGCCGCCGCACCACCCGCGTCTTGGGCATGGGCTGGTCCCACCACATGCGCACGTCTTCTTCCAGCCCCACACCATGCATGTAGTTGTAGATGGCCTTTTTCAGGCCTGCGCCCAGCGCGTCGTGGTCCACCCCGGTGGGGTCTGCAAAGCCGATGTCGTTGCGCGCAAACAGCGGCCCCGGAGGGCCCGGCGGTGCCGGTGGCAGCACCAGGGTCACGCCATACTCTTGCGGGTGCAGGCCCACCGGCGAGTGCACCGTGCAGGTGAAGCGGTGCCAGAAGCCGCTGTGGATGCAGCCTTCGACGAAGAGCTGCCGCACCAGTTCCAGCGCGTCCACCGTGTCTTGCACCGTCTGCGTGGGAAAGCCGTACATCAGGTAGGCATGCACCATCACGCCTGCATCGGCAAAACCCTTGGTGACGCGCGCCACCTGGTCCACCGAAACGCCCTTTTTCATCAGCGCCAGCAAGCGGTCGGAAGCCACTTCCAGGCCACCGCTGATGGCGATGCAGCCGCTGTCGGCCAGCTGCTGGCACAGCTGCGGCGTGAAGGTCTTCTCGAAGCGGATGTTGCCCCACCAACTGATCGCCACCTGGCGCTGCTGCAGCTCTGCCGCCAACGCCTTCAGCGACTTCGGGGGTGCCGCTTCATCGACGAAGTGAAAGCCGGTCTGCCCGGTTTCGGCCACGATGCTCTCGATGCGGTCCACCAGCGTGGTGGCGGTGGCCGCGTCGTAGCGGCTGATGTAGTCCAGGCTCACATCGCAGAAGCTGCACTTCTTCCAGTAGCAACCATGGGCCACCGTCAGCTTGTTCCAGCGGCCGTCGCTCCACAGGCGGTGCATCGGGTTCAGCATGTCCAGCAAAGACAGGTACTGCGCGGTCGGCAGGCCATCCCAGGTGGGGGTGCCCACGTCGTCGAAAGGCACATCGGGCTCGACGAAATTGGTGTACTTCACGGCGCCATCGACGCGGTGAAAGGTGCGCACCAGACGCTGCGCCGAACGCCCGCCCTGCAGATGGTCCAGCAGGGCCAGCAGCGGGCGCTCGCCGGCGTCCAGCGTCACGTAGTCGATGTGATCGAACAGGCGCGGTTCCTGCAGCTCGCGCAGCTCGGTGTTGACGTAGCCGCCGCCCAGCACGGTGGTGATGTGCGGCTGCGCCGCCTTGATGCTTTGCGCGATGCGCAGCGCACCGTACAGCGCACCCGGGAAAGGCACGCTGAGCAACACCACGCTGGGTTGGTGCTGCTGCAGCGCGGCCAGGGTCAGCGTGTGCAGCAGGCTGTCGATCAGGCTGGGCGGCGCCGCCAGCGCGCGCGCCAACGGCTCGTAGCTGGCCTGACTGGCGGCCAGGCTCTCGCCGTAGCGCACGAATTCGAAGCGGGCGTCGACGGCGTCGCGGATGACGTCGGCGATGTCGTTCAGGAACAGCGTGGCCAGGTGCCGCGCACGGTCTTGCACGCCCAGCGCGCCAAAGGCCCAGGCCATGGGGTCGCCGCCCTCGGCGTCGGCCTCGAACACGTCCAGCGACGCGAACCGCGGGCCTTCGGGCAGAAAGGCGCGGCTGCAGATGCGGTGCGCCAGCGTGCTGTCACTGCCCTGCAAGAAGCGGATGGTGGGATCGATGGCCGCAGCGTAGACAGCGTGGCGTTCAGCAAAGTGCTGCACCGAGGCGCTGCGCTCGCTGGCCGGCTGCCCGTCCACGTGCCTGTGCACGGCGCGCAGTCCATCGGCAGACAGCAGCTTCAAGACCAGGGCCAATGCCAGGTCGGCTTGCACGGCGGCGAACCCGCGCGAGCGCAGAAAGCCGGTGAGGTAGGCGGTGGAAGGGTAGGGCGTGTTGAGCTGCGTCATCGGCGGGATGACGCTCAACACGCGGGGCAGCATGGTTGCAGCGCGCGTGGAGGCGACGGGGTCTGAAGCCGGGCTTGGACTTGTAAGCATGGGTACCTGTTGAGCGCGTGCATTCTGCCCGCGTCAGGCGCCGGGCATCGCGGCGGCAAGATTCCACTGTCGACGCGGCTGCCTACACTGAATGCCATGAACAGCACCTCAGCGATCGCCCTGTCGGGCATGAGCACGGCGCAGACGCAGTTGGCTGCCGTCGCCCACAACATCGCCAACCAGCCCACGCCCGGTTTCAAGCGCCAGACGGTGCAGGTGGCAGCGGTGCCCGAAGGTGGCGTCAAGGCCAGCGTGGCGACGGCGTCGCACGCCGGCAGCGCGCTCGAAGCAGACGTGGTGGGCCTGCTGCAGGCCAAGAACAGCTTCATGGCCAACCTGGCGGTGTTCAAGACCCAGGACCGCATGATGGGCGCCTTGCTCGACGCCAAGCCCTGAGCCTGTGCCGGGCCGCCGTTGCAGCAAGGCACCGCGTCCGGCGGGTGCCGGGATGCTGCTGCCGGGAGCCGCCCCGTCAGCCCAGCCAGCGCAGTAGCGTGGCGGCCACTTCGGGGCTGCTGAGCAGCGCCATGTGGTTGGTCTGCAGCACCTGCGACTGGCGCTCGGGCTCGAAGTTCAGCCGGCGCGCGGCGTCGGCGTGGCGTCCCAGAGCGCTGCCCAGCGGCACCAGCCCGTCGCCCAGAAGTCGGTCTTTCAGGTCTTTCTCGCGCGTGCCGGTGGTGCCGGCAATGGCGTAACAACGCGGCTTGACGGGCAGCGGCACGTGCACGGGCATCGTGTTGGGCGGCCCACCCAACAGGTTGCCGTGGCGCAGGTCGGTGATGCCGGCGCTGCGCATGCCGCCCAGGCGCGCCAGCGGCCCCGCATAGGGCGCGGCGCCGAGGATCAGGTCCACCCAGCGGCCGGCACGTTCCAGCGGCGCCCCCTGGTGGGGCGTGCCCAGGAACACGGCATCGTCTACATGGTCGACCCAGGCCTGGTGATCGGCGGCCCCCTGGTGCAGCGCACTGCGCACCACCAAGCCGCCCATGCTGTGGCCCAGCAGCACCACGCGCTCCAGCGGTTGTGGCCATGCCGCCAGCAAGGCCTGCATCTGCCGCGCGAAGGCTGCGCCATTGGCCTGGATGGACAGGCCGCTGTTGTAGTGCAGGTAGACCGGTGTGTAGCCAGCCGCCTGGGCCAGGGCAGCGCCATGGTCGTGGCCGTCGCGCAGCCATTGGTGGCCGTTCATGCACAGACCGTGCAGCAGCACCAGCACGCGCCCGGTGGCCGCCGGCAGCGCGGTGCGCAGGGCCCCAGGTTCGAACGCCAGCGTCTGGCCGCGGTGGCGCAGCGTCATCGGTATGGACAGCGGATTGCCGCTGGCGGCCAGATGGTCGCCCAGCACACCGTTGAGCACCGCCAGCACCGCGTCGCGCTCGCTCGAAGAGCCGTCGGTGGTTGCCGTCAGCAAGGGCGTCAAGGTGCCGAGCACGGTGTCCAGGCTGCCGCCCACCAGCCGGGTCACGCCGCGCACCGTCTTGTAGACCAGGCCGGTGATGCCGCCGGTCTGTTCGGTGCCGCGCAGGCCGGGGGGGCTGGCGATGCGGGCGTGCATGGCCTCCACCAGCGCCGCCAGTGCCAGCGTGGCGTCGGTGGCCAAGCGGGTGGCACCGCGCAGGTCGTGCAGGTGCCGTTGCTGCAGCGGCTTGCCCGCTGAAGGCGGCGCGGCCGTCAAGGGCAGCGGTGGGGATAGGGGCGTGGGCAGGAAGGGGGTCTTGGCCATACTTTCAGTTTAGGAGCACCGTCCATGCGCATTTAAACTCCGCTCCCTACTGGTGAAAGCGCATTCATGAAGAACAAGACGCAAGCCGAGGCCGCGGTTCACCGCGGCGGCAGGGCAGCAGGGCCCGCACGAGACGATGGCAAGGTGACGCTGGAGATGGTGGCGCAATCCGCAGGCGTGTCGCCCAGCACCGTGTCGCGCATCCTCAACGGCACCGCAGTCGTCAGCGACGACAAGCGCCAGGCCGTCGACCACGCCATCGCCACGCTCGGCTTTGTCCCCAATCCGGTGGCGCGCGGCCTGGCGGGCGGTCGCACGCTGAGCGTGGGCGTGATAACGCAGACCATCGACAGCCCGTTTTTCGGCGGCGCCTTGCGCGGCATAGAAGGCGAACTCAGCGCTGCGGGTTACAGCCCGCTCTTTGTCAGCGGCCAATGGAACGCGGCACATGAGGCGCGCTGCATCGACGTGCTGCGCTCGCGCCGGGTGGACGGCATCATCGTGCTGGCCGGCCGACTGGGCGACGCCGCGCTGACGGCCGTGGCGCACAACCTGCCCGTGGTGGTGACCGGGCGCAGCCTGAAGGCTGTGGGCCTGATGTCGCTGGACTTCGACAACTTCGAAGGCGGCCGCCTGGCCACGCACCACCTGCTGCAGCTGGGCCACCGGCGCATCGCTTTCATCACCGGCGACACGCGCCACCCTGACGCCAAAGAACGCCTCCGCGGTTACCGCGCCGCGCTGGAAGCCGCCGGCTTGACACCGGACCCCGCACTGGTGGTTCCCGGTCAATACACCGAAGACAGCGGCCGGCTGGCGGTGGAACGCTTGCTGGACAGCCGGGTGCCTTTTTCGGCCATCTTTGCAGCCAACGACCAGATGGCTTTTGGCGCCGCGCTGGGGCTGCACCGCCGCCGCCTGCATGTGCCACATGACGTGTCTCTGGTGGGGTTCGACGACGTGGCCACGGCCACCTTCTCGATCCCGCCGCTGACCACCGTGCACCACCCAGTGGTCGAGATGGGCCAGATCGCGGCGCGCGCCATGCTGCAGCTGCTGGCGGGCGAAACTCCCGACGCGCAATTGCCGGCACCGCGCCTGGTGGTGCGCGAGTCCACGCTGCAGCAGCGCTGAACCACGCCGGCGCCGCGCAGCGGCGTGCGCGAGCCGGGTGAACCCCGGCACTTACCCTTGATTGACAGCCCGGGTTGTGCTCCTTAAAGTGTGAAAGCGCTTTCATAAGACGCGCGCCAGCACCTGCCCATGCCCAGCTCAAGCCCCACCGTCACGCGCCGCCAGATGGCCCAGGGCATGGCCGCGTTTGCGCTGGCGCCGGCCTTGTCGGGCGTGGCCGCTGCGGCCCCTTCCACGCTGACCGTGGCTGCGTTTCCGGCGGTGGACAAGATCATCGAGGCAGCCATCCCGGCCTGGAAGAAGCGGCACCCCACGGTGGACATCAAGGTGGTGAGCCGTCAGTTCGCCGACCACCACACGGCGATGACGACGGCGCTGTCCACGCGCTTCTATCTGCCCGACGTGATGGCGCTGGAAGTGGGCTACGTGGGCCGCTTTGCCCAGGGTGGTGGCCTGGAGGATCTGGCGCAACCGCCCTATGACATCGGCCGCTTGGCCGACCGCTTCGTGCCCTACGCCGTGCGCCAGGCCACCACCCGCAGTGGCGCCATCGTGGCCGTGCCCACCGACATCGGCCCCGGCACGCTGCTGGTGCGCAGCGACGTGATGGCCAAGGCTGGCGTCAGCGACGCCGACCTCACCAAAAGCTGGGACAGCTATGTCGCCGCCGGCATCAGGGTCAAGAAAACCACCGGCGCCTACCTGCTGGCCCATGCACGCGACATGAAGGACATTGCCATCCGCACCGGTGTGCGGCCTGGCGAGGGGCTGTACTTCGGCCACGACTCGCAGGTGCTGGTGAACAGCCCGCGGTTCACGCGTGCTTTTGAGCTGGCGCGGCAGGTGCGCAGCAACAAGCTCGACGCCAGGGTCTCGGCCTGGAGCAATGAGTGGAGCGAAGGCTTCAAGCGCGGCACGCTGGCCAGCCAGCTCACCGGCGCCTGGCTGGCCGGCCATCTGGGCAACTGGCTGGCACCGGCCACCAAGGGCCTGTGGCGTGCGCTGCAGCTGCCCGAGGCGTCTTATGCGGCTTATGGCGGCACGTTCCTGGCCATCGCCCGCGGCGCACCAGCGGCCAACAAGGCGCTGGCCTGGGAGCTGATTCAACTGCTGACGCTGAACCGCGAGATGCAGCTGGCCGCTTTCAAGTCGCAGGACGCCTTTCCGGCGCTGGTCAGCACCTACGACGACCCGTTCTTCGAGCAAGCCTTGCCCTTTCTGGGCGGGCAGCCGGCGCGCGTCATGTGGCGCGAAGCGACGCGGCATATCCAGGCCGTCACGGTGCACAAGCAGGACGCCTTTGCGGGCGAAGTGATCGACACCGAACTCGACAAGGTGCTCGACCACGCCAAGCCCGTGGCCACAGCGCTGGCCGATGCGGCGCGTCTGCTTGAAAAGCGCGCACGCCGATGAAACCGTTCGCAGTCACGCCGAAGCCCTGCGTGCCAGCCGCATGAAGCTGCCCCGCCTGTCGCCCCGATGGACACCCTACGTGCTGCTGAGCCCGTTTGTCATCCTGTTCCTGGTGTTCGGCATGTTTCCGCTGGCCTTTTCGCTGTTCCTGGCGTTCCAGACCTGGGAGCCCACCAGCGGCTTGTCGGCGATGCAGTTCGTGGGCCTGGAGAACTTCGCCTTTTCGCTGCAGGACGAATGGTTCTGGAAGAGCCTGAAGAACACCGCGTGGCTGGCCGTGGCCAGCGGTGTGCCGCAGCATCTGGTGGCCATACCGTTGGCGGTGTTCATCCACACCAGTTTCAAGACCTTGCGCAACGGTGTGGTGGGCGCCTATTTCGTGCCCTACATCACCAGCTCGGTGGCCATCGCCATCATGTTCAGCTCGCTGTTTTCCACCGACTACGGCGTCGTCAACACCATGCTGGGCAAGCTGTTTGGCGTGCAGGCCATCGACTGGCTGGGTGCACCCGAAAACATCAAACCCGCCATTGCGATGATCGTGTTCTGGCGTTACGTGGGTTTCAACGTGGTGCTCTACCTGGCCGCGTTGCAGACGATTCCGAAGGACCTGTACGAAGCCGCCACGATGGACGGCGCCTGCCGGCTGCAGCAGTTCTTCCACATCACGCTGCCCAGCCTGAAGCCGATGATCTTCTTCGGCGTGACGCTGTCGGTGATCGGCGGGCTGCAGCTGTTCGAGGAGCCCTTCATCCTGACGGGTGGGCGTGGTGGTTCCGACCAGTCGGGCATGACCACCGCCATCTACCTGTACCGCATGGCCTTCGACTTCAACGACTTCGGTGCGGCCAGTGCGATGTCATGGCTGCTGTTCATTCTGGTGGTGCTGCTGACGTGGCTGACCAACCGCGCGTTCAAGCCGCGTGGGGCGGGTGCCTGAAATGAAGCACGACCGCCTGGCTCCCTGGGCTGCCTACGTCATCGTCGGCATCGGTGCGCTCATCATGCTGGCGCCGTTCTATTTCATGTTCGTGTTCGCCACGCAGTCGCGCACCGAGATCTTCAGCCTGCCGCCGCCGATGTGGTTTGGCGATGACTTCTTCAGCAACCTGAAGATCCTGACCGACCGCATCCCGTTCTGGCGCAACCTGGGCTGGAGCGTCTATGTGGCCATCCTGTCCACGCTGCTGACGCTGCTGTTCTGCAGCATGGGCGGTTATGCCTTCGCCTGTTTCGAGTTCCGCTACAAGAACGCCCTGTTCGCGTTTGTCATGGCCACGATGCTGCTGCCCAGCTTCATGAACATGATCCCCACCTTCATGATCATGGACGTGCTGGGCTGGATCGACCAGCCGCGGGCGCTGTACATCCCCGGTGCCGCCAGCGCCTTCGGCATCTTCCTGATGCGGCAGTTCGTGCAGACCTCGGTGCCCAAGGACCTGGTCGAAGCCGCGCGCATGGACGGCTGCGGCGAGCTCGGCATCTACTGGCGCATTGTGCTGCCGCTGCTCAAGCCGGCGCTGGGCACGCTGGGGCTCATCACCTTCATCGCCAGCTGGAACAACTTCATCGGCCCGCTGATCGTGATGCGCAGCCCCGAGATGTACACCCTGCCGTTGGCGCTGCGCAGTTTGCAAAGCCCGGTCGACACCGAATGGGGTGCGTTGATGACGGGTTCGGCCATCGCCACCATTCCACTCGTCATTCTGTTCATCCTGTCGTCGCGGCAGCTCATCGCCGGCCTGACCGCCGGTGCCGTGAAGTAACACCAACTTTCATTTGTGATGCACCCGTCTCTCCCTGCAGAACTGCTTGACGCATTCCCCAAGGACTTTGTCTGGGGCGTGGCCACCAGCTCCTTCCAGATCGAAGGTGCCGCGCAGGAAGACGGCAAGGGCCCGTCGATCTGGGACGACTTCTGTCGCGTGCCCGGCGCCATCGCCGACGGCAGCAACGGCGACATGGCCTGCGACCACCACCACCGTTGGGCGCAAGACCTGGACCTGATCGCGTTGCTGGGTATCGATGCCTATCGCTTTTCGGTCTCGTGGCCGCGGGTACGGCCCACCGGAGCCGGTGGTTTCAACGCGCAGGGGCTGGACTTCTACGAGCGATTGGTGGATGGGCTGCTGGATCGGGGCATCAAGCCCTACCTCACGCTGAACCACTGGGACCTGCCGTCCGCGCTGCAGGCCCAGGGCGGCTGGGCGGCACGCGACACGGTGCACCGATTCGTTGAATACGCACAGGCCGTGCATGCGCGCATGGGCGACCGCGTGGCCAGCATCACCACCCACAACGAGCCCTGGGTGATAGCCAAGCTGGGCCACGAAACGGGGGTGTTTGCGCCCGGCATCAAGAACCGCGCAATGGCCATGCAGGCCTCGCACCACCTGATGTTGAGCCACGGTCTGGCCCTGCAGGCTTTGCGCGCGCAGGGCTGCAAGGCGGCGCTGGGCATCGTGCTGAACCTGTCGCCCATCGGCCCGGCCACCGGCAGCGCCGCCGACGCAGCGGCAGCGCGGCTGGAAGACGGCCGTCTGGTGCGCTGGTACATGGACCCGCTGTTCAAAGGCGCGTACCCGCAAGACGTGCTCGATGACCTGGGCGCTGATGCACCGAAAGTGCAGGCGGGCGACATGGCCGACATCCACACCGCGATGGACTTTCTGGGCATCAATTACTACACCCGCGGTGTCGTCAGTGCCAGCGGCGCGTGGGACGTGAAGACCAGTGGCCACGCGCTCACCGACATGGGCTGGGAGGTCTACCCCGACGGCCTGACCGAACTGCTGTTGCGTGTGCACCGCGACTGGAAGGTGCCGGCCCTGTACGTCAAGGAAAACGGCGCCGCGTTCCAGGACACGCTGCAGCAGGGCTGCGTGCACGATGCCGACCGCACCGACTTCATCGCGCGCCACATCGCCGCCGTGGCGCATGCACTGCGCCAGGGGGTGCCGATGGCCGGCTACATGGTTTGGAGCCTGCTGGACAACTTCGAATGGGCCAGCGGCTACGCCAAGCGCTTCGGCATCGTGCACGTGGACTACGCCACGCAGCAGCGCACGCTGAAAGACAGCGCACGCTGGTACGCCGACTTCCTGCGCCAGCAACGCCTGCGGCACGCCGCGCCGGCGCACCAGACCGTGGGGGTGTGACATGGGTCAGGTCAGTCTGCGTGGCATCAGGAAGAGCTTTGGCGCGGTGGACGTCATCCGCGGCATCGACCTGGAGGTGCAGGACGGCGAGTTCCTCGTCTTCGTCGGCCCCAGCGGTTGCGGCAAGAGCACCACGCTGCGCATGATCGCGGGGCTGGAGAGCATCAGCGCCGGCGACCTGCTCATCGACGGCCAGCGCGCCAACGACCTGCACCCCGCCGAGCGTGGCGCAGCGATGGTGTTTCAGAGCTACGCCCTCTACCCGCACATGACGGTGGCCGACAACATGGGCTTTGCGCTGAAGATGGCCGGCGTGGGCAAGGCTGAACGCGCGCAGCAGGTGGGCCGTGCAGCCGAGATCCTGCGCATCACCGAGCTGCTGCATCGCTTTCCGAAAGAACTCTCTGGCGGGCAGCGCCAGCGCGTGGCCATTGGCCGCGCCATCGTGCGCAAGCCCAAGGTGTTTCTGTTCGACGAACCGCTGAGCAACCTGGACGCGGCGCTGCGCGTGAACATGCGCATCGAGCTCAGCCGCCTGCACAAGGAACTGCGCACGACGATGATCTACGTCACCCACGACCAGGTCGAGGCCATGACCATGGGCGACCGCATCGCCGTCTTCAACCAGGGTGTCGTCGCGCAACTCGGCCTGCCGATGGCGCTGTACCAGCGCCCGGCCAACGAGTTCGTCGCCGGCTTCATCGGCGCGCCCAGGATCAACCTGGTAGACCGCCCGGGCAGCAGCGCCAGCGCCGCCCACCAGGCGCTGTGGGGTGCGCTGGCCGCGCACGCGCCTGCGCATGCCGCGCGCGCCGGCCTGCGGCCAGAGCACCTGGGCCTGGTGGCCGCCGGGCAGGGCGTGCCGGCGCAGGTGGAATTGGCCGAACACCTGGGCGACAGCTCCATCGTGCACCTGCGCGTGGACGGCGTGGCCGATCTGCTCAGCGCCAAGGTCGGTGCCGGGCACACGCGCCTCGACGCCGGCCAGGCGGTCGGCCTGGCACCCGATGCGGCTTGGGCACTGGCCTTCGACGCTGAACACCAATTGGTTGCGTAAGGAGCGCACATGGCAAGCAAACCCAAGCGAGTCCCGGGCTGGACACTGGTCTGGCACGATGAATTCGACGGCACCGAAGTTGACCGCAGCAAGTGGGACTTCGACCTCGGCAACGGTTTTTACGACTACAAGAACCACGCCTGGGTGCCGGGCTGGGGCAACGAAGAGCTGCAGTACTACACGCACGAGGCTGAAAACGTGCAGGTGCGCGACAGCTGCCTGCACATCCGCGCGGTGAAAGCGCCGCTGCACGGGTGTGGCTACACGTCGGCACGTCTCAAGACCAAGGCGCGAGACGGCACCGTGCTGTTTGGCAAGCAGTACGGGCGTTTCGAGTTCCGCGCCCGTGTGCCCTGGGGCAAGGGCCTGTGGCCGGCGCTTTGGATGCTGCCCGTGCAAGACAAATACGGTGGCTGGGCGGCCAGCGGCGAGATCGACCTGATGGAGATCGTGGGCGAGAAGCCGCACGAGGTGCTGAACAGCATCCATTTCGGCTCGACCTATCCGAAGCGCTCGCTCATCACCTGGGTACACCCGCTGCCGAACGCCAGCACGGTGTCGGACTGGCACGTCTACACGGTGGAGTGGGAGCCGGGCGAGATCCGTTTCTACGTCGACGGCGTGCACACCTGCAGCTACGACCATTGGTGGAGCTGCAGCCAATTGAAGGACGGGCAGGGCGTGGAGCCCAAGAAGGCTGCCGACCTGAACCCCTGGCCGGCGCCCTTCGACCAGCCCTTCTACCTGGTGATGAACGTGGCCGTGGGCGGCAACTTCCCTGGCGTGCCCAACGACGCCACGCGTTTCCCGGCCGAACTGGTGGTGGACTACGTGCGCGTGTACGACAAGACCGGCGGCTACGGCGCCACCAAACCCATCGGCAAGGGCCAGTTCCCCTGGCAGGCCAAGAAGAAAGCTTGAGGAAAGACACCATGTCCAGACCCCATTCCGCCCCGTCCGCCCCCGGCGGCGCGCTGCACACCGGCGTCACCCGCAGCACTGAACAAGGCGAGACGCAGCAAGAGCGACGGCAGGTGCATTCGGGCGCCGCACCGCAGGCCAGCGCCGTCGACCGCAGCACCTGGTCGCGCAGCGGCCCCGAGGTGTGGACCACCGAGGCGCGCAACGTGCTGGCCACCGACTTCCGCGCCACGCTGCAGCAGGGCGTGCACGGCCTGTGCTTCAGCCCCTACCTGGAAGGCCAGCAGCCGGGCTCGCAGGTCAGCGAGGCGCAGATCCGCGAGCGCTTGCGCATCATCCAGCCGCACGTGGGCTGGGTGCGCACCTTCTCGTGCACCGACGGTCATGAGCAGACGCCGCGCGTGGCGCATGAACTCGGCATGAAGACGCTGGTCGGCGCCTGGCTGGGCACCGATGCCGCCATCAACGAGCGCGAGATCCAGGGTGTCATCGATGTCGCCCGCGCCGGGCATGCCGACATCGTGGCCGTGGGCAACGAGGTGATGCTGCGCGAAGACATGTCCGAAGACGAGCTGCTGGGCTTCATCCAGCGCGTGAAAGACGCCCTGCCGGGTGTGCCCGTGGGTTATGTCGACGCCTACTTCCTGTTCGAGAAGCACCCGCGCATCACCGCCGCCTGCGACGTGGTCATGACCAACTGCTACCCGTTCTGGGAAGGCTGCCCGCGCGAACAGGCGCTGGCATACATGCAGACCATGGTGGCGCGCACCAGGGCCGCAGCGCCCGGCAAGCGCGTGCTGATCAGCGAAACCGGCTGGCCCGACCAGGGCAGCGCCTTTGAAGGGTCGGTACCTTCGCGCGAGGGTGCCATGCAGTACTTCGTCGACACCTGCCGCTGGGCGCGCGACGACGGCGTCGAGATCTTCTATTTCTCGGCCTTCGACGAAGCCTGGAAGGTGGGCGCCGAGGGCGACGTGGGGGCCTACTGGGGGCTGTGGGACAAGGACGGCGAACTCAAGTTCGGATGAGCACGATGACGACCCCGCTGACCTTGCCCACCGGCAACGCCATCTGTTATTCCGGCTACCGCGACGGACAGAACCCGAGCGACCAGACCTACCCGTCGCTGGCGGAAATCCTTGAGGACCTGCTCATCCTGCAGAAGAACTGGAAGCTGCTGCGCCTGTACGACTGCAGCCTGCATGCCGAGCGTGTGCTGCAGGTCATAGAAGAACACCAGCTGCCATTCCAGGTCATGTTGGGCGCCTACCTGGGCGCGGAGATGAACAACTTCGGCTGCCCCTGGGGCGGCACCTACACCGAAGAGAAACTCGAGGCCAGCACGCGTGAAAACGAGGCCGAGGTGGACCGGTTGATCGCGCTGGCGAACCGCTACCCGGGCATCGTGTTCTCGGTGGCCGTCGGCAACGAGGCCACGGTCGACTGGACCGACCACTTCGTGCCCGTGCACCGCATGATCGAGCACGTGAAGCGCGTGAAGGCGGCGGTGCGCCAGCCTGTCACCTTCTGCGAGAACTACGTGCCCTGGCAGCACAAGCTGCGCGACCTGGTGGCCGAGCTGGACTTCATCTCGCTGCACACCTACCCGGTGTGGGAATACAAGCACATCCACGAGGCGCTGGACTACACCAAGGACAACGTGGCCAGCGTCGCGCGGCTGTATCCCGACAAGCCCCTGGTCATCACCGAAGCCGGCTGGTGCACCAACAGCAACGGCCGCGGCATGCACGCCGAACACGCGGTGCAGGAACTGCAGGCCATCTATTACCAGGACCTGATGGACTGGACGCGCGCCGAAGGCCTGCTGTGTTTTGTCTTCGAGGCCTTCGACGAGACCTGGAAAGGGTCCCCGGACCCCCTCGAGCCCGAGAAGCACTGGGGCTTGTTCACGGTCGACCGGCGGCCCAAGCTCGTCATGCAGTCGCTGTACCCCGAGTTGATGCCGCAACCGGCCGCGGCCTGAACGAAGACGTCTTGCCCATGCACACCCACCGCACCCCTGACGTCGCGCTCTGGGAACACCACCGCGCGCTGCGCGAACAGTGGACCCACGAAGACCACCTGGTCGCCCAGCGCATGGGCTGGCTGATCTGGTCCGAGGGCCTGATGTTCACCGCCTTTGGCGCCCATGCGCGCGAAGGGGCGACCTGGCTGGTGCTGGGTTTCCCTTTCTTCGGCATCCTGGTGGCGGTGCTCGTCGGCGTCGGCATCTACACAGCGATGTCGGCCACCGACAGCATCCGCCAGCAGTTCGACGAAGCGGGGCTGGCCGACCTGTGCCCGCTGGCTCCCGCCCACCACCTTGCCCACCGCGGCCGCTGGGCGGCCAAGGCCATGCCCTTTGTCTTCGGCGCCATGTGGCTGCTGGTGCTGCTCGGTCGCCTGCGCGACTGACCCGCATGCCAGTGCCAGGCCTCACACCAGAAAGCAGCCCATGACCGCATCCAACGCCACTGCCACCGCCGCCAGCCACAAGGTCCCGTTCGGTCACAAGGTCGCCTTCGGGCTGGGCATGCTGGCCAACCAGATGTTCCCGGCCGCCTTGGGCATCTTCATGGTGGTGCTGGTGCAGGACATGGGCTTTCCGACCTGGATGTGGGGCATCCTGTTCTTCCTGCCGCGGGCCTATGACGCGATCCTCGACCCGATCATGGGCTTCATCTCCGACAACACCCGCTCGAAGTGGGGCCGGCGCAGGCAGTACGTGTTCATCGGCGCCATCATGCTGGGCGTCGGTTTCATCGCGATGTGGCAGCTGCACCGTTCTGACGGCATTCCCTACAACTTCGCCTATTTCCTGTTCTGGTCGCTGGTGTTCTTCACCGGGCTGACCGTGTTCAGCATCCCCTACGTGGCCATGGGCTACGAGATGAGCGACGACTTCCACGAGCGCACCAGCATCATGGCCGTGGCGCAGTGGATAGGCCAGTGGGCCTGGGTCATCGCACCGTGGTTCTGGGTCGTGATGTACGACCCCAAGTGGTTCCCGAACGCGGATACGGCGGCACGCACGCTGTCGGTGTGGGTCGGCGTCGCGTGCATGCTGTTGGCCATGGTGCCGGCCATCTTCCTGCCCAGCCGTTCGACGCTGAACGACACCCATCTCGCCCCGCTGACGCTGGCCAACATCGGCATGGGCTTCAAGGAACTGCTGGCCGGCTTCAGGGAGGCTTTCGGCTGCGTGCCCTTCCGCAAACTCTGCGGCGCCACCTTCCTGATCTTCAACGCCTTCAACACGGTGGCGGCGTTTTCCTTCTTCATCGTCGTCTACCACCTGTTCAACGGCGACACCGCGGCCGCCTGGATCTGGCCCACCTTGTTCGGCAGCATCGGCGCACTGGTCACCACCTTCGCGGTCATTCCCACGGTGGCGTGGATGTCGAAGAAGACGGGCAAGAAGGTGGCCTTCATGGTGTCGCAGGGCATCTCGCTGCTGGGCTACGTGCTGCTGTGGTTCCTGATGGTGCCTGGCAAGCCCTGGATGTTCATGTTCGCGCTGCCCTTCTTCTCGTTCGGCATCGGCGGCCTGTTCACGCTGATGATGTCGATGACGGCCGACGTGTGCGACCTCGACGAGCTGGCCACCGGCAAGCGGCGGGAAGGCATCTTTGGTGCCATCTACTGGTGGATGGTGAAGCTGGGCTTTGCCGTGGCCGGCCTGCTCAGCGGCGCCATCATGGCTTTCGTGGCCTTCACGCCCGGCGCCGCCGTGCAGCCTGCGGGCGCTGTGGACGGGCTGCGCCTCTTCTATTCCGGCGTGCCCATTCTCGGCACGTTGCTGGCCATGTGGATCATGCGCAACTACGACCTCGACGAGAAGCGCGCGATGGAGGTCAACGCCGAGCTCGAACGGCGCCGGTCGCTGGTCAAGGAAGCGTCGTCGTCTTCACAAGGCTCGGGCGCGCGGCCTTGGCTGGCCGAGCACGGCCTGCTGCTGCCAGGCGCCGAGCCCTCGCCGCTGGCGGGCAAGAACGCGGGTGAGATTGGGGCGATGTACGCCGAACAAATGGAACGCGGCCTGTACGGCCTGTGCTTCAGTGCCTACGCCGACGGCCAGCGCGCCGGCGACCAGCTGCTGGCTTCGAACGTCAGCCGGCGCATCGACCTCATCGCACCGCACACGCGCTGGGTGCGTTCTTTTGCCTGCACCGAAGGGCATGAGGCCATTCCCCGGTTGGCCCGCACCAAGGGCCTGAAGACCATGGTGGGCGCCTGGATCAGCCACGACCGCGAGCGCAACGAACGGGAGATCCAGGCCCTGATCACGCTGGCGCAGGAAGGCATGGTCGACATCGCCGTGGTCGGCAACGAGGTGCTGTTGCGCGGGGAACTGCCCGAACAGGACCTGCTGGGCTACATCCAGCGCGTGAAGGCGGCGGTGCCCGAGACCGTGGAAGTGGGTTGCGTCGACGCTTACTACGAATTCCTGCAGCGGCCTGCGCTGGTGGCCGCCTGCGACGTGCTGCTGCCCAACTGCTATCCGTTCTGGGAAGGCGCCGACATCGACCTGGCCGCGCAGTACCTGCGCCGCATGGTCGCTCTGGTGAAAGTCGCCGGTGGCGACAAGCCCGTCGTCGTCGCCGAGACCGGTTGGCCGAGCCAAGGCAAGCCCGTGGGCGCGGCCGTGCCGTCGCCCGACAACGCGATGAAGTACTTCATCGACGTGCAGCAATGGGGCCGCCGCGAAGGCGTCAAGCTGTTCTACTTTTCGTCGTTCGACGAGCCGTGGAAGCAGCAGCAGGAAGGCGAAGTGGGCACGCAATGGGGCCTGTGGGACAAAGACGAACGGGCCAAGTACGGAACGGGCAGCCCTTGAGACTGGCGTGCCGGCCGGGCGGTGCCGCTGCACCGCACCGTGTCTGCGCCTGCGAGGTTCGAGAACGGGCGCTGCCCGCCACAGCATCGGTATGATCACCCTCCCATGAAAGCGCTTTCAGGTCACCGCGGCTCTGCTGCTCCCGCTCCTTCACCTGCGCCTGAGCCTGTGCCTGTGCCTGTGCCCCACGGCTTCCCGGGTGCAGACGCGGGTTCGGTGGGCGGCTTCGTCGACGACGGCGGTGAAACCTGGTACCGCATCGAAGGCACTGACCGCCAGCCGCCGTTTTTCATGGTGCTGGCCGGCGACAGCGACCTCTGGGCCTTTGTCTCCAGCGGCGGGTCGCTGGCTGCCGGGCGGCGCGACGAAGAGGGCGCCTTCTTTCCCTACGAGACTGTGGACAAGATCCACACGCGCTGGGAACACACGGGGCCGCGAACCTGGATCCTGATCGAGGGTGAGGCCGGCCCCGCAGAACATTCACTGTGGCAGCCCTTCGCGCCGCAACTGGCAGGCCAGGCGCCGCTGCGTTCGGTGTGGAAGAACCTGTCGTCCACGCGCATCCGCCTGCGCGAAGAGCACGCCGGTGCCGGGCTGGCCTTCGAGATGGAGTGGTTCACCTCGGCCGCGTTGGGGCTGGTGCGCACGTCACGTCTGCTGCCGCTGGGCGGCGGCCCGGCGCGGCGCGTGAAGGTGCTGGACGGCGTGCTGAACCTGATGCCCCCGGGTGTGGGCGTGAAGACCTCGGCCACCATGAGCAGCCTGACCGATGCCTACAAGTGGAACGAAGCCGCTGCCGGCGGACGCCTGGGCCTTTTCACGCTGTACGCGCAGATCTGGGACCGCGCCGAGCCCAAGGAGTCGTTTCAAGCGCTGACCGTCTGGCATGCCGGCCTGCCGGCGGGTGCAAAGACGGTGCTCTCGGCGAAGCAGGTCGAGCGCTTTTGCCGCACCAGCCAGATCGAGCCTGAAGCGCTGACGCGGGGCCGCCGCGGCGCCTTTCTCGTCAACTTCGAAGCCGTTGTCGGCGCAGAAGGCGCTGCGGCGCCGGAGTGGCACCTCGTCATCGACGGCCCGGCCTCGCAGGTGCAGGCATTCGAGCTGGCGCAGCGGCTGAAGCGGGGCGGCGGCACGGTGCAAGACATCGCGCAGGCCCGCAGCGACAACACCGCGGGCCTGGATGAACTGCTGGCGCGGGCCGATGCCTTCCAACAGTCCGGTGACGCCATGGCCGCCGCCCACCACCGCGCCAACGTGCTGTTCAACATCATGCGCGGCGGCGTCTTCGTCGACGGCGCGATGCTGCCGCGCGACGATCTGCTGGCCTTTGTGCAGCAGCGCCACCATGCGCTGGGTGCCACGATGAAGTCGGCTGCCGCTGCCTGGCCGGCACGCATGCCGCGCGACTTTGCGCTGCAGGCCGTACGCGGCGCTGGCGGGGCGCAGGCCGAACGGCTGGTGATGGAGTACCTGCCGCTGAGCTTCAGCCGCCGCCACGGCGACCCCAGCCGGCCGTGGAACAAGTTCTCCATCCGCGTGCGCGACGCTGCCGGCCAGCGCGTGCTCAGCTACCAGGGCAACTGGCGCGACATCTTCCAGAACTGGGAAGCCCTGGTGCCCAGCGAACCCGCTTTTGTCGGTTCGATGATCACGGTCTTCCTCGGGGCCATGTCGAGCGACGGCTACAACCCCTACCGCATCGGCCGCGACGGCATCGACTGGGAGGTCATCGAGCCCGACAACCCCTGGAGCCACATCGGCTACTGGGGCGACCACCAGGTCATCTACCTGCTGAAGTTGATGGAGGCCGCCCAGGCCCATGAACCCGCGCTGCTGGCCAGCCTGTGGGACCGGGCGCTGTTCAGCTTCGCCGACATTCCCTATCGGCTGAAAGCCCACGCCGAGCAGACGGCCAGCCCCAAGCACACGATCGAATTCGACGCCGCCGCGCACGCCCGCGCCCTGCAGCGGCAGCAAGCGCTGGGCGCCGACGGGCTGCGCGTGTGCGGCGACGACGGCCTGCCGGTGCTCGCCACGCTGGGCGAAAAGCTGGCCACCATCCTGCTGGCCAAGGCGGGTTCGCTGCTGCCCGGCGCCGGCCTGTGGCTGCACACGCAGCGGCCGGAATGGAACGACGCCAACAACGCGCTGGTGGGCAACGGGGTGTCGGTGGTGAGTCTGGCGCAGCTGCGGCGCTTCATCGACTTCCTGCTTGCACTGCCGGCCGCGCAGCGCAGCTTCACGCTGCCGGCATCCACACTGCAGGCCTTGCAGCGGTTCGGCGCCCTGGTGCGTGCCACGCCGCTGACGGCGGTGGATGACGACACCCAGCGCCGCGCCTTTCTCGACGGCGCCGGCGCCATCCTCGATCCCTGGCGCGCCGCTGCCTACCAGGGCGCACCGTCGCGCCACCTGGTGCAGGCGCCCGAGGGCGCGCTGGTGGACGTGGCGCGCGATCTGCTGGTGCTGGTCGACGCCACGCTGGCACGCTGCCGCCGCGACGACGGGCTGTTCGACAGCTACAAGCTCGTCGCCTTCAAGCCCGGCGTGGCCGAGATCTCGCGCCTGTACCCGATGCTGGAAGGCCAGGTGGCGCTGCTGTCCAGCGGCTACCTGTCGCTGGCCGAAGCGGTGGCGCTGCTGCAGTCGCTGTTTGATAGCCCGCTGTACACGCCGGGTCGGAAATCATTTCTGCTCTACCCCGACCGTCAGTTGCCGGGCTTCTTCGATCGCAACCGCCTGGACGCCGACGCCTTGTCCCTGCCGGTGGTGCAAGCCTTGCTGGCCGCCGGCCGCGGCGACCTGCTGCAAACGCAGAGCGACGGCACGGTTCGTTTTGCGCCGGCGCTGGCCAACCGCGGCGACCTGGAGGCCGCGGGCGCCGACCTGGGCCCGGCGCTGGTGCCGCTGGCCGAGGCCTATGAACGCCTGCTTCAGCACCACGCCTTCACCGGCCGTTCGGGCACCATGTTCGGCTACGAGGGCCTGGGCTGCATCTACTGGCACATGGTGGCCAAGCTGCTGCTGGCGGTTCAGGAACGGGTGTTCGAAGCCGCCGAAGTGCAAGCGCCCGAGTTGCCGGCGCTGCAGCAGTTCTACCGCCGTGTGCGCGATGGCTTGGGCTACCGCAAGAGTGCGGCCGACTACGGTGCTTTTCCGGCCGACCCCTACAGCCACACGCCCGGCGAAGGCGGCGCGCAGCAGCCGGGCATGACCGGGCAGGTGAAGGAAGAGATCCTCACGCGCTGGGGCGAACTGGGGCTGTGCATGCGCGAGGGCTGGCTCCTGTTCCGCCCGGTGCTGCTGGACGAAGCCGAAGTGCCCGAAGGCGGCGCGTTGCGCTTCACGCGCAATGGCGTGGCCTACACCTACCGGCGCGGGCCGGCCACGCGGCTGCGCGTGCGGCGCAATGGTGTCTGGGAAGACTGCCCGCAGGCGCGCTTCGAGCCGGGCGGCGTGCAGGAAGTCCAAGCCGAGATCGGGTTTTGAACGGCGCTGTGACGGCAGTGCGCGCCCGGGAGTCTGGAGCCAGGACGGCAGGATGGAGCTTTCATGATGCAGACTGAACAAGCGCGGCGCGTGCTGCTGCTGATGGCCACCGTGGCCCTGCTGCAGGCCTGCGGCGGTGGCGGAACAGCGGCTGCGCCGGCGCCCGTTGCGGTGGCGCCGGCCCCTGCACCCGTGCCAGTCCCGGCACCCGCGCCGGTTCCAGCCCCCGCACCGTCAGCCAATCCGCCCTATGTGCCCGCGAGCTACCGCCTGGTGTGGGCTGATGAGTTCAACGTCGACGGTCTGCCCGACGCCACCCGCTGGGCCTACGACACCGACCGCAACCGCCTGGGTTGGTACAACAACGAGCTGCAGTACTACAGCGGCCCGCGGCTGGACAACGCGCAGGTCAGCGCGGGCAAGCTGCGCATCACCGCACGGCGCGAAAGCCTGAGCACCGCGCCCGACTGGGGCGGCCAGCGCTACACCTCCACACGCCTGATCACACGCGGCAAGGCGGCCTGGACCTACGGCTTTTTCGAGATTCGCGCCAAGCTGCCCTGCGGGCGCGGCACCTGGCCGGCCATCTGGATGCTGGGCACGGGGGGTGTATGGCCCGACGACGGCGAAATCGACATCATGGAACAGGTGGGCAGCAACCCCAGCCGGGTGTTCGGAACCGTCCATACACAAGGCGGCAGCGGCGGGGCAGGGCAGGGTGCTGCCACCCAGGTCAGCGACGCCTGCACCGCCTTTCACGACTACCAGTTGCACTGGACCGCCGACGAGATTGCCGTCGGTGTCGACGGCGTCATGTACTTCCGCTACCCCAATCCGCGCACCGGCCGCCGCTTCTGGCCTTTCGACGCGCCGCAGTACTTGCTGCTGAACATTGCCATCGGCGGTGTGTTGGGTGGCTCGGTGGATGACGGCATCTTCCCGGTGACGATGGAGATCGAACACGTGCGCATCTGGCAATGATGCCGGGGCGGTGGCCCTCTCCCGGTCTTGCCGCCTTGGCGTGGGCCGGCCCCGCAGGCTGCGCGGTGACAATCCCGCCAGCCACCTGGAGCCCCGATGATCAGCGACACCCCCACCTTGGAAGTCTTGCCGCGCGACCTGTCGCCTTACCGCGTGGGCAACGTCGGCGTCGACTATGTGCACCGCTTCGATTCCGGCCAGCCCGGCCCGCACGTGCTCGTCAACGCGCTGACCCATGGCAACGAGTTCTGCGGCATGACCGCTGCCACGCATTTGCTGGACACCGGCGTGCGCCCGCTGATCGGCACGCTGACCATCAGCTTTGCCAACGTGGCCGCCTACGAGAGTTTCGACCCGGCGCGGCCTTTCGAGAGCCGGCAACTGGTGCACAACCTGAACCGCATCTGGTCGCCGGCGTGGCTGGACGGCAACGAAGACAGCCCGGAGCTCAAGCGAGCGCGTGAACTGCGCCCCGTGGTGGCGGCCGCCGACCACATTCTGGACATTCATTCCACCAGCCAGGCGGTGCAGCCGTTCTGGGTCTACCCGCAGTCCAGCCGCAATGGCCACGCCGCAGCCGCCATCGGCCGGCCGGCCGTGCACCTGGTGATGCCGCAAGGGCTGGGCTCGGGCACGCCGCTCATTCAGCACGGCCGCCACGGCCAAGGCGAGAGTGCGGGCGTGGCCCTGGTGGCCGAGTGTGGCCAGCACTTCCTGCGTGCCACCAGTGAGTTGGCGATCGACGTGGCGCTGGATTTCGTGGCGCATTTCGGCCTGATAGACCGCCCCTTGGCCGCCACCGGCGCGCCGCAGCGGCGATTTGGCCTGCTGCAGACCTGCATGGTCACGACGCCAGAATTTCGCTTTGTGCGGCCGCTGCTGGGCTTCGAGACCTTTGCCGAGGGCGAGCTCATCGCCACCGATGGCAGCACCGAGATCCGCGCGCTGTGTGACGACTGCACCGTGCTGATGCCCGCGCGCGCGCCCACCGTGGGGCGCGAGGGGGTGTACCTGGCGCGTCCGCTGCAGTAGCGGTTCAGCCTCACCCACACACCTTCGGCGGCAGTCCGGGGCGGCGGGGCCTGCCACGCGGTCCAGCCCACCTCCCCACCCGCTGCGCAAGCCGGCGCCGTCCCGACCCCCGTACATCCACTAGGACACAAGTCCAGCCCGCGCCAGTAAGCTGCTGAAAGCGCTTTCATCCGAAGTCGGTTTTTGGCCGTCACACCGCCCTGTGGGCGGTGCCACACGGATGCCAGTCGCTGATCGCCGGTCGATCGCAGAGCCCAACCCGATACAGATCATCTTGGAGACGCCGTGAGTCAAGTACACCAACTGCCCTGCCGCAAGCAGCCTGCGCGCCCGGCCTTCCGCGTCACCGAGCTGGCAGCGGCTTGCGCGATGCTGGTCACGGGGGCCAGCGGCGCCCTGGCGCAACAAGCGCCGGCGGCCGGCCAGGCCGAGGCCACGCAAACCATCGTCGTCAAGGGCATCCGCTCCAGCATGATTTCTTCGCTGGCGCTCAAGCGCGACGGGCAGGGCGTGGTGGACGGCATCTCGGCCGAAGACATCGGCAAATTTCCGGACACCAACCTGGCCGAGTCGTTGCAGCGCCTCAGCGGCGTGTCCATCGACCGGTCCATCGGTGAAGGCTCGCGCGTCACGGTGCGCGGCGTCGGCCCCGACTTCAACCTGGTGCTGCTGAACGGCCGGCAGATGCCGGCTTCCAGCATTGCCGACACCGGGCCCTCCAATTCGCGCGCCTTCGACTTTGGCAACCTGGCGTCGGAAGCCGTGGCAGGCATCGAGGTCTACAAGACCAGCCGCGCCAGCACACCCACGGGTGGCATCGGCGCCACCATCAACATCCTGACCGCGCGCCCGCTGGACAACCCGGGGCAACGCGGCAGCTTCGGCGTCAAGGGCGTGGTTGACACCTCCAACAGCCGGTTGCCCAGCACCATGGCGGGCAAGGAGTTCTCGCCCGAGGTGTCGGGCATCTACAGCAACACCTTCGCCGATGGCAAGTTCGGAGTCGCACTGAGCGGCAGCTACCAGGAACGGGACCTGGGCTACAACCAGGCCGCCGTGGGCGGCGGCTGGATCGTGAGCCGCGGCAACTCGGGCGCGCTGGCCAGTGCCAGCAACGCCAACCCGGCTGACATCACCAACAAGCCCAAGGCCGACGACCTGTACTCGCTGCCGCAAAACCTGATCTACAGCGTCAACGGCGTGCAGCGCCAGCGCACCAACGGCCAGCTGACGCTGCAATATGCGCCGGTCAACAACATCCGCGCGACGCTGGACTTCACCTATTCCGAACTCAAGCTGCAAACCAAGCGCAACGAACTGTCGGCGTGGTTCAACTTCGGTCCTTCGTCCAGTGCCTGGACCGATGGCCCCATTGCCAGCCCCAAGTTCTATTCCGAAACCCTGGGCCAAGGCACTTCGCCGTTGCGCCGGGGGCTGTCCGATGTGGCGATGGCCGGG
>JANOZF010000062.1:0-37610 GCA_031429255.1 Rubrivivax sp.
AAGTGCATCTTCTGCGGCTTCTGCGAAGAGAGCTGCCCGGTGGACAGCATCGTCGAGACCCACCACTTCGAATACCACGGCGAAAAGCGCGGCGACCTGTACTTCACCAAGGACATGCTGCTGGCCGTTGGTGACCGCTACGAAAAAGAGATTGCCGCCAACCGGGCAGCAGATGCCAAGTACCGCTAGGTCTGGCCCGGCTTAGCCCTACGCGCGATCAACAAAGAACCATGGACTCGATCACCGCCCTCTTCTATGTCTTCGCCGCCGTGCTGCTGCTTGCCGCGTTTCGCGTCATTACGGCGCGCAGCACGGTGCATGCGGCCCTCTTCCTGGTGCTGTCGTTCTTCAGCGCCAGCTGCATCTGGATGCTGCTGCGCGCCGAGTTCCTGGCCATCACGCTGGTGCTGGTCTACGTGGGCGCGGTGATGGTGCTGTTCCTGTTCGTGGTGATGATGCTGGACATCAATTCCGACGAATTCCGCCAGGGCTTCTGGCAGCATATGCCGATGGCCGGCCTGGTGGGCGCACTGATTGCGCTGGAGATGGCGCTGGTGCTGATGCGCGGATTCCAGCTGGAAGCACCCGCTGCCAGCGCCAAGGCGCTGGAACTGGGCAACACCAAGCTGCTGGGCATTGAGATCTACACGCAGTATCTGTATCCGCTGCAGCTGGCGGCGGTGCTGCTGCTGGTGGCCATCGTGGCCGCCATCGCGCTGACGCTGCGCGCGCGCAAGGACAGCCGCCACATGAACCCGGGCGAGCAGGTGCGTGCGCGCAAGGCCGACCGCATGCGCATCGTGAAGATGGCGCCCACGGTGGAGTCACCTTCGCTACCCAAACCGGCACCTGACGGCGCCGCCGCGCCCAAGCAAGGTGGTGCAGCATGACGCTCGGACCCATCACGCTGGGGCACTACCTGTCGCTGGGCGGCATCCTGTTTGCGTTGTCGGTGATCGGCATCTTCCTGAACCGCCGCAACCTCATCGTGTTGCTGATGGCGATCGAGCTGATGCTGCTGGCCGTGAACCTGAATTTCATTGCCTTCTCGCACTACCTGCCGCTGGAGGCCGACCGCATGGCCGGCCAGGTGTTCGTGTTCTTCATCCTCACCGTGGCGGCGGCCGAGTCGGCCATCGGCCTGGCCATCCTGGTGGTGCTGTTCCGCAACCGCGCGTCGATCAACGTCGAAGAGCTCGACGAGCTCAAAGGCTAAGCCCTTACATGGCCTCCACAATTTCCACAGGGCTGTTGCTCACGATCCCGCTGGCGCCGCTGGCTGGCGCCTTGATCGCCGGCCTGGCCGGCAAGTGGGTGGGCCAGCGCGGCGCACACACCGTCACCATCCTGGGCGTGCTGATCGCCTTCATCTGCTCGACGATGGTGCTGTCGCAGGTGAACGCCGGCGCGCGCTACAACGCCACCGTGTACGAGTGGATGGTGCTCGGCAAGCTGGTGATGGAAGTCGGCTTCCTGGTCGACGGCCTGACGGCGATGATGATGGTGGTGGTGACCTTCGTATCTTTGATGGTGCACATCTACACCATCGGCTACATGGAAGGCGACCCGGGCTACCAGCGCTTCTTCAGCTACATCAGCCTGTTCACCTTCAGCATGCTGATGCTGGTGATGAGCAACAACTTCCTGCAGCTGTTCTTTGGCTGGGAAGCGGTGGGCCTGGTGAGCTACCTGCTGATCGGCTTCTGGTTCAAGAAACCGACGGCCGTGTTTGCCAACATGAAGGCTTTTCTGGTCAACCGCGTGGGTGACTTCGGCTTCATCCTGGGCATCGGCCTCATCGTGGCCCATGCCGGCACGCTGAACTACGGCGAAGCCTTCGCCAAGGCGCCTGAACTGGCCAAGCTGACCTTTGCCAACCCGTTTGGCGGCGGCGACTGGATGCTGATCACGGTCACCTGCATCTGCCTGTTCATCGGCGCCATGGGCAAGAGCGCGCAGTTCCCGCTGCACGTCTGGCTGCCCGATTCGATGGAAGGCCCCACGCCCATCAGCGCACTCATCCACGCCGCCACGATGGTGACGGCGGGCATCTTCATGGTGGCGCGCATGAGTCCTCTGTTTGAGTTCTCGGAAACGGCGTTGAATTTCGTGCTGGTGATCGGCGCCATCACGGCGCTCTTCATGGGTTTCCTGGGCATCATCCAGAACGACATCAAGCGCGTGGTGGCCTATTCCACACTCAGCCAACTGGGCTACATGACGGTGGCGCTGGGTGCCTCGGCCTACAGCGTGGCGGTGTTTCACCTGATGACGCATGCGTTCTTCAAGGCGCTGCTGTTCCTGGCCGCCGGCAGCGTGATCATCGGCATGCACCATGACCAGGACATCCGCAACATGGGTGGCCTGCGCAAGCACATGCCGATCACCTGGATCACCGCGCTGCTGGGCAGCCTGGCGCTCATCGGCACGCCACTGTTCGCCGGCTTCTACAGCAAGGACAGCATCATCGAAGCCGTGCACGCCACGCACCTGCCGGGCACCAGCTTTGCCATCTTCGCGGTCACGGCCGGTGTCTTCGTCACCGCGTTCTATTCGTTCCGCATGTACTTCCTGGTCTTCCACGGCAAGGAACGTTTCCACCACAAGCCCTTTCCGCCGGAAGACGACCACGCGCACGACGACGATCACGGGCATGGCGGGCATCACGACCACACGCCGCATGAATCGCCGTGGGTGGTGACGGCGCCGCTGGTGCTGCTGGCCATCCCGTCGGTGGTGATCGGATTCCTGGCCATCCAGCCAATGCTGTTCGGCGACTTCTTCAAGGACGCCATCGTCGTGGACGCCAGCAAGCACCACGCCATGAAAGAACTGGCTGCGGGCTTCCATGGCGCTGCTGCGATGGCCTTGCACGGGTTGACCACGTTGCCGTTCTGGCTGGCGCTCGCGGGCGTGGCCATCGCGTGGTGGTTCTATGTGTTGCAGCCGGCCATCCCTGCGGCCCTCGGCCGTGCGCTCAGCCCGTTGGTCAAGGTGTTGGAAAACAAGTACTACCTGGACTGGTTCAACGAGCACGTGCTGGCCGCCGGAGCCCGCCTGCTCGGCCGTGGCTTGTGGAAGGGCGGCGACGAAGCGGTGATCGACGGCGCCATCAATGGCTCTGCCGGTGCCGTGGGCAGCCTCAGCGCCGTGGTGCGGCAATTCCAGACCGGGCGCCTGTACACCTATGCGTTGGTGATGTTGCTGGGCATCTTCGTGCTGCTGACCTGGCAGCTCTGGCCCTACCTGTTTGGCACGGCCATCCGCTGACTTTCACGCCAAGGGCGCCTGAGCGCCTGCAGTCACCACCAAGAACATAGCAACAACATGCCAAGAAGACTGAGAGAGAACAGAAGATGGGCTTGCTGAGCATCGCGATCTGGCTGCCGATAGCCTTCGGCGCGCTGCTGCTGGCGGTGGGCCGCGATCAACACGCTGGCGTCGTGCGTGCGCTGGCCCTGGCGGGTGCGCTGGCGTCGCTGCTGGTCACGCTGCCGCTGATCACCGGTTTCAACACCGGCACCGCGGCCATGCAGTTTGTCGAGAAGATATCCTGGATCGAACGCTTCAACATGCATTACCACCTGGGGGTGGACGGCCTGTCGATGTGGTTCGTGCCGCTGACGGCCTTCATCACCGTGGTGGTCATCATCGCTGGCTGGGAGGTCATCACCGACCGCGTGGCGCAGTACATGGGGGCCTTCCTCATCCTCAGCGGGCTGATGGTGGGTGTGTTCTGCGCGCTCGACGGCATGCTGTTCTATGTGTTCTTCGAAGCCACGCTGATACCGATGTACATCATCATCGGCATCTGGGGCGGCCCGAAGCGCGTGTATGCAGCCTTCAAGTTCTTCCTCTACACGCTGGCCGGTTCGCTGCTGATGCTGGTGGCGCTGGTCTATCTGTACTTCAAGAGCGGCGGCAGCTTCGACATCCTCACTTGGCACAAGCTGCCGCTGCCGCTGAACGCGCAGACGCTGCTGTTCTTTGCCTTCTTTGCGGCCTTTTCGGTGAAGGTGCCGATGTGGCCGGTGCACACGTGGTTGCCCGACGCCCACGTGGAAGCGCCCACGGGTGGCTCGGTGGTGCTGGCGGCCATCATGCTGAAGCTGGGCGCCTACGGTTTTCTGCGTTTCAGCCTGCCCATCGCACCTGATGCGGCGCGCGGCTACGACTGGGTGATCATCACGCTCAGCCTGGTGGCGGTGCTGTACATCGGCCTCGTGGCGCTGGTGCAGCAGGACATGAAGAAGCTGGTGGCCTACAGCTCCATTGCGCACATGGGTTTCGTGACGCTGGGCTTCTTCATCTTCAACGACCTGGGCATGACCGGCGCCATCGTGCAGATGATCAGCCACGGCTTCGTCTCCGGCGCCATGTTCCTGTGCATCGGCGTGCTGTACGACCGCGTGCACAGCCGCGAGATCGCCAGCTACGGCGGCGTGGCCAACACCATGCCCAAGTTTGCCGCCTTTGCAGTGTTGTTCGCGATGGCCAACTGCGGGCTGCCGGGCACGGCCGGTTTTGTCGGCGAGTGGATGGTGATCCTGGGCGCGGTGAAATACAACTTCTGGATCGCGGCGCTGGCTTCCACCACGCTCGTCTTCGGTGCCGCCTACACGCTGTGGATGGTCAAGCGGGTCTACTTTGGCGACGTCGCCAATGACGACGTGAAGACGCTGGTGGACATCAACGGCCGCGAATTCCTGATGCTGGCCGTGCTGGCCATCGCCGTGATGTGGATGGGTCTGTACCCGAAGCCCTTCACCGACGTGATGAACGTGTCCGTGGCCGAGTTGCTCAAGCACGTGGCCGCACCCAAGCTCAACTAAGAGGATGAGAGTCTTTCAATCATGCCCGCTCATCACGCCAAATCGTGCCCGCTCGTCGTTGCAAGTGCTCGCTGTAGCCCGAGCTACAGCTCCGCTTTGCGCCTAGATCGGACACGTTTTGACGTGCTGCTCGGGCACGCTCGAAAAACTCTCAGCCTCTGAGCCCCAAGAACATGACCTCGATGAACTGGTCCGTCGTCCAACCCGAGCTGTGGCTGCTGGTGATGGCCTGCGTGGTGCTGTTGGCCGATCTCTTCGTGACCGACCCCGAACGCCGCCCCACTTTCTGGCTGACCCAGCTGGCCATTGCCGGCTTTGCCTGGCTGCACGCCAGCGCCCATGGCAGCGGCGAGGCCGGCTACGGCATGAACGGCATGGTGGTGGTCGACCCCATGGGGCACCTGCTGGCGCGGTTTGCCGCGCTGGCCATGATGGCCACGCTGGCCTACGCGCGCCACACCCTGGCGCCGCGTGACATGCTCAAGGGCGAGTTCTACTCGCTCAGCCTCTTTGTGCTGCTGGGCATTTCGGTGATGTGCTCGGCCAACAACTTCCTGGTCATGTACCTGGGCCTGGAGTTGATGAGCCTGTCGCTGTATGCGCTGACGGCGCTGCGCCGCGACCATGCCATCGCCACCGAAGCGGCGATGAAGTACTTCGTGCTCGGCGCGCTGGCCAGCGGTTTTTTGCTCTACGGCCTGAGCATGATGTACGGCGCCACCGGCACGCTCACGATCCCGAAAGTGTTCGAGAGCATCGCCACCGGACGCATCAACCGCGAGGTGCTGGTGTTCGGCGTCGTCTTTGTTGTCGCCGGTCTGGCCTTCAAGCTGGGCGCGGCACCTTTCCACATGTGGGTGCCCGACGTCTACCAGGGCGCACCGACGTCGGTGACGCTGCTCATCGGCGGTGCGCCCAAGTTCGCTGCCTTCGCGATGACCATCCGGTTGCTGGTGGAGGGCATGCTGGGCCTGGCCGTGGACTGGCAGCAGATGTTCATCGTGCTGGCCGTGGCGTCGTTGGCGGTTGGCAACCTGGCCGCCATCGCGCAGACCAACTTGAAGCGCATGCTGGCCTATTCCACCATCGCGCAGATGGGCTTCATCGTGCTGGGCTTGAGCGCTGGCGTGGTCAGCGGCAACACGCTGTCGGCGGGCAACGCCTACAGCTCGGCGATGTTCTACCTGGTGGCCTACGTGCTGACCACGCTCGGTACCTTCGGCCTCATCATGTACCTGTCGCAGCGCGGCTTTGAGAGTGAAGAGATCAGCGACCTGGCCGGGCTGGCGCGGCGCAGCCCGTGGGTGGCCGGCGTGATGACGGTGTTCATGTTCTCGCTGGCCGGCGTGCCGCCGATGGTGGGCTTCTTTGCCAAGCTGGCCGTCATCCAGGCCCTCGTCACTACCAACGTGCCGCTGTACATCGGTCTGGCCGTCGTGGCCGTGGTCTTCTCTCTCGTCGGTGCCTTCTACTACCTGCGTGTGGTGAAGGTGATGTGGTTCGACGAGCCGGTGCATGCCCATGCGCTGGACCGTGCGCAAGGTGTGACCGCGCTGCTGGCCATCAATGGCGCGGCGGTGCTGCTGTTCGGCCCTTTCTCGGGCGGCCTGATGGCCTTGTGCCGTGACGCCATCGTCAAGGCGCTGGCCAGTTAGGCCAGAGGCGCCGTGCTGTTGATGAGTGACGCACCGGAACAGCATCTGATCGAACGGCGCCTGGGCGGTCAAACCCTGCTCAGCGGCGGTTTTCTCGAGGTCTGCCGCGACGACGTGAGCCTGCCCGACGGCAGCCTGGCCACGCGCGAGTTCATCCGTCACGGTGGCGCGGTGGCCGTGGTGCCGATGCTCGACGATGGCAGCCTGGTGCTGGTGCGCCAGTACCGCTATCCGCTGTCCAAGGTGTTGCTCGAATTCCCGGCTGGCAAGCGCGATCACGGTGAATCCACCTTGGCCTGCGCCAAACGCGAACTGCGCGAAGAAACCGGTTACACGGCGCGCGAATGGGCCTATGGCGGTGAGTTGCACAACGCCGCGGCGTACTCCACCGAGAGCATCTGGATCTGGTTTGCGCGCGGTCTGGTCGGTGGTGCGAAGCAGCTCGACGAAGGCGAGTTCGTCGAGACGGTGCTGATGACGCCGCAGCAGCTGCTGGCCCTGGATGGCAACGACGAACTGCCCGACGCCAAGACCCTGATCGGGCTGCACTGGCTGTGCCAGCGCATGGCCGGGCAGCGGCCCTGGAACTGGCAGGCTGCCGAGCAGGCCCGCGACCCGGTTTCGGTGCAACAACGCGTCAGTGGGACGACACCATGAAGGTGCTGAACCTGCGTTGTGCGCACCACCACAGCTTCGAAGGCTGGTTCGCGTCTGAAGACGATTTCGCCGACCAGACGGCTCGCTCGGCCATCGAATGCCCGCTGTGCGGCGACCACGTCATCAGCCGCATGCCTTCAGCGCCCAGGCTCCACCTGCACACCGCGCGGGGCAGCGTGGAACCTGCCTCGACCAAGCCTGAAGCGCCAGCCCAGGGCAAGCCGGGGGACACGGACGTGCAGACCACCATGCCGGCCGACCTGCAGGCCGCCTGGTTGCAGACGGTGCGGCACCTGATGGCCAACACCGACGACGTGGGCCACCGCTTTGCCGAACAAGCGCGGCGCATGCACTATGGCGAAGAGCCGCAGCGCGGCATTCGCGGCCAGGCCTCGTCTGAAGAGCGCGAGGCCTTGCGTGAAGAAGGCATCGAGACCATGTCGATCCCCGTGCCGCGTGCGTTGAAGGGGCCGGTGCAGTAGGCGGCACCAGCCCTTCAGGGTCAGACGTGACGGCCGCGCTCGATCAGCGCGTCATGAAGCCCGGCAGCCACAGCGAGATGATGGGGAACGCAATCAGGATGCACAGGCGTACCACGTCGGCGGCGACGAAGGGCCACACGCCGCGGTACATGGAGTTCATCGGCACATCGGGCAACAACGCGTTCAGCACGAAGAGGTTCATGCCCACGGGCGGCGAAATCATGCCGATCTCGACGATGCAGACGATCAGGATGCCGAACCACACCGGGTCGAAGCCCAGCGTGGTGATGACGGGGAAGAACACCGGTATGGTCAGCAGCACCATCGACAGTTCTTCCATCACCGTGCCCAGCAGCACGTAGATGGCCATCATCACCACCACCACCATAATCGGGTGTGGGCTGAACTGTTGAATGAAGTTGCGCAAGTCAACAGGCATGCTGGTGAAGTTGATGAAGCTGGTGAACACCATCGCGCCGATCAGGATGGCAAACAGCATCGCTGTCGTGCGTGCGCTTTCCAGCAGGATCTCGAACAGCAGCTTCCAGCTCAAGGTGCGCCTGAAGAACGCGAACAGGAAAGCCCCGGCCGCGCCCACACCGGCCCCTTCGGTGGCGGTGAACACGCCGCCGTAGATGCCGCCGATGACCAGCGCAAACAGCATCACCACGCCCCAGATGCCGCGCAGCGTCTGGATTCGCTGCGCCCAGTTCATGCGCTGAGCCGGGGGGCCGGCTTCTGGATCGCGCCAGGTGAAGTAGACCACCGCAAGACACAGGCAGACGATGGCCACGATGCCAGGCAGAATGCCGGCGACGAACAGCTTGCCGATGTCGGTTTCCGTCATCACGCCATAGATCACCATGATGGTGGACGGCGGAATCAGGATGCCCAGCGTGCCGCCGGACGCGATGGCGCCGGTGGCCAGGCTGTCCTTGTAGCCGTGGCGTTTCATTTCCGGGTAGGCCACGCGCGACATCGTGGCCGCGGTGGCGATGGACGAGCCGCAGATGGCGCCGAAGCCCCCCGAGGCGATGATGCTGGCCATCGCCAGGCCGCCCTTGAAGTGGCCGACAAAGGCGTTGGCGGCTGCAAACAGTTCACGGGCCATGCCCGCTCGCGAGACGAGGTTGCCCATCAGCACGAACAGCGGGATCACCGACAGCACGTACTGGAAGCCGGTCTCGAACACGACCTGGCTGGTGCTGGCAAACACCGCCGGCCAGCCGCGCATCAGCCCCAGGCCGACGATGCCGGCGATGCACATCGCCAAGGCCAGCGGGATGCGCAGGAAAGCGAGTGCAAAGACGCCCAGAAAGCCCAGTGCGGCTTCGGTCATACGCTTCCCGTGGTGGGTGCCGCACCCGCGGGTGCGCTGCCACCGGCTGCATCCGGCGCAAACAGCAAGACCAGATGCAGCAGCGCTGTCAGTGCCAGCAGCGCGGCCATCAGCCAGGCGACGGGCGCCATGGGCAGTTGCAGGTGCACGGTGACTTCGGTGTACTCGGCAAATCGTGCGGCGCGCTGGGTCAGCAGCCATGCCAGCAAACCAAACAGCCCGCTGCACACCCCATGCACCAGGCGCGCCTGCAGACGTTTCAGGCCCTCGGGCACAAGGTGATCCAGCGAATCGAAGACCACGTGTTCGTGACGCCAACTCACCAGCGGCAGGGCGCCGAAGATGACGATCACCATCAGGATCTCGGTCATCTCCAGCCCGCCGGGAACGGAGTGGTCAAGGAACTTGCGTCCCATCACGTCCACCAGGGTCAGCCACATGATGGTGAACAAGGCCGCAGCGGCCAGCAGGCCGCAGCTCCAGGTCAGCCAGCGTTCAAGCTTCTTCAGCACGGGCCGGAGCTACTTGGCCTTGGCAATCTCGGCACGGAAAGCGGCCAGCACGGCCTTCGGGTCCTGCAGGCCACGCACCTGCGCCTGTGCCGCCCAGCGCGTTTCCAGATAGTCCTGCTTGTCGGCCACGGCCTTGATGAATTCCTTGCTGGCTTGCACACGGGCCACACCCTGGGTCTTCTGCACGCCGTCACGCGACGCAGCGTCCACCCGATCCCAGCCTTCACCGAACAGGCGCGCCACCCGTTCGCCCGACAGCTTGTCGATGACCGCCTTGTCCTGCGCCGACAGGCTGTTGTACTTGGCCGGGTTCATCATGAAGACGAAGCTGGTGTTGTACAGACCGCCCGGGAAGGTGGTGGCGTGCTTGATCATGCCGAGCTTGAAAGCGGCCACCGACTCGTCGGGGAAGAAGGTGCCATCCATCACACCCGTGGACAGCAATTCAAACGATTCGGGTGCCGGCTTCAGCGTGGTGTTCCAGCCCATCGCCTTGGACAATTCGTTGATGTTGCCGCCGCCGATGCGGAACTTCAGCGACGCGGCATCGGCTGCACTGGTGACGGGCTTCTTGCTGTTGAAGATGATGCCCGGGCCGTGCGTGAAGACGGCCAGCACCTTGACGCCGCGGTGCTCGCCCAGCGGCGCGAAGTGTTTGCTGTAGGTGCGCTGGTAGGCCAGCGACGTAGCGGTGGCGCTGTTGCCCAGGAACGGGAATTCAGCCACCTGGGTGTTGATGAAGCGTCCGGGGGTGTAGCCGTCGACGGTGTAGGACACATCGGCCAGGCCATCGCGCACCGCGTCGAAAGTGCCGGGTGCACCCACCACCGCCTTGGGCAGGATGTTGCACTTCATGCGGCCCGCGCTCTCTTTCTCGACCTCGTCGCACCACTGCTTTTGTGAGGTGCTGAGCGTGTGGGTAGGGGCCAGCCAGCTTGACACGGTGAACACGGTTTGAGCCTGTGCCGCGGTGCCGGCCAGCAGCATTCCGAACAAGCCGGCGGTGATGGCGGATGAGGACTTCATGAACGGTCTCCTGTAATTGCAGCCAATGGGCTGATTGGGCCATCAAAGCAACGGCCGCCATGGGCGGCGGCCGTCGGGGGATACCCGCCCCGCGAGCAGGGGTGGCCATGTGGCAACTCCACGGCACAAAGTCTAAGCGCTGGCCGCGGCGCTTCCTTCAGAGCATGCGCCCCGGGTTCATGATGCCCAGCGGGTCCAGCGCGGCCTTGATGCTGCGCATCATCTGCAGTGCCACTGGCGACTTGCGCGCCGCCAGTTCGTCGCGCTTGAGTGCGCCGATTCCATGCTCGGCCGAGAACGAACCCCGAAAGCGGGCCACGGCATCGAACACCAGCGTGTTCACCGCGTGCTCCTGCTCGGCCAGGAAACGCTGGCCATCAGCACCCGCGGGAGCCTGCACGTTGTAGTGCAGGTTGCCGTCACCCAGATGGCCGAAGTTGCAGATCAGAACGCCCGGGTAGTGACGCTGCAGTTCGGCGTCCGTGGCGGCCACGAAGTCGGCAATGGCCGACACCGGCACCGAGATGTCATGTTTGATGTTCAGGCCCTCAGCGGCCTGCGCCAGCGGCACCGACTCACGCACCTGCCACAGCGCCTGGCTCTGCGCCACGCTCTCGGCCACCGCGGCGTCGGTGATGGTGCCGGCTTCCAGCGCCGCGGCCAGCAGGGATTCGAAACGTTCCCGGGCCTGCTGCAGGCCTTCGGTGTCGCTGTGTTCCAGCAGCACCGTCCACGGCGCTGAAGGCAGCGGGCGGGGCAGGGCGGGGAAGTGCCGCGCCACGAGTTGCATCGCCACCGTGCTCATGGCTTCGAAGCCCGTCAGGCCCGCACCCAGGCGGTCTTGCGCCAGCCGCAGCAACAGCACCGCCTGGCGCAGCGTCTGGCACGACGCCATGGCCGTGGCCGTGGCTGCGGGCAGCGGCGCCAGCTTCAGCGTTGCTGCGGTGATCACGCCCAGCGTGCCTTCGCTGCCGATGAAGAGGTGCCGCAGGTCGTAGCCGGTGTTGTCCTTGCGCAGGCCGGTCAGGCCGTCCCAGATGTCGCCCTGCGCTGTGACCACTTCCAGCCCCAGGCACAACTCGCGCGTGTTGCCCCAGCGCAGCACCTGCGTGCCGCCTGCGTTGGTGCCCAGGTTGCCACCGATGGTGCAACTGCCTTGCGCGGCCAGCGCCAGCGGCAGCAGCAGGCCCCGTGCCTGCGCGGCGACCTGCAGGTTTTGCAGCACGCAGCCCGCCTCGGCGGTGAGCGTGAGGTTGGCGTCGTCGATCTCGCGCACACGGTTCATGCGCTGCAGACTGAGCAGCACCTGCGTGCCGCTGGCGTCGGGCACACCGCCGCCCACGAGGCCGGTGTTGCCGCCCTGGGGCACCACGGCCACGTGGTGGCGGGCGCAAGCGCGCACCACGGCGGCCGCTTCTTCGGTGCTGCCGGGTCGCACCACGGCCAGCGCCTTGCCTCGCCAGCGCTTGCGCCAATCCAGTTCCCAGGCCGACAGATCGCCTTCGGTCAGCACATGGGCAGCCCCGACGGCGGCGCGCAGTTCCTGCAGCACCGCGCTCACGCCGCGCTGGCCTCTTCACGTGGCGCCGAGCGCAGCCGCCAGCGGATGTAGGCCGTGCTGGCGGTAAACAACACCAGACACAAGCCCAGCTGTGTCAGTGCCAGCATCTGCGACAGCCCGGTTTCGGTGGTGCCGCGCACCAGCGCTTCCAGCACGTACAGCCACAGCAGCAGCGCCAACCAGCGGAAGGTGACCATGCGGTGTCGCCACAGCCCGGCCAGGCACAGCACCAGCGGCACCACCTTCACGGCCAGCGTGCCGCGCCCGGTGGGTGCCAGCCACAGTTCCCAGGCCAGACCGAGCAGGATGAGAGCCAGCAAGCCGGCCAGGGCCACGGCGCGGGCGCGGCGCACGGCAGGGCCCGGTGTGTTGGCCGGGGCCAGCGGGTTGGTCTGATGGCGTGCAGTCATGCGGCATCATATCCAGCATGGGACTTCCAATTCAGCCGGCAGGGTCGGCATCACCCTCGCGCCAGGTTCAGCGCGTGTCGGCGCAGCTGGCGGCGCTGGGTCCGGTGTTGCGCAGCTGGCCCTGGCTGGACACGCTGCGCACCTTGCGCGAGCGTTTTCGCGAAGACCGGCTCGGGCTCACGGCCAGCAGCCTGACCTTCACCACAATGATCTCTCTGGTGCCGTTGGCCACCGTGATGCTGGCGGTGTTCTCGGCGGGGCCGATGTTCGCCGGGCTCGAGCCGGCGCTGCAGAAGTACCTGTTGCAGAACCTGGTGCCCGACAGCATTGCCAAGCCGGTGCTGCAATCGCTGACCCAGTTTGCCGGCAAGGCGCGCGGCATGGGCACCGCGGGGCTGGCGGTGCTGGTGGCGTCGGCGCTGGCGCTGGTGCTCACCATCGACCGCACGCTGAATGCCATCTGGCGCGTGCGCCGGCCGCGTGCCTTGGGGCAGCGGGTGCTGGTGTACTGGTCGGCGCTGACATTGGGGCCGTTGGCCATGGGTCTGAGCCTGACGCTGACCGGCGCGGCGTTGTCGCTGTCGGGCGTGGCCACCTGGCCGGGCGGGCTGTCGTTCCTGATCGACGTGGTGCAGTTCGCGATCCTGGCCGCGGCGATGGCCGGCCTCTTTCATTACGTGCCCAACACGCCGGTGCGCTGGGCCCATGCCTGGGCCGGCGGCGTCTTCGTGGCGGCTGCCTTCGAAATCGCAAAGGCCTTGCTCGCGCTGTACTTGAGCACCGTACCCACCTACAACAAGGTGTATGGCGCCTTTGCCACGGTGCCGATACTGATGTTGTGGGTCTACCTGGGCTGGCTGATCGTGCTCTTGGGCGCGGTGATTGCGGCCTATGCGCCGAGCTTGAGCATGCGCGTGGTGCGCCAAGCCGACACGCCGGGCTGGCGCTTCGAACTGGCGCTGGTGGTGCTGCGTGAGCTGCATGGTGCCCGGCAGGGCGTGCAACATGGCCTGTCACTGGTCACGCTGGCTCAGCACATGCGCATCGACCCGCTGCAACTGGAAAACGTGCTGGAGATGCTGTGCTCGCTGGACTGGGTGCAGCGCCTGGCAGAAAGCAGTCCGAAGGCCGCCGATGACCCGCGCTATGTGCTGTTGTGCGACCCCGCCACCACCACCACCGACGCGCTGGTGCAACGCAGCCTGCTGCGCGGCGGGGCAGCGACGGCGGCCTTCAGTGCGGCTGGAGGCTTGCGGCCGGTGAATCTGAAAGACGCATTGGGCGTCTGAGCTGCGATGATCGAATGCGAGGTGCTGCCGACGCTGGCGCAGACAGCGGTCACGATCTGCAAGCCCGGCACTGACTGAAGGCGGAGCGAACATGGAAAGAACGAGACTGCGGGTCGGCCAATCGATCACGCCCGAGCAGCTGGAAGAACTCAGCGACGAGCAACTGGCGCGGCTGGTGCCCAAGGTCTACCGCGAGTACTTTCCGGGCAAGGACTTCTGCGCCGACGGGCACTTCTACCTGCACGACGGCACGGCCTGGAGCTTCTTCAAGGGCGGCCTGCTCGACGAGTGAAGGCCTCGATTTCACACCCTGCACTCAAAGCCGAGCCCTCCATGCAGACCACCCAGCCCGCCGAGCCTTTGCCAGAACCTCGTTGCCCCCTTTGTGGTGGCCCCAATGGCTGCGTGCCGGCGGCCACGGGCACGTTTGCCCAACCCTGCTGGTGTGCCAAGGTCAGCATCAGCAAGGATTTGCTGGCCCGCGTGCCGGCGGCGGCTGCGGGCCGCGCGTGCATCTGCCGGGCTTGCGCCGAGACCACAACATGAGCATCGAACTGCCCAAGGAGGCGCGCGCCCAGGCCATCGCGTCCATCGAGCGCTACTTCAAGGAAAACTTCGAAGAGCAGCGGCTGGGCAACATTGCCGCGGGGGCCCTGCTGGGTTTCTTCTTGCAGGAGATCGGGCCCGCGGTCTACAACCAGGCGGTGGCCGAGGCGCAGGAGCGGCTGCAAGCCCGCGTGACCGAGCTCGACATCGAACTGCACGAAGACGAGTTCCCGTACTGGCCGCGCCAGGCCAAGGCCCCAGGCGGTCGCCGTTGAGCGAAGCCTGAGCTTTGAAGCTGCCCCGGATGTCGCCGTCCATCGTTTTTGCCAGCCAGCCGGGAGCGCAGACGATCGACCAGGACGCCTGCGGGGGAACCCCTGCCTGACCCTGTTTGCAGGTTGCCGCTCCGACTGCGCCAAGGCCTGAGCTGCAACCACGGGGCTGACCGGGGCGCATGCAGCCCGCGCTGCCGAGGGTCAGGCGGATCGATCAGGCCGCGGGCAGCGCCCCCCTAAGGGCGGCCAGCACGCCGTCGGGCGCCTCGGCCATCAGGTGGTGGCCCGAGGGCAGCGTCACCACGCGGGCTTTCAGCGCCGCGGCCACGGCGACGGCCGCCTTGGGCAGCGTCATCTGGTCACGTGCGCCCAGCACCAGCGTGCTCGGGCATTGCACGCGCGCTGCCGCATCCATGCCGCCGAGATAGCGGTTGCACATCGAGAAATCGTGTTCGAAGAGATTGATGCCCAGTCGCTCTTTGCCCTGGGCCAGCATGCGGCGCATCAAGGCCCGGTTGGCGCCGTGCAGCCAGTTTCCCGGGCCCGGGAAACCCGGTTTGGTGGCGGTGCTGGAGATGGAATAGGCATTCACCATGTCGATGGCCTTCAAGGGCTCTTCGCGAGCCGTGCGCAACAGGGCTTCGCCCACCGGCATCGGCACGGCTGTGCCGATCATCACCAACTGCTTGCAGCGCGCGGGCTGGTCGGCCGCGGCTTGCAGCGCGATCAACGAGCCCAGGCTGTGCCCGGCCAAAGCGGCGTGTTGCACGCCTGTGGCGTCCAGCAAGTCCCACAGCCACCGTGCGGCATCCTCCACGCTGGGCAGCGGTGGGCCGTCGCTCTGGCCATGGCCAGGCAGGTCGACCGCCAGCACGCCATGGCCGTGGTGGGCAAACCAGCGCGCCAGCAGGTTGAAGCCGCTGTGGTCGTGCAACGCGCCATGCACCAGCACCAGGCAAGGCAGCGCGGGGTCAAAGGGCTTGCCGCCGGTATAGGCATAGGCAAGGTGGCCGATGCCCTTGCCATCATTCACGACGACCTTCATGCGGCCACCTTCTCAGCCACCTTGAAGGCGCGCTTCAGATCGTCGATCAGGTCGTCGGCGTCCTCCAGGCCGATCGACAGGCGTATGGTGCCGGGCGTGATGCCGGCAGCGGTCAACGCTGCATCGTCCATGCGGAAATGCGTGGTGCTGGCCGGGTGGATCACCAGCGATCGGCAGTCGCCCACGTTGGCCAGGTGAGAAAAGATCTTCAACGCCTCGATGAAGGCCTTGCCTTGGTTGCGGCTGCCCTTCAGGTCGAACGAAAAGACACTGCCGCAGCCCTTGGGCAGCAGCTTCTTGGCCAGCGCATGGCTGGAGTGGCTTTCCAGCTCGGGGTAGCCCACCTTCGCCACCATGGCGTGCGCGGCCAGGAAGGACACCACCTTGCGCGTGTTGTCGACGTGCCGTGCCATGCGCAGCGGCAGCGTCTCGATGCCCTGCAGGATAAGCCAGGCGGTGTGCGGGCTCATGCAAGCGCCGAAGTCGCGCAGGCCTTCGCGCCGCGCGCGCAGCAAGAAGGCAGCGACGGTGCTTTCGTCGTTCATCACCATGCCGTGAAAGCCGCTGTAGGGCGTGGCCAGTTCGGCGAACTTGCCATGTCGATCGTGTGCCGCGGCCCAGTCGAACTGGCCGCTGTCGACCAGCACACCCCCAATCACGGTGCCATGTCCGGACAGGAACTTGGTGGCCGAGTGAAAGGCGAGGTCGGCGCCATGGTCGAAGGGCTTCATCAGCCAGGGCGTGGTGAAGGTGCTGTCCACCAGCAGCGGCAGGCCGGCCTCGTGAGCGATGGCCGACACCTCGGGGATGTCCAGCACGTCCAGGCCCGGGTTGCCCAGGGTCTCGCCGAACAGCAGCCGCGTCTCGGGTCGCAGCGCGGCGCGCCAGCCATCCAGGTCGCCCGGCTTCACGAACGTGGTGCTGATGCCGAAACGCGCCAGCGTGTAGCTCAGCAGGTTGTGGCTGCCGCCATACAGCGCGCTGCTGGCCACGATGTGCGAGCCCGCACCGGCCAGCGTGGCCACGGCCAGGTGCAGCGCGGCCTGGCCGCTGGCGGTGGCCAATGCACCGACACCGCCTTCGAGCGCCGCCACGCGCTCTTCCAGCACCGCGTTGGTGGGGTTGCTGATGCGGCTGTAGACATGGCCCGGCCGTTCCATGTTGAACAGGCTGGCCGCGTGTTCGCTGCTCTCGAAGACGAAGCTGGTGCTCAGATGAATGGGCACCGCACGCGCACCGGTGGCGGGGTCGGGCGCGGCGCCGGCATGCAGCGCCAGGGTGTCGAAGCCGGGGTCTGAAGCGCCTGCCATGGCCTTTTCTCCGCTGTGGTTGCGAGTTCATTGTGGGCTATATTGCCTGCGCATCTTCCACTTCAGCGCCATCACCACCCGTGACGGCGGCACGCCATGAAAGTCACCGACATCCTGCGCGTCAAAGGCAACACGCTGTACACCGTGACACCCGATACGCCGCTGGCGGAAGCCGCCAAGACCATGTCCGACCTCGACATCGGTTCCCTGGTGGTGATGGAGCATGGTGACCTGGCAGGCATGCTCACCTTCCGCGAGGTGATACAGGCGGTGGTGGCCAACGGCGGCAGCCTGGGCACGCGGCAGGTGCGCAGCGTGATGGACGACGCGCCGCTGACCTGCACACCCGAAACCGAGATCGACGAGGTGCGCCGCATGATGCTGCTGCGCCATGCGCGCTACATGCCGGTGCTGGAACGGCGCCAGTTGATGGGCGTGGTCAGTTTCTACGACGTGGCCAAGACGGTGGTGGACGCGCAGGATTTCGAGAACCGCATGCTCAAGGCCTACATCCGCGACTGGCCGGCCGAGGGCACGCCCGTCCCCGGCGTTTAGCCCGTCGCCCCCCCCGCTGCCGGCAAGCGGGCGTCGAACCAGTCACTGCCCACGCTCCTAGAATCAGGGCTCAATTGCATCTGGTATCTCTCGCATGTCTGGCAGCACCTTCGGCGAACTTTTCCGCGTCACCAACTTCGGCGAAAGCCATGGCCCTGCCATCGGGTGCGTGATCGACGGCTGCCCGCCGGGCATGGCCTTGTCGGAAGCCGACATCCAGCCCGAACTCGACCGTCGTCGCCCTGGCACCAGCCGCCATGTGACGCAACGCAACGAGGCTGATGCGGTGGAGATCCTGTCCGGCGTCTACGAAGGCCAGACCACCGGCACGCCGATCTGCCTGCTGATCCGCAACACCGACCAGCGCAGCAAGGACTACGGCAACATCCTCGACACCTTTCGCCCCGGCCATGCCGACTACACCTATTGGCGCAAGTACGGCCTGCGCGACCCGCGCGGCGGCGGCCGTTCATCGGCCCGCCTGACCGCACCCACGGTGGCCGCCGGCGCGGTGGCGCGCAAGTGGTTGCAGCAGCAGCATGGCACCACCTTCACCGGCTGGATGAGCGCGCTGGGCGAGATCGACATCGCCTTTGAAGACGAAGCGCACATTCCCGACAACGCGTTCTTTGCCGCCAACAGCAGCCAGATCGCGCAGCTGGAAGCGCACATGGACGCGCTGCGCAAGGCCGGCGACAGCTGCGGTGCGCGCATCGAGGTGCGTGCGCGTGGCGTACCCGTGGGCCTGGGCGAGCCGCTGTACGACAAGCTCGACGCTGACATCGCCTACGCGATGATGGGTTTGAACGCCGTCAAGGGGGTGGAAATCGGCAGCGGTTTTGCCGTCGTTGCCCAGCGCGGCAGCGAACACGGTGATGAACTCTCGGCCGCGGGTTTTGCCAGCAACCACGCCGGTGGCGTGCTGGGCGGCATCAGCACCGGACAGGAGCTGGTGGTCAGCCTGGCCATCAAGCCCACCAGCTCCATCCGCCTGCCCAAGGCCAGCATCGACCGCGCCGGTGCGCCCACGGTGGTCGAGACCTTCGGCCGCCACGACCCCTGCGTGGGTATCCGTGCCACGCCCATCGCCGAGGCGCTGCTGGCGCTGGTGGTGATGGACCACGCCTTGCGCCACCGTGCGCAGTGCGGCGATGTGAGCCTGCCCATCTCGCCCATTCCCGCTGCGCGGGAATCGGAATCGCCACCCGCTTCGCGGGCATGACGCCGGTGCCGGCAGCCGACCAGGCGCCACGCATCTCGGGTCTGCGTCGCTTCGGTGCGCTGACCTTCTGCTACTTCGGCGCCATCGGGTTGTTCAACCCCTACGCGCCGCTGTGGTTCCAGAGCCTGGGCTTTTCGACGCTGGTCATCGGCGGCATCGTTTCGCTGCAGAGCTGGTCGCGTGTGGTGGTGCCTTACGCGTGGAGCTGGGCGGGTGACCACAGCGGCCGGCGCACCGAGCTGATCCGGCTGTCGGCCGCCGGCGCGCTGCTGGCGGCGCTGGGCCTGTTGGGCGTGCAGGCCGCCGTGCCGGTGGCGGTGGTGACGACGCTGCTGTTCGTCGCCAACAGCGGCGTGGTGCCGTTGTATGAAGCGTTGATCGCCAAGCTGCTGCACACCAAGGACGGCATCGATTCGTCGCGCTACGGCCGCGTCCGCATGTGGGGCTCGATCGGTTTCATCCTCTCGGTCACCAGCTTTGGTGCGCTGCTGGAACGGGTGGGCATCCAGGTCTTCCCGGTTTTTGTGGCGGCCATGAACGGCCTGTTGCTGCTGGCCGCGCTGCGCCTGCCCGCCACGAAAGACAGCGCGCAACACGATGAACCCGCGCCGCCGGTGCTGCCGTTGTTGCGCCGCCCCGAAGTGGCCTGGTTTTTTGCGTCGGTGTTTTTCACCGTGCTCGCCCACACCAGCCTGTATGCCTTCTTTTCGCTCTATCTCGTCAGCCTGGGTTACGGCAAGGCCGCGGTGGGGGCCTTGTGGGCGGTGAGCGTGGCGGTGGAGATCGGTTTCTTCTGGAGGCAGGGCCGATGGTTCGGCCAGGTGTCGCCGCACCGCTGGTTGCAGATCGTTGCCGCGGTGTGTGCCTTGCGCTTTTCAGCCACTGCAGCCTTTGGTGCTTGGGTGCCAGTGCTGGTGCTGGCGCAGATGAGCCATGCCATCACCTTTGCCGCCCACCACTCGGCCTGCATCGCGCTGATTCACCAGCTGTTCCCCGACCGGCTGCGCGGCCGCGGGCAGGCGCTGTACACCACGCTGGGCTACGGCATCTCGGGTGTGCTGGGTGGTGTGGGCGGCGGCTGGCTCATCTCGCACCAGGGTTTCGCGGCGGTCTTCTGGGCGGCCACGGCCTGCTCGGTGCTGGCCTGGCTCTGCGCCACGCGTTCGGCGCGGCTGATGGCCTGAAGCCGGCTGCCGCCTGACCGGTCTGGCCGGCCTGCAGTTCATCGGCGCTGGGCTGCAGTTCGTCGCAAGCCTGTCAACCGGGCCTGCACGGCTGCCTACACTGCGCGCTGCCTGCGCCAAAGTGTGGGCGGGGTCAGGAGGACCAGCGCATGAACAAGACATGGTGGATGGCCGGCGTGGCTGCTGTGGCCCTGGTGGCGACAGGCGGCGCGTGGAAGGCGGGCTGGCTGCAGCTGCCCGGGTTGGAGGCGCAGGCTGCGAAGACCGAAACAGCGTCGAAGAACAGCAAACCTGGTAAGGACGGCAAGGACGGCAAGAAGCCCGATGTGCCGCTGGAGTTCCTGACGCGCGAGGTGGTGCAGCCGGTGCTGGCGCGCATGCCCGAGTCGATCACGTTCTCGGGCCCGCTGGTGGCGCCGCAAACGGCCGTCGTGCGTGCCAGGACAGGCGGCACGCTGGTCACCCTGTCGGTGGCCGAAGGCTCACGCGTGCGTGCCGGGCAAGCGGTGGGCCGCATCGAGATGGCCGAGCTGGACACCCGCGTGGCCGAACGTGGTGCCATGCTCGAAGCCGCGCGCGCCACGCTGGTGCAGGCCGAGCGCACGCATGCCGGCAACGTGAAACTGGCCGCGCAGCAGTTCATCTCCAGCAGCGCGCTGGACAACTCGCTGGCCGCCGTGGACACCGCGCGCGCCAACCTGCAGGCCGCGCAGGCCAGCCTGGACACCACGCGCGTGGGCCAGCGCGATGCCACGGTGCTCGCCCCCATCGCCGGCATCGTGGCCAAACGCCACGCGCTGCAGGGTGAAAAGGTCAGCCCGGAACAGAACCTGCTCACCATCGTCGACCTGGCCCGCCTGGAACTGGCGGGCAGCGTGGGCACGCACCAGGTGGCGCGTTTGCAGGTGGGTGTGCCGGTGCAGGTGCAGGTGGAAGGTATCACCGAGCCCGTCACCGGCCGCCTGGCGCGCATCGCGCCGGCCGCCGAGCCGGGCACGCGCAGCATCGGCGTGACCATCGAACTGGACAACCCGCAGGAGCGGCTGCGTGCCGGCCCCTACGCGATGGCGCGCGTGAACCTGCCCGATGGCAGTGACCGCCTGACGCTGCCTGCCGCTGCCGTGGGCAGCACCTCGGGTCAGGACCATGTGTGGCTGATCGAAGACGGCAAGCTGGCGCGCCGCGCCGTGCGCCTGGGCAAGCGCGACGACAGCGTGGGCACGGTGGAGGTTCTGCAGGGCGTCAGCGCCGGCAGCCGGGTGCTGGGCGCGCGTTTCGACAACCTGCGCGAAGGTGCACCGGCGCTGGTGGTGGCCAGCACCGCGCTGCCCGGCGCCGCTTCGTCGTCCCTTCCGCGCGCCGCTGCGTCGTCAGTGACCGCCGCCGCGTCAGCGCCGCTGGCCCGCTGACGCGACAGCACCGGAGCCCATCATGTGGATCACCCGCGTCTCGATCAACAACCCTGTCTTCGCCACGATGGTGATGGTGGCCCTGTGCGTGCTGGGCATCTTCAGCTACAGCAAGCTGGGCGTCGAGCAGATGCCCGACATCAGTTTCCCCGGCGCGTGGATGGAAGTGCGCTACCCCGGTGCCAGCCCCGAAGCGGTGGAACGCGAGGTCATCAAGCCCATCGAAGAGGCCGTCAACAGCATCGCCGGCGTGAAGCGCATCACCTCGCGCAGCGGTGAAGGGCTGGGCACGATGAGCGTGGAGTTTTCGCTCGACGCGGACATGGGCCGTGCGATGCAGGAGGTGCGCGACCGCGTGGCCGCCGTGCAGGCCGCGTTTCCGCGTGACGTGCGCCAGCCCACCATCGCGCGCTGGAACAACGACAACAGCCAGCCGGTGGTGAACATGGCGCTGGTCAGCGCCACGCGCAGCGCGCGTGAACTGTCGCTGCTGGGCGACCAGGCCGTGGGCAAGCGCCTGCAGCGCGTGGAAGGCGTGGCGCGCGTGGAGATACAGGGCCTGACGGTGCGCGAGGTGCGCGTGGACCTGGACCCGGTGCGGCTGCGTGCGCATGGCGTCACGCCGGCCGAGATTGCCAGCGCGATGGCCGCGGCCAACGCCGACCAGCCCGTGGGCCTGATCTCCGACCGCACGCAGGACGCGCTGCTGCGTGTGGAAGGGCGCGTGCGCGACCCGCGCCAGTTCGAGAACCTGGTGGTGGCCCGGCGCGGCAACCTGTCGCTGACGCTGGCCGACCTGGGCACGCTGGTGGAGCGCGAACGCGAGCCGGATTCCTACGCCCGCATCAACGGCCAGAAGGCCATCAATTTCAACGTCTTCAAACAGCAGGACGCCAACATCGTGGCCGTGGGCGAGGCCACGCAGAAGGCGATGGACGAGATCCGCAAGACGCTGCCACCCGACGTGGAACTGCGCCTCATCAATGCCAACAGCGACTTCGTCAAGCGTTCGCTCACCGGTTTGCGCCACACGCTGATCGAAGGTGCCCTGCTCACCGTGGCCATCGTGTTCCTGTTCCTGCACAGCTGGCGCAGCACCATCATCACCGGGTTGACGCTGCCCATTGCCGTGATCAGCAGCTTCATCGCCGTGCACGCCTTCGGCTTCACGCTGAACTTCATGACCATGATGGCGCTGAGCCTGTGCATCGGCCTGCTCATCGACGACGCCATCGTGGTGCGCGAGAACATCGTGCGCCACGTGCACCTGGGGCTGGACCACCACACCGCGGCGCGCGTGGGCACCGACGAAATCGGCCTGGCGGTGATGGCCACCACCTTCGCCATCTGCGCCGTGTTCGTGCCGGTGGCCTTTATGGGCGGCATCATCGGCAAGTTCTTCTATCCGTTTGGCATCACGGTGGTGGTGGCGGTGCTGGTGAGCCTGTTCGTGAGCTTCACGCTCGACCCCATGCTCAGCGCCATCTGGGCCGACCCGCCGAGCACGCGGCTGAAGAAGCTGTGGGGCGTGGGGCACGCGATCCGCTTCACCGACCGCGCGATGGACGCGCTGCATGGCCTGTATGAACGGCTGATCCATTGGGTGTTTTCCACCCGCCGCTGGACGCTGGGTGTGCGGCGCTGGGGGTTGGGCCTACCGGTCTACGCCCATGGTTTCGATGCTCGGCACCAGCGCGACAAACACAGCCCTCGGCGCTGGCGGCTGGCCACGTTCACGCCGCGCGCGGTGGTGATGAGCGTGGGCGTGCTCAGCTTTGCCGCCGCCATCGGCCTGGCGCCTTTGGTGGGCAGTGAATTCGTGCCGCAGGCCGACGAGGGCTTCACCCAACTGGCGCTGCGCATGCCCGTGGGCAGCAGCCTGGAGCGCACCGACGCCAAGGTGCACCAGGTCGAGGCCATCATCAGCACCGTGCCCGAGATCGCCAACATCGCCACCTGGGTGGGCGGTGCGGGCCAGCGCAACCAGGCCTGGCTGAACATTTCGCTGAAACCGCGCGCCGAACGCAAGCGCAGCCAGAAGCAGGTGGAAGAGGCGATGCGCGAGATGATTGCCAAAGTGCCCGGCACCGACGCCAGCGTGGGCTTCAACCGGCCCATCTACGTGGCCATACTGGGCAGCGATGCCGAGGGCCTGGCGCGGGTTGCCAACGACTTTGCCGAGAAGGTGAAGATGATCCCGGGCGCGGTGGATGTGGAGAGCAGCGTCAAGCCCGGCCTGCCGGCGTATGCCGTGCGCCTGAAACCCGACGCCGTGCGTGAACTGGGCCTGACCGCGCCGCAACTGGCCAGCAGCCTGCGCGCCTATGTGAACGGCGAAACCGCCACCTTTTGGACGACGCCCGACGGCGACCAGGTCGACGTGGTGCTGCGCCTGAACGAATCCGAACGCCAGCGCCTGCAGCAACTGCGCGGCTTGCCGGTGGCATTCGCCAAGGACGGCACGCCGATCAGCCTGGACAGCGTGGCCACCATCGAAACGGTGTTCAACCCCGAGATCATCAGGCGCCAGAACCTGCAGCGCCGCGAAGCGGTGTTTGCCGGTGTGCAGGGCCGCAGCCCCGGCGACGTGGGCGACGACGTGCAGAAGCTGATCAAGGAAACCAACCTGCCCCCGGGCTACAGCTTCGACGTGGGCGGCCAGATGCAGCAGCAGGCCGAGGCCTTCAAGGGCCTGCTGTGGGCCATGGCGCTGGCGGTGATCTTCATCTACATCGTGCTGGCCAGCCAGTTTGGCAGCTTCCTGCAGCCCATCGCCATCATGGCCAGCCTGCCACTGGCGCTGATCGGCGTGATGCTGGCGCTGCTGCTGTGGGGCAGCTCGCTGAACAGCTTCAGCATGATCGGCCTGGTGATGCTGATGGGTCTGGTGACGAAAAACGCCATCCTGCTGGTGGACTTTGCCAACCACGCGCGCAAGGCCGGCGCCACGGTGCCCGAGGCGCTGTTGCAGGCCGGGCTGATCCGCATGCGGCCCATCATCATGACGACGATGGCGATGGTCTTCGGCATGCTGCCGATGGCACTGGCCTTCAACGAAGGCGGCGAGATCCAGGCGCCGATGGGCCGCGCCATCCTGGGCGGCATCGTCACCAGCACCTTGCTCACGCTGCTGGTGGTGCCGGTGCTGTACAGCTATCTGGTTCGGGAATCGCGCCCGCGCGCCGAAGCGGCAGCACCTGTCGTCACGGCCGAACTGGGGGGCAACGCTGCCGGCCCATTGCCGATGCCGGCTGACCGTTCATAGCGCCATCCGGGCGCGTGTGGGACCCGGTTGCCCGCACAGGCGCCGGCAGGCTCGCGTCCGGGCCCTGGTGCAGTTGCATGGAAGACACCGTCGGGCACAACCGATCGGCGCGCGTCCCCGGTGCACTGCAGGCGGGGACTCAGCTGCGGTCGGGCGGCAGGGTGTCGTGGGGCTCGCGCCGCCCTGCCTGGCGCGGGCTCTTGGCCACGTCGGTGCCGGTGCGCAGGCGGTCCAGCAGTTGCACGGCTTCGACCTTGGTCGGCGATGCCGCCTGCCCGGCCACCGGGCCGGCCCAGGCCGTGTTGTCGGCAGGTTGGCGACGGTAGCGGTGGGCGTCAGAATGATGAGCCTCGGGGGCCTCGGGGGCCTCGAGGTCCTGCGCAGCCGCATCTTCGGGGTCTGGTGTGCGGCCGAGCTGCCGGGCCAGCACGGCGGCCAGCGCCAGTGCTGCAGCGCTGAGCATTGCCAGCGCGGCAAGCAAGGCCAGCTGCTGCCGCTGCAGCGTGTTCTGGCGCTGGGCGAGCGCGCGTTTGTGCTGCCCGAGCGCCTGGTTGAACAGGTTCAGTTGCGCCGCCTGTGCTTTTTGCCACGCGTTGATGCGCTGCGCGCGCAACTCGGGCGTGTCGGCGGCCGCGACGGTGCCGGTGCCCGGCTGCAGGTGCAACAGGTGGCGTGTGCTGCGGTCCACTTCGGCCATCGCCGGGCGCAACGCGCCGGTGTTGCTGAACGGACCGACCGCGACGGCGCGCGCGACCGGAGTTTCAGCCAAGGCCTGTTCCAGCACTACCAGCCGGGCCTGCAGGCGGGCCTGCGCGGCCGCCAGTTCCATGGCAGGCTGGGTGGCCAGCGCCGGCGTGGGCATCTCGGCGGCCAGGCGTGTCAGCACGCGCGCGGCACCGGCCAGGCGCGCGCTGCCGCCGCCGGCGTCGGACACCGTTTCGGCCAATGTCACCAGGTCCACCACCTGCACCGCCTGCTCGATGCGCAGCGCATGGGCCTCTTCACTCTGCGGGGCGGTCAAGGCGCGTGCCTTCACCTGCCGCGCCAGCGCCTGCCAATCGCGGGTCAGATCCCGGGTTTCGGCCAGCGCGTTCGACCACAAGCCTTGTGTCAGGTCTTGCGAAAGCGACAGCAGGTGCTCGTCAACGCCCACCTGCACGGCCTGGCGCGCGGGTTCCAGCTGTTGCTGGCCTTGCAGCATCTGGGCCGCCACCTGGCGGTGGGCCAGCAGGCCGAACTGCACGTGCACGGCGCGCGATACCGGGTCGAGCAAGGCGCGCTCGGCGGCGAGTTGGCTCAAGTCCGATTGCTGGTATTGCAGCACCTGCCACAACGGCAGACACACCATGGCCACGCCCACGGCACTGAAGGCCATGAAACGGTTGCGGGGGCTTTGCAGCAGTGAGCTTTCGGACATGGTGGCGGCGAGCAGTGGCCAGCATCAGCGCCGGCTTCTCTGCATATCGGCCCGCGTCGCGCCGCCTTGAGCAGCGCTGGTGGCCAGCAGCGTCAACTGCGGACTTTGACCCGGTGCGGCGTCAACATTCCACGATGTTCACCGCCAGGCCGCCGCGGGCGGTCTCCTTGTACTTGGTCATCATGTCGGCGCCGGTCTCGCGCATGGTCTTGATGACCTGGTCCAGGCTGACGAAATGGGTACCGTCGCCGCGCAGCGCCATGCGCGCGGCGTTGATGGCCTTCACCGACGCGATGGCGTTGCGCTCGATGCAGGGTATCTGCACCAGTCCGCCCACGGGGTCGCAGGTCAGGCCCAGGTGGTGCTCCATGCCGATCTCGGCGGCGTTCTCCACCTGCTCGGGCGTGCCGCCCATCACCGCGCACAAGGCCCCGGCGGCCATGCTGCAGGCCACGCCCACCTCGCCCTGGCAGCCCACTTCGGCGCCGCTGATGCTGGCGTTTTCCTTGTACAGCAGGCCGATGGCCGCCGCGGTGAGCAGGAAGTCCACCACGCCTTTGTCGCTGGCGCCGTGCACGAAGCGCGTGTAGTAGTGCAGCACCGCCGGCACGATGCCGGCCGCGCCGTTGGTGGGCGCGGTAACCACGCGGCCGCCGGCGGCGTTTTCCTCGTTCACCGCCAACGCATACAGGTTCACCCAGTCCAGCACCTGCAGCGGGTCGCGCAGCGCTTGCTCGGGCTGCGCGATGAGGTCGCGGTACAGCCTGGCGGCGCGGCGCTTGACGGCGAAGCCGCCAGGCAGCACGCCGTCGGTGGCGCAACCGCGTTTCACGCAGGCCTGCATCACCGACCAGATGTGCAGCAAGCCGCCGGTGATGTCGGCGTCGCTGCGCCAGTGGCGTTCGTTGGCGCGCATCACGTCGGCAACCGTGCCGTTCAGTTCCTGCGTTCGCCGCAGCAGCTCGGCGCCGCTGTGAAAGGGGTGCGCCAGCACGGTGCTGTCGGGCGCAATGACCTTGTGCCTGGCGCCGTCGGCGGCCACTTCTTCACTGACGACAAACCCGCCACCCACCGAGTACCAGGTGCGGTTGGCCAACTCGCTGCCTGCTGCATCCAGCGCGATGAAACGCATGCCGTTGGCATGAAAGGGCAGCGTTTCACGACGGTGGAAGCGCAGGTCTTCCTTCTCGTTGAAGGCGATGGGGTGTTCGCCCAGCAGGTTCAGCGCCGCGTTGGCACGCACGGTGGCTATCAGCTCAGCCACGCGGTCGACGTCCACCGTGTCGGGCTCATGTCCGGCCAGTCCCAGCAGCACCGCCTTGTCAGTGCCATGGCCCTTGCCGGTGGCCCCCAGCGAGCCATAGAGCTGGCTGCGCACACGCACCGTGCGGCTCAGCAGCCCTTCGTGCTGCAGCTGGCGCGCAAACAAGCGGGCAGCGCGCATCGGGCCCACGGTGTGGCTGCTGCTGGGGCCGATGCCGATCTTGAAAAGGTCAAAAACTGAGACGGCCATGACGACTTTCGCGTGGTTGAAGGGGTGGCTGTTGCAGCCCGCGGGGCGGGCATGCCCGACCCCCAGCGCGCCAGGCAGGTGCAGCAGGTGCGCTGGCGGCCAGCAACGGCCGCCGCCGGCGGCCCTCAGGCGTAGTCGGCCAGAGGCACGCAACTGCAGAACAGGTTGCGGTCGCCGTACACGTTGTCCACGCGGCCCACCGGCGACCAGTACTTGCGTTGGCGCAGACCGGGCACCGGGTAGGCGGCCTCTTCGCGTGTGTAGCGGTGGGGCCAGTCGGCCTTCAGCAGCGCCGCGGCGGTGTGCGGCGCGTTCTTCAGCGGGTTGTCGTCGGCGGGCCAGGCGCCTGAATCGACCTTCGCAATCTCGTGCCGGATGGCGATCATGGCGTCGCAGAAACGGTCCAGCTCGGCGCGGGGCTCGCTTTCGGTGGGCTCGATCATCAGCGTGCCGGCCACCGGGAAGCTGAGCGTCGGCGCGTGGAAGCCGTAGTCGATGAGCCGCTTGGCCACGTCTTCGGCACCGATGCCGCTGCTCTTGGCCAGCGGGCGGATGTCGATGATGCATTCGTGCGCCACGCCGCCGCCCTTCAGGCTGGCGTTGCCGCCGCTGTACAGCACGGGGTAGTGGTCGGCCAGGCGCGCCGCGATGTAGTTGGCCGACAGGATGGCCACCTCGGTGGCGTCGCGCAGGCCATCGGCGCCCATCATGCGGCAGTACATCCAGCTGATGGGCAGCACCGCGGCGTTGCCCAATGGGGCGGCACTCACGGCGCCCACGCGCCGTGATTCGCTTTCCGCCGCGCCCACGGACGGTGGCCCGCCGAGGCCGGCCGTGCGGTGCGCGGGCAGGAACGGCACCAGGTCGGCCACCACCGCCACCGGCCCCACGCCCGGGCCGCCGCCGCCGTGCGGGATGCAGAAGGTCTTGTGCAGGTTGAGGTGGCTCACGTCGCCGCCAAATTCGCCCGGTGCCGCCACGCCGACCAGCGCGTTCATGTTGGCGCCATCCACGTAGACCCGGCCCCCATGCTGGTGCACCAGCGCGCACAGCTCCTTCACCCGCACCTCGAACACGCCATGCGTGCTGGGGTAGGTGATCATCACCGCGGCCAGGTTGGCGCTGTGCTGCTCACACTTCGCCTTCAGGTCGTCCATGTCGACGTTGCCCCTGTCATCGCAGCGCGTCACCACCACCGTCATGCCTGCCATCTGCGCGCTGGCCGGGTTGGTGCCGTGCGCGCTTTCGGGTATCAGGCAGATGTTGCGGTGGCCTTCGCCACGGCTGGCGTGCCAGGCCTTGATGACCAGCAGCCCGGCGTATTCGCCCTGGCTGCCGGCATTGGGCTGCAGGCTCACGCCGGCATAACCGGTGGCCTGGCACAGCCACGCGCAGAGCTGGTCGTTCAGCGCCCAGTAACCCGCCAGTTGATCGCGCGGCGCGAAAGGGTGCACCTGCGCAAATTCTGGCCACGTGATGGGGATCATCTCGCTGGTGGCATTGAGCTTCATCGTGCAACTGCCCAGCGGGATCATGCTGCGGTCCAGCGCCAGGTCCTTGTCGCTCAAGGACCGGATGTAGCGCAGCATCTCGGTTTCGCTGTGATGGCGGTTGAACACCGGGTGCGTCAGGTACGGGCTGGTGCGGCGCAGCGCGTCGGGGATCATCGGCTCGATGCCCTTTTCGAACACCGCCATGTCAGGCAAGGCCTGCCCGGGCCGGGCAAACAGCGCCCACAGCGCGCGGATGTCGTCACGCGTGGTGGTTTCGTCCAGGCTGATGCCGATGAAGGTGTCGCCCCACTCAGGGAAGCGCCGCAGATTCATGGCCGCGGTCACCGCGCGCGCTGCAATGGCGGCAGTGGCGGTACCGGTGTCCAGGCACAGCGTGTCGAATGCGGTGGCGCTGCGCACCGACACACCCAGATCGCGCAAGCCGGCGGCGAGGATGGCGGTGTAGCTGGCCACGCGCTGCGCGATGCGCTTCAGCCCGGCGGGCCCGTGGTAGACGGCGTACATGCTGGCGATGACGGCCAGCAGCACCTGCGCAGTGCAGATGTTGCTGGTGGCCTTTTCGCGGCGGATGTGTTGTTCGCGTGTCTGCAGGGCCAGGCGGTAGGCGGGGTTGCCGTGGCGGTCCACGCTGACCCCCACCAGCCGCCCGGGCAGGCTGCGCTTGAATTCGTCGCGGCAGGCCAGGTAGGCCGCGTGCGGGCCGCCGCCGCCCATGGGCACGCCGAAGCGCTGCGTCGTGCCCAGTGCGATGTCGGCGCCCAGTTCGCCCGGCGGGGTGATGAGCGTCAACGCCAGCAGGTCGGCCGCGACGATGAAGGCGGCCAGGTGCGCATGGATGCGGGCAGCGTCGTCACGCACGTCGTGGATGCTGCCGTCGGTGGTGGGCATCTGCACCAGCACGGCAAAGTAGTCACCACCGGCGATCAGCGTGTCCCATTCCTGTGCGGAGTTGGCCAGCACCACCTTCAGGCCCAGCGGCGCGGCGCGGGTTTGGATGACCTCGATGGTCTGCGGGTGGCAGTCGCCGGCCACCACGAAGGTGTCGCTCTTGCTCTTCACGCTGCGCCGGGCCAGTGTCATGGCTTCGGCAGCTGCCGTGGCCTCGTCGAGCATCGACGCGTTGGCGATGGCCATGCCGGTGAGGTCGCAGACCATGGTCTGGAAGTTCACCAGCGCTTCCAGGCGGCCCTGGCTGATCTCGGCCTGGTAGGGCGTGTAGGCGGTGTACCAGGCCGGGTTCTCGAGGATGTTGCGCAGGATGACACCGGGCGTGTGCGTGCCGTGGTAGCCCTGGCCGATGAAGCTCTTCAGCACCTGGTTCTTCGAGGCCAGCGCCTTCAGTTCGGTCAGCGCCTGCGCCTCACTCAGCGGTGCCGGCAGCACCATCGCTTGGCTGCGTGCGATGCTGCGCGGCACGATGGTCTCGATCAATGCACGCCGGCTGGCCGCGCCGATGACGCCGAGCATGTGCCGTTCATCTTCGGCGTCAGGGCCGATGTGGCGGGCGGTAAATTCGGAGCTGTTTTCCAGCTCGCCGAGCGACTTCAGGGCAGACATCAACATGGTGCGTGGTGTTCAGAGGGTTGGGGCCTTCGTCAAAGCGTCTTCAGCAGCTTGTCGTAGGCCGGCGGGTCCATCAATTGCTCGAACTCTTCCATCTTGGTGACGTGCACCTTGAAGAACCAGCCGTGGCCCAGCGGGTCGCTGTTGGCCAGCGCGGGGTCGGCGCGCAGCGCTTCGTTGACCTCCACCACTTCGCCCGTGACGGGCATGTACAGGTCGGCGGCGGCTTTGACCGATTCGACGACGCCAGCCACGTCGCCTTTGGCGTAGGTGCGGCCCACTTCGGGCAGGTCGACAAAGACCACGTCACCCAGAGCGTCCTGGGCATGGTGCGTGATGCCGACAACGGCGGCTTCGTGGTCTTCGATGTTGATCCACTCGTGATCGGGCGTGTACATCGTGGTCATCGGGGGCTCCTGTGGGATGTGGGGTGTTGAGGGTGTGGATGGGCGCGCGGGTCATCGACGTGGCGTCGGTGCTAGGGCGGGCTCAGGCGCGAGTGTCGCTGCGCGCGCGGGCCCAGGGTCTCAACGCTTGTAGCGGTGGGGATGGAAGGGCATGCTCGTCACGCGCATCGGCACGCGCTTGCCGCGCACTTCGGCGAACAGCTCCTGCCCGGGCAGGGCCAGCACGATGGGCAGGTAGGCCATGGCCACGCACTGGTTCACGGTGGGGGCCAGCGTGCCGCTGCTCACGGTGCCCAGCGCCTGGCCCTGCGCGCCGACGATGGCGGCGCCTTCGCGCACCGGTACCCTTTCCAGGCCCACGAGTCCGACCCGCTTGCGGGACGCGGTGCCGCGCAGGTGTGCCTCGATGACGGCGGCGCCCGGGTAGCCGCCGGCCCTGGCGCCACCCGGGCGGCGCACTTTCTGCATCGCCCAGCTCAGGCCGGCTTCCACCGGGCTGGTGGTGGTGTCGATGTCGTGCCCGTACAGGCACAGGCCGGCTTCCAGGCGCAGCGTGTCGCGGGCGCCCAGGCCGGCGGGCTTGACCTCGGGTTGTGCCAGCAGCGCCTGCGCCAGTGCCACGGCGGCGCTTGCCGGCACCGAGATCTCGAAGCCGTCCTCCCCGGTGTAGCCCGAGCGCGTGACGAAGCAGTCGACACCACCGCCCGGCATCGCCAGCGTGAACACGGCGCCGGTCATGAACACCATCTGCGCCACGGCTGGGTTCAGGCGTGCCAGTGCATCCACTGCCTTCGGGCCCTGCAACGCCAGCAGCGCGCGTTCGGGCATCGGCACCACCTGGCAACGGCTGCCGATGTGGTTGCGCAGATGGGCGAGGTCGGCGTCCTTGCAGCCGGCGTTGACGACCAGGAAGAGGTCGCCGAAGCCGGCATCGCGGTCGGCGGCCGTGGGCTTGACGATCATCAGATCGTCGAGCAGGCCGCCTTCGGCGTTGGTGAAGAAGGCATAGCGCTGCTTGCCAGTGCCCAGGTCGATGACGTCGACCGGCACCAGACTTTCCAGCGCCGCGCCGGCATTGGCGCCCACCAGCCGCAGCTGGCCCATGTGCGACACGTCGAACAGCGCGGCCGACTCGCGGCACTGCCGGTGTTCGGCCATCAGGCCGCCGGGGTACTGCACCGGCATCGCGTAGCCGGCAAACGGCACCATGCGCGCACCCAGTTGGGTGTGCAGTTCGTACAGCGGGGTCTTCAGCATCGGTTCATGCTGTGCAGGCAATACGGAAGTGGCGGACATGACGGGACCTCGGCAAGGGCAACGACGCCAACACCACGACGGTGGTGTTGCGGGGCCCTCGCTGTCCGCTTTACCTGAGAGATTCGGCGCTGCTGCACCGGCGCTATGAGCACGCCGGCCAACAGGCCTTGCCCCTTCGGTGGGCCACAGCGCCGTTGCCGGCGGTGGGGCCTCTCTCCAGTGAGGTATGAAAGCCAGTCCTTTTGCCTGAGCGTTTGAGCCACCCGCAGCTGCACCACGGGCCGGGCTCTGCGCCTTCGGCGGCTTCTCGGGGAAGCTCTCTCCTGAACGCCTTCAGTGTATCAGCGGCTCAACGCCTGAGACCGACTGCGACCGCCCGCAATCGAAAACGAATCGACGCTGCGCTGGCTCAGCGCGGGCTGACGCTCAGCGCCGCCTGCAAGCGGCGCACCGCCGAATCGACGGTCGTGACCACCGGCAAACCGGTGCGCGCCGCCACCGCGGGCGCGGCCCGCGCCAGGCTGAACTGCGCCAGCGCGATGACGCCGCAGCCGCCTGCCGCCAGCGTGGCGGCAGCATCGGCCGAGCGCAGGTCGTGGCCGCCCGTGTCGCCTGCGTTCAGCGCCTGCATCGCGCCATCGGCCAGCGCGGTCAGCGGCTGAGCGCTGGCGGGAAATTCGGCGGGCATGCTGTCCAGCGTGGGCCCGAAGCTGGCCACCAGCCCGATGCGGCAACCGAGGCGCGCGGCCAATGCCACGGCCTCGTCCACCATGGCCTCGTTGGGCTTGAGCACCGGCCGCTTGGGGTGGCGGCTTTTCACGGCATCGATGCAGGGGCCAAACGCCGAACAGGTGAACAGGATGGCGTCGGCGCCGCAGCCGAAGGCGTAGTTGGCCAGCGCGATGAAACGCTGCGTCATTGCATCGTCCAGCGCGCCCTGCCGGGCCAGGTCGGCTGACAGGCTGTCGTCCAGCAGGTTCATGCACTGCGCCTGCGGCCACAGCCGAGCCATCGCTTCGTTGATGGGCGGCGGTGAATGCGCCAGCGCGTGGATGAGTGCGATGCGGGTCATGACGGGGGACCTTTCAGTTGCGCTGCGCCAGCGGCAGGCTGAGCAGCAGGTTCTGCGGCTTCACGCGCAGCAGCATGTCGGGGCTGGCCATCAGCCCCAGGTAGACGGGTTTGCCGGCCACGGCCGCCGCCATGTCGCGCGGGTCGGCGAAGTCGAGCTTGAACAGGCTGATCAGCCGCTGCAGCCGTTCGCTGTCGACGGGCTGGTCTGCGTACAGGTCGTTGAGCAGCGCGGTGGACTCGACATCCAGGCCGACATGCCAGCGCCACTGCGGGTCGTCGATCTTCTCCAGCGGCGTGATCGTCACTTCGACGCCCAGCAGGTGCTGCACCCAGCGCTGCAGCACCACCGCCAGCCCCTGCAGTCCGGAGCGGGCCTGCGTGAGGCGAAACACCAGGTTGTGGCCCAGGTCTTGCTCGATGGTGTGCGTCAGGTCGAGCAGGAAACCGTGGCGCGCCAGCGCCGCGCTGCCGCTGCCGCTGCGCGGCGTGCGTGTGGCTTCGGCCCAGTAGGCCTGCGCATTGCCGGCCTGCAGCACCTGCATCTCGGCGGCACGCAAGGGTTGCTGCGCCTGGGCCAGCAAACGGCCGAGGTCGCCGAAGCCGTGGGTTTCGCGTTCCAGGTCCAGCGTGGCGCGGTCGCCGGCAAACCAGCGCCCTTCGTGCCGGCTCACGCGCTGCTCGCGGAACAGCAGCTCGGCGGCGCGCGCGGTGACGGCGTCGGCACCTTCATCGGCCCCCCGCGGGCCGCCTACCAGCAGCTGCCGCACCACCGCCTGCACCACTTGCGCGATGAACACCGGCGGCGTGCCCTGGTTGCCGCCCCGCCACAGCGCCAGCAGCCAGCCCTGCAGGGTGCGCGCTTTCACCAGGCCGTCACGCAGCGCGATGAAGTGCCGGTAGTTGCTGCGCACGTCGTCGTCCTTCACGGCGGCGAACTCGGCCTCGCGCACCGGGCGCAAAGGATCGGTGCTCAGCGAGCGGTGCAGCGCTGCCTCGGCGCGGCAGGACTCGGGCACCAGCTCCAGCTCGGGGCGCGTCAGCCAGGCCCTGAAATAGTCGGGCGTGGGCGCCAGCCAGCCCTGTGCGTCGGGTTCAAGCCAGGTCGCGCCGCAGGCTGGCCAGAGGTCGGCATCCATGTGTCTGAAGGAGGGCAGTGGCCAGGTGGCGTGGCAGTGATGGAGGTGCGCCAGGTCAGCGCAGGGCAGCGCGAGGACAGCACCGTCGATCGACTCTAACTTGAATCCCCGGGCGGCACCGCGGCCGGGCAGGCCCAGGCCTGTGTGCCTTGGCTGTGGCCCCGTCGCCGCACGCTCCGGCGCTGGTGCACCAGCGGCCTTGGCCTGCGCCCGAAACTACGCGTGGCGCAGCTTCAGGTGGTGCCGCAGCAGCGCGTGTCTGAACCAGGCGACCAGCAGTGCCAGCACACCGGCGCTGGCAGCAAACACCCAGCGTGTCGAGCCGTGGTCCACCACCACCGCGGCCAGCGTCACGCCCAGGGATTGCCCCCCGAACAGGCACACCACGAACACCGATACCGCGGTGCCCCGCACCTGCGGCAGCATCTGCGTGGCGTGGGTCTGCAAGGTGCTGTGCAGCATGTAGAAGCCCACGCCGCCGATGAAACACGCCGGTGCCGCCCAGCCCCAGGACGGGCCGAGCGCCAGGCCCACCATGGCCAGGCACAGCAAGGTGCCGCCGGTGGCCACCAGACCTCCTTCGCCCAGCCGCGCAATCAAGTGCCGCGAGCCGAGTGCAAAACAAAGGCCGCCGACGCCGTACAGCGCCGTCACCGCGCCGGCCTGGCCCAGGCTCAAGCCGAAGCTGTCATGCAGGTGGCTGGGCAGGAACGTGAAGGTGGCCAGCACGCAGGCGCCCTCCACGAAGGTGGTGACCAGCACCGTGCGGGCCCAGGGCGTGCGCCACAGCAGGCCCAGTTGCGTGCCGAAGTGGCCGTGCGGCGCCGCGCCGCGCGCAGGGCCTGGGCTGCGCAGCGCCCAGCGCCATACCGGCCACGACACCGCGGCAAAGCCGGCGGACAGGACCAGGAACACCGCACGCCAGCCCCAGGCCTCGGCCATCACGCCGCCCAGCCATTGCCCGGCAATCATGCCGCCGATGGTGGCCAGCGACAGTCGCGCCAGCGTCTCCTGGCGCCGTTCGTAGGCCACTGCGTCGCCGATGCTGGCAATGCTGAGTGGCACGATGCCGCCGGCCGCGCCGCCGGCCAGTGCCCGCATCAGCACGGTGGCGCGCAGGTCGGGTGCCAGCGCGATGGCGAAATTGGCCGCTGCGCAGGCCAGCACGGCGCAGCCGATGACGCGGGCCTTGCCGTAGCGGTCGCCCATCGGGCCGTACACCACCTGCAGCAGGCCATAGGCGATGGCAAAGGCGGCGATGGTCTGCGCCGCAGCGCCGGTGGTGACGGCGAATTCGCTGGCCATCTGCGGCAGCAGCGAGTCGCACACGCGCATCGAGGCCATGCTGGTGAAGCTGGCCATGGCCAGCACCCACAGTAGCGGCGCTGCGCGGTCGTTCATCAGCGGCATGGTTGCGGGATGCCGATGCAGCGGTGGGTCAAATCAGGTTCCCATCGACGTAGAATCACTGCCCGGCTTCGTGGACGAAGCGGCTGTTCTCGTGCAGGCGTTGCGCCCGCCCACCGAACTTGCTGCGGGCGACGAATTCCACTTCGGCGTGGCCTGCTGCGGTGATGCGGTGCGCTCTGACCTCCAGGCCCAGCCACTGCACGCCGGTGTCGAAGCCCGGCGTTTCGGCCGGCCGCGTTCGGGGGTGCCAGGTGTCCAGCAGATAGCCGCCCAGGCCGCGCACGTAGGCGCTGTAGCGGCTGCGCATCAGGGCCTCGGCGGTGGGTGCCTGCAGGTGTTGCGGGCCTTCGTGGAAGCGGCCGCAGCAGCTGGCATATTCAGCGCCACTGCCGCAAGGGCAGGCGTGCGCCGTGCTGGCCCGGACCTTCAAGCGGTGACCCTCACGGACGACGCCGCGCTGGCGAGATCCAGCTCCCACACCTCACCCACCAGGGCGTGGCCAAAGCTGTGGTGGGCTTCGCTGGACAGCAGCCGGTAGCCGGCGGCCCCATAGATGCCTCGCGCCGCCAGCAACAGACTGTTGGTCCACAACCGCACCTTGCGATAGCCGGCCTGGATGGCAAACCGGTGGCAGGCCTGCACCAGCAGCTTGCCCACGCCCTGGCCGCGTGCCGCGGGCTCCACCAGCAGCATGCGCAACTGGGCCACGCCGGGCAGCGGCTTGCCGGTCTTGTCGTGGCGCGCCTGCACCAGGAAGATGCAGCCCATCGCGTGGCCGTCGAGTTCGGCGATCCACGCTGATTCGCGGCTGGGGTCGACGGGGTCCACGCAGTCGGCCGCAATGCGCGCCACCAGCGCTTCAAAGCGCTGGTCCCAGCCGTATTCGGCGGCGTACAGCGCGCCGTGGCGCGACACCACCCAGCCGAGGTCGCCTGCCCGCAACCCGCGCAACTGGGCTGGCGCGGCCGCCGCTGCCGGCGAAAGCAGTTGCTCCATGCGCTGCGCGGCGTACAGCAACTCCTGCTGCTGGGTGCCGGCCAGCGGCGCCAGCAGAGCTTGCGCCTGTGCCTGCGCGCGCTGGTCGAGCACGGCGAATTCGCGTCGGCCGGCGGCGGTCAGCGACAGGGGTTTCCGGCGCGCGTCGAGCGCCGAGCGCTCGACTTGCAACAGGCCTTGTTGCTGCAATTTCGACAGCAGCCGGCTGATGTAGCCCGGGTTCAGGTCCAGCACTTGCGCCAGCGCGCCGGCGGTCATGCCTGGCCGCTGCGCCACCTCCCACAGCACGCGCGACTCCGTCAACGAGAAATGCGCCGCCGCCGCGTCCGGTGGCGTGCTGCCCTTGTGGCCGTCACCCAGCACGCCGATGCGCCGGGTGTAGAAACGGTTGAAGGCGCGCAGCGCCTGGGCCTGCGCGGATGCGGGCGGTGGGGTGTTCATGTCGGGGTTCGTGCTTGATACTTGCCTGAAGCAAGTATAGTCATCCGGCATGCCAGCGTGGGCGTCGGTGCATCCACGGCTTCGTACACTGGCGCCGACCGTTCAACCACCGGATGCCCGCCATGCTCGACCCCGAAGCCCGCGCCCTGATCCAGCTCATGGCCGACCGCCAGGTGCCACCCACACACACGCTGACGCCGGCCGACGCGCGGCAGGCCTACCTGGACCGGCGTTTCTATTCGCAGCCCGCACCGCCGGCCGTTGCCGGCGTGCAGGCGCTGCAAACCGCAGGCGGCGTGCCGCTGCGC
>JANOZF010000063.1:0-2319 GCA_031429255.1 Rubrivivax sp.
CGGCGAAGCGTGACTTGATCTCGCCTTCGAGCAGCCTCTCCAGCAGTTCGACCGCCAGGTTGCGTTCGGGCAGGTTACGCACCTCGGCCAGGAAGGCGTCGTCGAGGATGCATTGAAGGCGCCCAGGATCTCGGCTGACGGCAAAACACAGGCTAACGACGAAACAACGTCTGGCCGCACAGCAGGATAGGCGCCTCCATCGGCGACATGCGACAGGTGCTCGATGCTTGCGTCCTGCGTGGCTGCCAGGTAGACGAACGCCGTGCTGTCGACCACTCTGGGGCTGAGCACCGCGAAGCCGGTGCTGGCTGTCAGCCCCGGCACCGGCTCGTGGACAAACGCGAACGAACGGTTGCCCGGCCGAACAGTTCCGACGATGGTGTCACAAGTGCGAAGCACGCGTCGCGCCCGGGATGGTGCCTCTTCGAACGCAAACTCCGCGACGGCGGCGACTTCGTTGTCCTTCACATTGGCCAGGTCGAGATACCGAATTCGCTCAGGATGATGACGGCCCGACCAGGATTGCGAGTTCAAGTCGGCAAGGTCGTCCAACGCTCCTCCTTGCCACCCCTTCGGCACCAACCCCAGCGCCGACTTCTCGAAGCTGTCCGGAAACAAGGCCGCCGTGGCTTCGTCCATGCCTGCCGGCGGCAGGCCTTGCTGCTTGGCGCGCACGGGATCGAAGTCGACGAACCACGACTTGAACATCGCCTGCGCGATGGCTTCGAGGGTGGCGTTGGTTTCGCGCAGGAGGGCGATGCGGTCGTCGAGTGCCGAGACGAACTCTGCAATTTGCTGTCTCTCGGCCGGCGGCGGTATCGGAATCGGCAGCGCCCGCACGTCCTTGAGATTGATCGTCGTCTGAACCGTCGTGTTCGCGCGCGACCCCAGCAGGTGCTGAGAGAGCGGGGACCGAAGGCAGATGGCAATCCACTTGGCGTCGATGCCGTTGGCAGGCTTGACGACTCCAACTGCGCGGGCAACGTTGAATCCCGCGCAGGACTTCGGAACCTCTGCGACTTGACCAACTGACCCCACCAAAGTCAGCAGAACTTCGCCGCCGCGCAAGCGCGTTCGCCCGTACTTCGCTTCGACCTCGGGTGCGATCCGCATCACATCGGACAGATCGAGGCACATGTCCCTGAAGTTGATGACCCGAATGATCGGAACACCATCGGCGACCGGTGAGCCAGGTTGGACTACGCCGAAGCTAATGGACCCAGGGACCGCACAGCTCGCAAGCGGCGCGAAAGCCCAGCCTTCAGGCAGCCGGGGGAGATCAAAACTCATCCCCCAGCCCGCACCAGCGCCACCACCGCCTCCACCACCTGCGCATGCCGCTCAGCTTTGAGTTGGCCCACGGCGCGCTGGAACAGCGATTCATGGGCGGTAAACAGCTTGCTGGCCGATAGATCGGAAAACGGGAAGGGCAGCAGGATCACTTGCCGGGTTGCAAATGTGCCCATGCGGCCACCTCTTCGTCGCGCGACCAATCGGTAGCCAGTGCGCTTACACTGCCAGCAGCTCCAAAGATCGTGTCGACAGTGTCCGCACAATTCCGGGATGGCTTCAGTAGAGCGCCAAAACCACGAACAGGTGTCGCTGATGGTGCAAGCGGCGCTTGCACAAATGCCTTGTCAGAAGTCATACCCCAAACCTCCCCGTTTGGCCCGGATCACGGCGTCCAGCTCCGCCCCATGGGCCATCTGCTCACCCAGCTTCTCGGTCAGCGCCTGCATCTTGGCCTCGAAGCCTTCGTTGTCGTCCTCCACGGCCTCCGCGCCCACATACCGCCCCGGCGTCAGCACATGCCCGTGCTCGGCGATCTCGGCCAGACCCACGCTGCGGCAATAGCCCGCCACGTCGGTGTACTCGCCCGCCCCGGCGTCACCACGCCACGCAGCCACGGTCCCTGCGATGCGGGCCATCACCTCACTCGTCAGCTCGCACTGCACGCGGCTGATCATCACCGCCAGCTTGCGCGCATCGATGAACAACACGTCGCCGGGTCGCACGCGCTTGTCCTTGGCCAGGAACCACAGGCAGGCCGGAATCTGCGTGTCGAAGAACAGCTGACCCGGCAGCGCGATCATCACTTCCACCACGTCGGCATCGACCATCGCGGCGCGGATCTGGCCTTCGTTGTTCTGGCTGGAACTCATGCTGCCATTGGCCAGCACGAAGTCGGCGCGCAGATCGGGGAACTGGTCGCGTGTGAAGGTGTCGGCGGGTTCGCGGCCCAGGTTGAAGTCGATGCCGCGGATGGCCAGGTTCATCGCCGCCAGCAGGTGGTGGGGTTGGCCTCCTGGCCGAAGATGG
>JANOZF010000064.1:0-3375 GCA_031429255.1 Rubrivivax sp.
GGCATGCCGCAGGTGTCGCCGTGGAACACCTTGACCAAGGGCTACCGCACCCGCAGCAACAAGCGTACGCAGACGATGATCGTCTCGCGCCGCAAGAAATAAGGCCTGAGGGACAGCCACCATGACGCGTTCACTCAAGAAGGGTCCCTTTGTGGACCACCACCTGATGGCCAAGGTCGAAAAGGCCTCAGCCAACAAGGACAAGAAGCCGATCAAGACCTGGTCGCGCCGAAGCACCATATTGCCCGAGTTCATCGGCTTGACGGTGGCCGTGCATAACGGCAAGCAGCACGTACCTGTCTACGTGACCGACCAGATGGTCGGCCACAAGCTCGGCGAATTCGCCCTCACCCGCTTGTTCAAGGGTCACCCCGCGGACAAGAAGGCCAAGAAGTAAGGAGCCTTTCAATATGGCAACCGAAACCAAGGCCGTCGTGCGTGGCGTGCGCCTGTCGGCCGACAAGGGCCGACTCGTCGCCGACATGATTCGCGGCAAAAAGGTCGACCAGGCTCTCAACATCCTGGCCTTCACGCAGAAGAAAGCCGCCGGCATCATCAAGAAGGCCGTCGACTCTGCTGTGGCCAATGCCGAGCACAACGACGGCGCCGACATCGACGAACTGAAGATCAAGTCGATCTACGTTGAGCAGGGTGCGGTGCTGCGCCGCTTCGCTGCCCGCGCCAAAGGGCGCGGTGCACGCATCAACAAAGGCACCTGCCACATCTACGTGACTGTCGGGAACTGAGGAAGAGCATGGGACAAAAAATCCACCCGACCGGTTTCCGCCTTGCGGTAACCCGTGCCTGGCAGTCGCGCTGGTTTGCCAGCCGCAAGAACTTCGCCGGCATGCTGGCTGAAGACCTGAAGGTGCGCGAGTACCTGAAGGCCAAGCTGAAGAGTGCCGCCGTTTCGCGCATCCTGATCGAGCGCCCTGCCAAGAACGCGCGCATCACCATCTTCTCGGCACGCCCGGGTGTGGTGATCGGCAAGAAGGGCGAGGACATCGAGAACCTGAAAGCTGAACTGGCGCGCCGCCTGGGCGTGCCGGTGGCCGTCAACATCGAAGAGGTGCGCAAGCCCGAAGTCGATGCACAGTTGATCGCCGACAGCATCACGCAGCAGCTGGAAAAGCGGATCATGTTCCGCCGTGCCATGAAGCGCGCGATGCAGAACGCCATGCGTCTGGGTGCCCTGGGCATCAAGATCATGTCGTCGGGCCGCCTCAACGGTATCGAAATCGCCCGTTGCGAGTGGTATCGCGAAGGCCGCGTGCCACTTCACACGCTGAAGGCCGACATCGACTACGGCTTCTCCGAGGCCAAGACCACCTACGGCGTCATTGGCGTCAAGGTGTGGGTCTACCGCGGCGACCGACTGGCGAATGGCGAAGCACCGCAGCTTGCCAAGACCGAAGGTGACAACGATCGCCGCGACCGCCGTGGCCCCCGTCCTGGTGGTCCGGACAGCCGTCCGGGTGCGCCTGGTGGCCGTGGCCGTCCCGGTGGCGACCGCGCACCGCGCGCCGATGCTGCAGCCCCGGCTGCCGGCGCGCCTGCTGCACCTGCTGGCGACGGGCCCAAGGGCCCGGCCGTCAAGCGCGTGCGCCGTGCCACGCCTGCTGCCGGCCCCGTCGCCGGCGCTGGCGAGACCAAAGGAGAATAACGATGCTGCAACCCGCACGTCGCAAGTTCCGCAAGGAACACAAGGGCCGTAACACCGGCATCGCTACCCGCGGTGCCAATGTGTCGTTCGGCGAGTTTGGTTTGAAGGCCACCGAGCGCGGGCGCATCACGGCGCGCCAGATCGAAGCCGCTCGTCGTGCCATCAGCCGGCACATCAAGCGTGGCGGTCGCATCTTCATCCGCATCTTCCCCGACAAGCCCATCTCGCAGAAGCCCGCTGAAGTCCGCATGGGCAACGGCAAGGGCAACCCCGAGTACTACGTCGCCGAGATCCAGCCGGGCAAGGTGCTGTACGAAATCAACGGCGTACCCGAGCAACTGGCTCGTGAAGCCTTCCTGCTGGCCTCGGCCAAGCTGCCCTTGCGCACCACGTTCGTGGCGCGCCAGGTTGGCACCTGAGGCGAAAGAGATCCGATGAAAGCATCTGAACTGCGCACCAAGGACATCGCTGCGCTGGAGAAAGAAGTCTCCGACCTGCTCAAGGCCCATTTCGGCCTGCGCATGCAGCGTGCCACCCAACAGCTCACCAATCACACGCAACTGGGCAACACCCGTCGCGACGTGGCTCGCGTGAAGACCATCATTGCCCAGAAGAAGCGGCAAGCCGCGAAGGAGGCCGCCAAGTGAGCCCAACCGAAAGCGTTAGCCAGTCCGCGGCAGCTGCGACTGCAGCGCCCGTGAAGAACACCCGCACTCTCGTGGGTCGTATCGTCAGCGACAAGCGCTCCAAGACCGTGACCGTGCTGGTCGAGCGCCGCACCGCGCACGAGCTCTACGGCAAGATCGTCGCCAAGTCCAGCAAGTACCACGCCCATGACGAAAAGGGCGAGTTCAAGATGGGCGATCTGGTCGAGATCTCGGAAGGCCGTCCGATCAGCAAGACCAAGTCATGGACCGTGACGCGGTTGATCGAAAAAGCCAAGCTGGTTTGATGCTGGTGGTGCCAGGGGCCAATGACCCTGGTCCACTCAAAGGCGGCCGGAAGCTGGACACTCCAGCGCCCGGGCGCCTTTCGCGTTCAGAAGCCGACCTTCAGTCGGTGGCGGCAGGTCCAGCCGGGCCACGCAATCCCCCCATTTCTACAGGAGCGACAGACCATGTTGAAGGTTGGAGACCAGCTGCCCGCAGGCAGTCTGCAGGAATTCATTGAAGTCGAAGGCAATGGCTGCTCGTTGGGCCCCAACACCTTCGACATCCAGAAGGCCACGGCAGGCAAGAAGGTCGTGATTTTCGGTTTGCCGGGCGCGTACACACCTACTTGTTCTGCCAAGCACGTGCCGAGCTACATGGACAACGCGGCCGCACTCGGCGCCGCAGGCGTCGACGAGATCTGGTGCGTGTCGGTGAATGACGCGTTCGTGATGGGCGCCTGGGGTCGTGATCAGAAGACGGCCGGCAAGGTGCGCATGATGGCGGACGGCAGCGCGGCTTTCAGCCAGGCCACCGGCCTGACGCTGGACCTGACCGCGCGCGGCATGGGCCTGCGTTCGGACCGTTACTCGATGCTGGTTGTCGACGGCGTCGTCAAGAGCCTGAACCGCGAAGCGCCCGGCAAGTTTGAAGTCAGCGACGGAGCCACCATGCTGAAGCAGGCGCAGCAGCTGTTGGCGTGATCTTGAAGGAAACACCAGCAACCACTTGACGGCTGCTGTTGTTCGGGTGCATACTCACAGGCTTCGCCGAAAACGAACA
>JANOZF010000065.1:0-22318 GCA_031429255.1 Rubrivivax sp.
AACTTGGGCGTGCAGCCGAAGGTGTCCATCACCATCGGGTAGTCCAGCGTGGTGGCAATGATCTTGCCGGCCTCGGGCTTGGCACGCACCGCACCCAGGTAAGGCTCGTAGGTCATCGCGGCGTCGACACCGTCGGTGCCGGCAATCATCGCGTTGGCCGCCGCCTGCGGCGACAGGTTCACCACCTTCACGTCCTTGATGCTGAGGCCGTTCTTGGCCAGCATCCAGGCCAGCCCGAAATACGGCGCGGTGCCGGGCGCGTCGGCCGCCACCGTCTTGCCCTTCAGCTCCTTGATGCTGGTGATGCCGGGCTTGACCACCATGCCGTCGGCGCCGTAGCTCTTGTCGAGCTGGAAGATCTGCGTCGTGGCCACGCCGTTGGCGTTCCACACCACCCAGGTTTCCACCGTGGTGGCCGCGCACTGGATGTCACCGGACGCAATGGCCAGGTGGCGGTCTTTCTGCGGGATCTTCTTGATGCTGACGTCAAGGCCGTGTTTCTTGAACAGGCCCGACTGCAGCGCCAGCGTCAGCGGTGCAAAGCCGGTCCAGCCGCTGATGCCTATGGCGACCTTGCTCTCCTGGGCCAGTGCGCCGGCAGAAAAACACAAACCCGCGACGGCGGCGGTGAGGGTCATGGACAAACGCATGCAATTACTCCTGGTTGAAAAAAGTGAAGCCAGTCGGCCCGGTCAGGGCAAGGTGGGTGGTTGCCAGCGCTCGGTGCTGGTCAGCGTGTTCAGGAAGGCCACGATCTTGTCCAGTTCGGCCTCGGTCAGGCCGGTGGGCTGCAGCAAGGGCGTCTTGTTCGGGTCGGGCTTGCCGCCGCTGGCCATGTAGCGCACGGCTTCTTTCAGGCTGGCCACACTGCCGTCGTGGAAGTAAGGCCCCGAAAGTTCGATGGAGCGCAGCGTGGGCGTCTTGAAGGCGCCGCGGTCGGCTTCGTTCTTCGTCACGTTGAAGCGCCCGGCATCGGGCTTTTCCTTGCCGTGTTCAAGGCCGATGTTGAAGAAGGTGCTGTTGCCGAAATAGGGCGTGCCGTGGCAGTTGGCGCAGCGGCCCTTGTCGATGAAGAGCGCATAGCCTTCGATGGCGGCAGCAGGCACCGCCGCCTGCTCGCCACGTTGGTAGCGGTCCCACGGCGAGTTGTCGCTGTTCAGGCTGCGGAAGAAGGTGGCGAAGGTCTTCACCACGTTGTCGGGCGTGGCTTCACCACCCCAGACGGCCTGGAACTGGCTGCGGTAGCCGGGGATGCCGTTCAACAGCGCCGCCACCTTCACCGGGTCGGCGCCGCTTTGTGCACGCCAGGCCGCCAGCACCTGGCCTTCCAGCGTGGTGGCACGGCCGTCCCAGTACCACAGGGTCTGATGGCCCACGTTGTACAGCGTGGGCGTGTGGCGGGTGTTGAGGTTGCCGTCGTCGCGCCGCGACAGCACCTGGCCGTCGGTCCAGCCCAGATGGCGGTAGTGGCAGTTCTGGCAGGCGGTCTTGCCGCTGCCCGACAGACGCGGGTCGGCAAACAGCTGTTTGCCCAACGCCACTTTGGCCGGCGTGATGGGGTTGTCGGCCGGCACATTCATCGCGGGCAGCGAAGTGACCACCGAATCGCCCGCGGTGGCGCAGGCCGCCAGCAGCGCCACCGCCACCAGCGCACCCCACGAAACCGCGCGACAAGCTGCGGCGATGCGTTGTTTCATGAATCACTCCAGACCGGGTTGCGAAGCATGGGGTTGTCGTTGGTGGGCGCAGCGGTGTCAATCAGGGTCGGCCGCAGTGCTGAAGCCAGCCAGAGCGTCAAGCGGCCACCCACAGGTCGGGCAGGCCCGGCAAGGTTCGCAAGATGCGAGCCAGCTCGCCACCCCGCACCAGCGCGCTGGCGCTGGCGATGTCGGGCGCCAGGTAGCGGTCTTGCATCATCGTGGGGCACTGCGCACGCAACAGCGCGTGCACCTGCTCCAGCGCCGACGAACTCTGCAGGGGCCGCAGGAAGTCGACACCCTGCGCCGCGGCCAGCAGTTCGATGCCCAGGATGTGCGCCACGTTGCTGATCATCGGCTGCAGGCGCCGCGCCGCAAAGGTGGCCATCGAGACATGGTCTTCCTGGTTGGCGCTGGTGGGCAGGCTGTCCACGCTGGCGGGGTGCGCCAGGCTCTTGTTCTCGCTGGCCAGGGATGCCGCGGTGACATGCGCAATCATGAAGCCGCTGTTCAAGCCCGCGTTGGGCGTCAGAAACGGCGGCAGGCGCGAGACGCCGCTGTCGATGAGCATCGCGATGCGGCGCTCGGCGATGGCGCCCACCTCGGCGATGGCGCAGGCCATGGCGTCGGCAGCCAACGCCACGGGTTCGGCGTGGAAATTGCCACCGCTGATCATGGAGGCGTCTTCGGCGAACACCAGCGGGTTGTCGGTGACGGCATTGGCCTCACGCAACAGCACCAGCGCGGCGTGGCGCAGCTGGTCCAGGCAAGCGCCCACCACCTGCGGCTGGCAGCGCAGGCAATAGGGGTCTTGCACGCGGTCGTCGCCTTCGGTGTGTGAAGCGCGGATGGCGCTGCCCTGCAACAGCGCGCGGTAGTAGCGCGCCACGTCGATCTGCCCCGGCTGGCCGCGCAGCGCGTGGATGCGCGGGTCGAACGGGCCGTCGCTGCCGCGCGCGGCGTCCACCGTCAATGCACCGACGACCAGCGCTGATTCAAGGACCGGCTCGAAACTGAACAGCGCGTGCAGTGCCAGCGCGGTGCTGGTCTGCGTGCCGTTGATCAAAGCCAGGCCTTCCTTGGCCTGCAACTGCAAGGGCTTGATCTTCATCGCCGCCAGCACCTCGGAGGCGGGGCGGCGCACGCCAGCACGCCGGGCGGGTTCATCACCCATCGGCACCAGGAATTCGCCCTCGCCCATCAGTGCCAAGGTCATGTGCGACAACGGCGCCAGGTCGCCACTGGCGCCCACGCTGCCCTGGCTGGGCACATACGGCACCAGGCCGGCGTTGTGCACTGCCAGCAGCGTGTCGATGACCACCGGCCGCACGCCGCTGTGGCCACGTGCCAGGCTTGCCGCCTTGATCGCCAGCATCAGCCGCACCACGGCGGGCGCCAGCGCGTCGCCCACGCCCACGCTGTGGCTGCGGATGAGATTGAGCTGCAGCGTGGCCAGGTCGGCCTCGCTGATGCGCGTGCTGGCCAGCTTGCCGAAGCCGGTATTGACACCATAGACGGGGGCCGTGCCTTCGGCCGCGCGCCGCACCACGGCAGCACTGGCCTGGATGCCGGGCAGCGCCAGCGGGTCCATCACCAGCGGCTGGCCGCCGGTGTGGATGGCCTGCAGCTCTTCGAGTGTGAATTGTCCGGGGCGTATCAGCATGGTGGGCTCAGCAGGCTCTCAGACCATCGGCAGGTTCAGACCCTGCTGCTGGGCGCAGGCCACGGCTTCGTCGTAGCCGGCGTCGGCATGGCGCATCACGCCGGTGGCGGGGTCGTTCCAGAGCACCCGTTCGATGCGCTTGGCGGCTTCGTCGGTACCGTCGCAGACGATGACGACCCCGCTGTGCTGGCTGTAGCCCATGCCGACACCGCCGCCATGGTGCAGGCTCACCCAGGTGGCGCCGCCGGCGGTGTTCAGCAGGGCGTTCAGCAGCGGCCAGTCGCTGACGGCGTCGCTGCCGTCTTTCATGCTCTCGGTCTCGCGGTTCGGGCTGGCCACGCTGCCGCTGTCCAGGTGGTCGCGGCCGATCACGATGGGCGCCTTCAGTTCGCCGCTCTTCACCATCTCGTTGAAGGCCAGGCCGGCGCGGTGGCGTTCGCCCAGGCCTATCCAGCAGATGCGCGCCGGCAGGCCCTGGAAGGCGATGCGTTCGCTGGCCATGTCCAGCCAACGGTGCAGGTGCGCGTCTTGCGGGAACAGTTCCTTCATCTTGGCGTCGGTCTTGCGGATGTCTTCCGGGTCGCCGCTGAGCGCCACCCAGCGGAAGGGCCCCTTGCCGCGGCAGAACAGCGGCCGCACGTAGGCGGGCACGAAGCCGGGGAAGTCGAAGGCCTTGGTCACGCCGGCATCGAAGGCCACCTGGCGGATGTTGTTGCCGTAGTCCACGGTGGGAATGCCCATGGCCTGGAAATCGAGCATGGCCTGCACGTGCACGGCGCAGCTTTGCGCGGCTGCCTGGCGCAGCGCCGCGTGTTGCGCGGGGTCGGCCTGGGCCACGCGCCATCGCTGTTCAGTCCAGCCAGCCGGCAGGTAACCGTTGACGAGGTCGTGGGCGCTGGTCTGGTCGGTCACCAGGTCGGGCTTGATGCCGCGCCGGACCATTTCCGGCAGCACCTCGGCGGCGTTGCCCAGCAACGCGACGCTGACGGCCTTGCCTTCGGCGGTGTAGCGCTGGATGCGTGCCAGCGCGTCATCGAGATCACGCGCCTGCTCGTCGACGTAGCGACTGCGCAGGCGGAAGTCGATGCGGCTTTGCTGGCATTCGATGTTCAGACTGCAGGCACCTGCAAACGTGGCAGCCAGCGGTTGTGCGCCGCCCATGCCGCCCAGGCCCGAAGTCAGGATCCAGCGGCCCTTCAAGCTGCCGCCAAAATGCTGACGGCCGGCTTCGACAAAGGTCTCGTAGGTGCCCTGCACGATGCCCTGGCTGCCGATGTAGATCCAGCTGCCAGCCGTCATCTGGCCGTACATCATCAGGCCCTTGCGGTCGAGCTCGTCGAAGTGTTCCCAGGTGGCCCACTTGGGCACCAGGTTGCTGTTGGCCAGCAGCACGCGCGGCGCGCCTTCGTGGGTGCGGAACACACCCACCGGCTTGCCGCTCTGGATGAGCAGGGTTTCGTCGGGCTTGAGCGCCAGCAGGCTCTTCAGGATGGCCTCGTAGCAGTCCCAGTTGCGCGCGGCCTTGCCGATGCCGCCATAGACCACCAGCGCATCCGGGTTCTCGGCCACCTCGGGGTCGAGGTTGTTCTGCAGCATGCGGTAGGCGGCTTCGATCAGCCAGTTGGCGCAGCTGATCTGGCTGCCTCGCGGGGCGCGCACCGGGTGCGGCTGGGCAGCAGAGGCTGAGTCGAGATGGCGCTGCGTCGAATGGTCGGTCATGGCACGAGCTTTCGGGTTTTCGAGCGGATACTTTACTTGTCTAGACAAGCATAGACAAGTAGCATCGACACCATGGTTTCTACTCAGTCGGCACCCGAACCACACCCGCACCGGGCCGGCAGTGCGCCTTATGCTCGCGTCAAGCAGCACCTGAAGGCGGGCCTCGCCGCGGGCCAGTGGCCACCCGGCGCGCTGATGCCCTCAGAAGCCGAGCTGGTGGCCACGTTCGGCGTCAGCCGCATGACCGTGAACCGCGCCTTGCGCGAGCTGCAGGCCGAAGGGCTGGTGCAGCGCAGCCAGGGCGTGGGCACCTTCGCCGCCCCGTTGCACAAGGTCAGCAGCACCTTGACCATCCACGACCTGCACGACGAGATCGAATCGCGCGGCCACGTGCACCATGCGCAGGTGCACGTGCAGTGCAGCGAGCCCGCACCTGCCGCGCTGGCCGCGCAGTTGGGTGTGGACGTGGGCAGCAGCGTGTTCCACACCCTCATCGTGCACCTGGAAAACGGCGTGCCGCTGCAGTGTGAAGACCGCTACGTCAACCCGGCCACCGCGCCCCGCTATCTGCAGGCCGACTTCACCCGCACCACGCCCACGCGGGAGTTGTTCGAAACCACGGCGTTGTGGCGCGCGCAGTACAGCATCGAAGCCGCCCGCCCCACCCACCAGGAGGCGGCGCTGCTGGGCCTGGACTTCGACACGCCCTGCCTGATCCTGGTGCGCCGCACGTTCACACGCGAGGCGCCGATCACGATCGCGCGGCTGGTGCACCCGGGCACCCGTTATGCGCTGCACGGAGAATTCCAGCCATGACCGCCCTGCTGCTGGAACGAGCGCGCGCCGCCATCACGCCCGACATCGCCGCGGCCTACCTGCGCGACGGCGCCGTGTGCCTGCGCCAGATGATCACCCCCGACGAAGTGACGCTGCTCCGGCGCGGCATCGACGCCAACCTGGCGCAGCCCAGCCCGCGCGCCATCGTCGCCAGCCGGCCCGACGACCCCGGCTTCTTCATCGAAGATTTCTGCAACTGGCAGCACAACGCCGACTACCGGCGCTTCATTTTTGAGAGCCCGCTGGCGCAGGCCACGGCGCTGCTCACCGGCAGCCGCCAGGTACGGCTGTACCACGACCACATGCTGACCAAGGAACCGGGCACGCGCACGCCCACGCCGTGGCACCAGGACCAGCCCTACTACAACGTCAGCGGCATGCACAACGCGAGCTTCTGGATCCCGGTAGACCCGGTGCGGCGCGCGTCCACGCTCGAGTTCGTGGCCGGTTCGCACCAGGGCCCGTGGCTGATGCCACGTACCTTCATGGACCACCAGGCCAAGTGGTTCCCCGAGGGCAGCCTGGCCGAGCTGCCCGACGTCCATGCGCACCGCAGCGCGCACCGCATCCTGGGCTGGGAGCTGGAGCCTGGCGACCTGATCTGCTTTCACATGCTGGCGCTGCACGCTTCGGCAGGTGTGGACGCCGACCGGCGCCGGCGCGTGTTTTCCGTTCGTTTTCTGGGCGACGACATGCGCCACGCGCCGCGCAACTGGAAGACATCACCCGAGTTCCCCGGCCTGGCCGGTGAACTGCCCGCCGGCGCCGTGATGGACCATCCGCTGTTCCCGATGCTGGTGGACGGCACTGCAGGTGCTGCCGCATGAACGATCCCTTGCTGCCACCCGCCTTGCGCACCGTGCAACTGGCCCAGGTGCCGCACCAGCCCTGGCGCAACGGCGGCGGGTCGACGCAGGAATTGCTGGCCTGGCCCACGGCGGCCGACTGGCAATGCCGCATCAGCGTGGCGCAAATAGACAGCAACGGCCCGTTCAGCGCCTTTGCGGGTGTTGAACGCTGGTTCACCGTGCTCAGCGGCGAAGGTGTGGTGCTGCGCTTTGCGAACCGCCGCACCCTGCTGACCGCCGGCAGCGAACCGCTGCGCTTTGAAGGCGCGGCCGCCCCCGGCTGCAGCCTGCTGGACGGCCCGACCCAAGACCTGAACCTGATGCTTCGCAGCGATGCCGGCCGTGGTGCGATGCGTGTCGCCGGCATGGGCGACGCTTGGCACAGCGCAGCCCCGCTGCGCGCCGTGTTTGCGCTGGACGCTTGTGCGCTGCAAGTCGACCAACAAGCGCCGCTGCAGCTGCCCGCCGGCACGCTGGCCTACAACGAACAAGCGACGGCACAAGGCTGGCTGCTGTCGCCTGCTGCGGCCGCCACACGCACCCCTCGCGCCTGGTGGCTGCACTTCAAACCACTGCAACCATGAACGCACCTCTCACCCTGTGGCGAAACGCCCGCCTGGCCACGTTTGCTGGCAGCAGCGGCTGGGGCCTGGTTGAACGCGGCGCACTGCTGACCGAAGGCGTGCACATCCGCTGGGTGGGCCGCGACACCGACCTGCCCGCTCGCGCCGCGCTGGCACTGGAGCCGCAGGCCGAACACGACCTGCAGGGCGCACTGGTGACGCCCGGCCTGGTCGACGCCCACACGCATCTGGTGTACGGCGGCGACCGCGCGGCCGAGTTCGAGCAGCGGCTGCAAGGCGCAAGCTATGAAGACATCGCACGCGCTGGCGGCGGCATACGCAGCACCGTGGCAGCCACGCGCGCAGCGCCCAGCGCAGCCCTGTTTGCCAGCGCTGTCGCCCGCGCCCGGGTGCTGATGCGTGAAGGGGTGACGACCCTCGAAATCAAATCAGGCTACGGCCTGAGCGCCGAACACGAAGCGCGCTGCCTGGCGGTGGCGCGCCGCATCGGCAGCGAACTGCCACTGACGGTGCGCACCACCTCACTGGCCGCGCACGCACTGCCGCCTGAATTTGCCGGCCGCGCCGATGCCTACATCGCCGAAGCCTGCACCTGGCTGGCCACGCAGCAGGCCGCGGGCCTGGTGGATGCGGTGGATGCCTTTTGCGACACCATCGGCTTCACGCCCGCGCAGACCGAACGCATCTTCATCGCCGCGCAGCAATTGGGATTGCCGGTGAAGCTGCATGCCGAACAGCTGAGCGACCAAGACGGTGCGGCACTGGCTGCCCGTTACGGCGCACTCAGTTGTGACCACCTGGAGCACCTCAGCGCCACCGGTATCGCTGCGATGAAAGCGGCCGGCAGTGTGGCCGTGCTGCTGCCCGGCGCCTATTACTTCTTGCGCGACACGAAACGGCCACCCGTGCAGGCCCTGCGCGACGCCGGCGTGCCCATGGCCATTGCCACCGACCACAACCCCGGCTCTTCGCCCTGCCTGAGCCTGCTGCTGATGCTGAACATGGCCTGCACGCTGTTCCGCCTGACGCCGGAAGAAGCCTGGCGCGGCGTGACCGTCAATGCAGCCCGCGCGCTGGGCCTGCCCGACCGCGGCACGCTGGCCCCAGGGCAGCGGGCTGACTTTGCGATCTATGACGCCGAACACCCGCGTGACCTGGCGTACCGCTTTGGCCACAACCCCTGCCGCGCGGTGGTGCAGGCGGGCTGTTTGACATCGCCTGAGTCGCCTTGAACGGCAAGCCCACCACCGCCAGCCAACTCCACCATGCACCCCATCTACACCCTGCACCCCGGCCGCACGCCGCTGCTGATCAGCATGCCACACGTGGGCACGCAACTGCCCGCCGACCTGCGTGCGCGCTACACGCCCCGCGCGCTGGAAGTGGAAGACACCGACTGGTTCCTGGACCGCCTGTACAGCTTTGCCGGCGACCTGGGCGCCACGCTGCTGGTGCCGAAGTACAGCCGCTACCTGGTGGACCTGAACCGCGCGCCCGACAACGCACCCATGTACCCGGGGCAGAACAACACCGAACTGTGCCCGACACGGCACTTCACGGGCGAAACCATCTACCTGCCCGGGCAGGCGCCCGACGAAACCGAGGTGCAGCGGCGCGTAGCCCACTACTGGCAGCCCTACCACCAGGCGTTGCAAACACAACTGCAGCAACTGAAAGCACAGCACGGCCACGTGGTGCTGTTTGACGCCCACAGCATCCAGGGCACGCTGCCCTGGTTGTTCGAAGGCACGCTGCCCGACATGAACCTGGGCACCGCCAACGGCGGCAGCTGTGCACCCGCGTTGCAGCAGGCGGTGGCGGCGGTGTTTGCTGCACAAACAACCTACAGCCACGTGCTGAACGGCCGTTTCAAAGGCGGCTACATCACGCGCCAATACGGGCAGCCGGCAAACAACGTACAAACGGTGCAGCTTGAAATGGCCTTCAGCGCCTACATGGGCCCCACACCGCCTTACCGCTGGAACCCGGCCTGCGCAGCCGCCGTGTCGCCGCTGCTGCGCCAGCTGGTGCAGACGATGCTGCAGTGGAAGCCCAGCTGATGCGTGCGCCACAGCTGCTGTGGGCTCCCCGCGCCTGGCTGCCCGGCGGCTGGGCCACCAGCGTGCTGCTGCATGTGGACGCTGCAGGCCGATGGGCCGAGGTGACTGCCGGCACCACCGCGCCGCCCGAAGCTGAAGTGCTGCCCGCTCCCGTGCTGCCCGGCCTGGTGAACGCGCACAGCCACGCCTTCCAGCGTGCCTTCGTGGGCCTGGCCGAACGCCGCGACAACGCACATGACGACTTCTGGAGCTGGCGCGACCGCATGTACGGCGTGGCGCTGCGCATCACCCCCGAGCAGCTGCACGCCGTCGCCTGCCACCTCTATGCCGAGCTGCTGCAGGGTGGCTACACGCACACCTGTGAATTCCATTACCTGCACCACCAGCCCGACGGGCAGCCCTACGCCGACGAGGCCACGATGTGCCGCGCGCTGGCGCAGGCGGCCACCGACACCGGCATGGGCCTGACGCTGCTGCCGGTGCTGTATGAACGCGCCGGCTTTGCGCAGCCCCATCTGCGCAGCGACCAGCGCCGATTCGCCACCAGCGCAGCGCGCCTGCTGCGTTTGCGCGACGCGGTGCGCGGCTGGCAGCTGCCGGGCGTGGCTGCTGGTGTGGCCGTGCATTCGCTGCGTGCGGCGGCGCCCGCATCCATGCACGAACTGGCGCACCTGTGCGCCGGCGACACAGGCCCCGTTCACATCCACATCGCCGAGCAAACCGGCGAAGTGGACGACTGCCTGGCCGCCACCGGCGCACGCCCCATCGAATGGCTGGCGCGTGAACTGCCGCTGGACGCGCGCTGGCAGCTGGTGCATGCCACGCACGCCACGCCATCGGAAATCGCCGCCGTGGCCGCCACCGGTGCCGGCGTGGTGCTGTGCCCCGGCACCGAAGCCAACCTGGGCGACGGCCTGTGCGACCTGCCGCGCTGGCTGGCCAGCGGCACACCGCTGTCGGTGGGCAGCGACAGCCAGGTCACGCGCAGCTGGCCCGAAGAGCTGCGCTGGCTTGAATACGGCCAGCGGCTGCACCTGCGCCAGCGCAACGTGGCCGCCGCCCCGCCGCAGCAAGCGGCCACGGCCGAGCGCCTGTTCAGCCGCATGCTGGCCGGCGGTGCTGCCGCCGCAGGCTGGCCGCACGCCGGCCTGCAAGCCGGCGCGCCGGCCGACCTGCTGCTGGTGAACCAGCAAGACCCCGCCTTGTGTGGCCTGCCAGGCAGCCATCTGATGGACGCACTCGTCTTCGCCGCCGCCGCGCGCCCCTTCGCGCGTGTGATGACGCGGGGTCGCTGGGTGAACGAACCGGCAACCGGCCCAGGGTCCTTGGAGGCCATGCAGTCACTGGGTTAGCACCGCGCCCGCCAGGCCACTGGATGGGACCGGTTGCTGTCGTCCCCCAGGGCTCGACGCGGCCATCAAGTCCCGCTCGGTGAGCAAGCCGGTTACCGGTCGTCCCGCATCGTGCAGACTGCCCACCGCCGTCGCCCCTCGGAAGCGGAAGTCGATGGCGGAAGACCGAGCCGACGCGCCCGCTGCCGCGTCATGCGGGCTTGAGTTGCTGCAGCAGGGTGGGCACCAGTTCGCTCACCGTCGGATGTATGTGCACGGCCCGCGAGATGACGGTGTACGGCTGGCCAGCGGCCATGATGTCGAGCAGCGAATGCACCACCTCGTCACCATTCATGCCCAGGATGGCTGCACCCAGGATGCGCTGCGTGTCGGCGTCCACCAGCACCTTCATGAAGCCCTGGGTCTCGCCGGCTTCACGGGCGCGACTGACGCGCTGCATCGGCATCTTCGCGCGCAGCACGCGCTTGCCGCTGGCCAGGGCTTCGGTCTCCGTCATGCCGACGCGGCCGAGAGCCGGGTCAATGAAGCGCGCGTAGCAGGGGATGCGGTCGCCGATGCGGCGCGGGTCGCCGTCGAACAGGTTCGCCACGACGATCTCGTGGTCGTTCCATGACGTGTGCGTGAACGCACCCCGCCCGTTGCAGTCGCCCACCGCCCAGACACCTTCGGCGCTGGTGCGACACTGATCGTCGACCTCGATGTAGCCACGGGCGTCGGTGCGGATGCCGGCCAGTTCGAGCGCCAAGCCGTCGGTGTTGGGCTGGCGGCCAACGGCCAGCAGCACGTGGCTGCCCGTGATGCCGTCGCCAGCGCCGCAAGCGGCACCAACGACGATGCCATCGGCGGCTGGCGCCAGCGACAGGCATTCGGCGCCGAGTTCGAAGCGTACGCCTTCAGCCTCGAGGATCGCGCGGATGCCGTCGGACACGTCGGGGTCCTCCCGAGGCAGCAGGCGCGCCGAACGCTCCACCACCGTCACGGCGGCGCCGAGCCGGCGCATCAGCTGCGCAAACTCCAGGCCGATGTAGCTGCCGCCGACCACCACCAGGTGTTCGGGCACTGCATTCAGCTGCATCACCGACACGTTGTCCAGCGTCGTCACCGTGTCGATGCCCGCCAGCGCGGGGCGAACCGCGCGCCCACCGACATTGAGGAAGATGCGCGGCGCGTGCAAATGGCGCCCGCCCACCTCGAGCGTGGCAGGGCCGACGAAGCGGGCGTCGCCGACGATGACCTCGGTGCCCTTCAAGCCGCGCATCCAGGCTTCCACGCCCTCACGCGACTTCGCGACGATGGCGTCCTTGCGCGCCATCACGCGCGCCATATCCACACGCAGGTCCGCCACGTCGAAGCCGAACTCTGTGCCGCGCTGGGCGAGCCGCACGGCGCGCGCACTGGCCACCAGCGTCTTGGTCGGGACACAACCGACATTGACGCAGGTGCCGCCAAAGTGATGCCGCTCGATGACGGCCGTCTTTAGCCCTTCACGACTGCAACGGGCGGCGATGGCCGGCCCGGCCTGGCCGGCGCCGACGATGATGGCGTCGAAGTTTTCGGTGTCCATGGTCGCACTCGCAGCAGTGGCTTGAGACGACAGTATGGGGTCGAAGGACACGGATCAGGCCGACTGACCGCGCGCAAGCCACCAGTCAATCGTGGTCGCATGGCTGCAGTGAGCCGGCAGCGTGAGTACGCGGCCTTCGAATGCAACCGTTCGGCTGCGAACCTGCTGCGGTTGTAGGACGGCCTGCGCGGATGACTGCTGTTGCCAGGTGCGATGTGCTCGACGGCTTCGGCGAAGGTCCGTTCAAAGGTGGACCAGCGGCGTGAACCACCCACCCGATCAAGACCGCTGCGGAGCCGCAGCGGTGACAACTGCAACCGGAGGCAAGTCCACCGCCGTGCGTGAACTGTTGCCGGCCCCTGGGCCCAACGGCCGGCCTACAGTCGACCCCGTTGATGTCAAAGGCACACCCGACCGAAAGGCGGGGTCGCAAAACTTCCGGTCTACACCCTTGCCCAGCAAGGTCATGACAGCGGGGTCGCCATGCAGCCCGCAGCCGCACCCCGTGGCTGCAGACGATCGGCCTTGTGGCCGACGCACAGCGCCCCGCCTTGTCGGTTTCAGTCACTTTCGACAAATGGGGCGCACATGAAGAGAACTCTGCACACGATGGCGGCAACGGCCGTGGCCGCCAGCCTGGCCTTGCTTGCCGCCTGCGGTGGCGGTGGAGGCAGTGGCGCCACCACCGACGCTGCCACCAGCGCCACGGCTGCGCCAGCCGCCGCCCCTGCATCGTCAGCGGCCACGGCTTCGGTGGTGCAAGGCACGATCACCGGCTTCGGCTCGGTCATCATCGACGGCACGCGATACGACGATTCAGCGGCCAAGGTCGCCTTCAACCTCGACCCCAACAGCGCCACGCCGGGCACGCTGGCCGACCTGAAGATCGGCCAGCGCATCGACGCGCGGCTGCAGGACGGCAAGCTGGCCGACGTGACCGTCAGCTTCGCCATCAAGGGCCCGCTGGACTCGGTGGACGTGGCCAACGCCACGCTGCTGGTGTTCGGGCAGAAGATCAGGGTGCTGCTGACCGGCGCCACGCCCACCGCGCTGGAAGGCTTCAGCGCACTGGCCGACCTGGTGGCCGGTGACCTGCTGCAGGTGGCCGGCGTGGCCAACGCCGACAAGACGGTGACGGCCACGCGCCTCGAGCGCAGGCCGGCCGAGGCGCAAGTCAATCTGCGCCTGACCGGCGTCGCGGCCGAGCTGGACGCCACTGCCAAGACCTTCACCTTCGGCCTGGAACACAAGGTGAAGGTGAACTACGCCACCGCCCGCGTGTTGCCCGCAGGCGCCACCATCGCCAACGGCGCCACGCTGGCCGTCTACGCCGAGCGGGTGCTGGACAAGACCAGTGCGGTACCGGTGCTCACGGCCAAGACCGTGGAAGTGCAGGACCGCAAGCTGCAGGAAGGGTCCGACGTCGGGCTGGGCGGCCCGGTGGGCGACTTCCAGTCGCTGGCGCGTTTCAAGATCGGCGAGACGGTGGTCAATGCGTCCACGGCCACGCTGGTGGACGGCACCTCGGCGGCTGACGTCGTCAACGGTGCCCGCGCCTACGTCAAGGGTTCGATCGCGAATGGCATGCTGGTGGCCAGCCAGCTGAAGGTCAGCAAGCCCGAGACCGAAGACAAGCCGCGCCTGATCGGCCCCGTGACCGAGTTCGTCAGCCTGTCGCAGTTCAAGCTGCGGGGTGTGCAGGTGGACGCCAGCAACGCCAGCTTCGTGGGTGGCGTGGCCGCCGACGTGGCCAACGGCACCTGGATGGACGTCACCGGCCGCCTGGAGAAGGACACCGTGAAGGCCGAGCTGGTGAAGGTCACGCCGCCTCCGGCCGCCGTGCTGCAGACGATGGCCGGCGCGGTGCACGACTTCAATGCCCAGTCGCGCAGCTTCAAGCTGCTGGGTGTGGCCATGCGCCTGACCGACACCACCGCCTATGCCCCTGCCGGGCAGACGCTGGCCAACCTGGCCAACGACAAGCTGGTGGTGGTGAAGGGCAGCTACTCCGAGTCGGCCCGTGTCTTCACCGTCACCGCGCTGGAAATCAAGGAACCCGCAGAGCCGGTGCGCCGCGTGGAGATTGGCGGCGTCATCTCGGCGCTGGTGCAGGGCGGCTTCAAGTTTGGCGATGCCACCATCACGCTCGGCGCGGGGGTCAGCTTTGTGCCGGCAGGCACCACCGCCAGCAGCCTGAAGGCGGGCATGAAGGTCAAGCTGGTGGGCCTGGTCGATCCGGCGAGCAAGGCCATCACCGCGCAGACGGTCGAAGTGGTCAGCGCGGCGCAGACCGAACCCATGCCCGTTTCCAGCAGCGGCACGGCGGCTGCGGTGTTGCGTCTGGTGCACTTTGAAGGTGCGGTGACCGACTTCGTTTCGCTGTCGAACTTCCGCGTCGCCGGCCAGAAGGTGGACGCCACCGCCCCGGGGCTGGTATTCGACGGCTGCACCGCGGCCGACATCGTCAACGGCGCGGCGCTGGAACTGGAAGCCACCGTCACTGCCGGCTCCAACGTGGCCACGGCGCGCAAGGTGCACCTGCGCAAATAGCCGCAGCACCTCTTTGAAGGCCCCCGCGCACCGGCGCCGGGGGCCTTTCTTCCGTCAAAGCGCAGCTTCGCCGAAAGCCCTGCGCCGCGGCCGCGAGGCAGCAGGGCCGATACACCGCAAGTGCCGCCGGAACCTGAAACCCACAGCCCCGCCATCGGTGCGGGTTCGTTGCTTCCGGCGCCTTCGGTATGTAGAATCAATACATACTTTCCCTGACAGACATCACATGCTGCAAGCCATGGAAGCCACCGTTGCCGAGCGCGGGCAGATCACGCTGCCCAAGGCCGCCCGTGACGCCCTGGGCCTGACCAAGGGCAGCAAGCTGAAGGTGGAAGTGATCGAAGGCCGCATCGTGCTGCGCAAGGAAGTCGACGACGCGATTTCGCGCGTGCGCGGCATCCTGAAACTGCCCCCCGGCGTGACCACCGACGACATCATGCGCGAGCTGCGCGGCCGTGCACCGGGCGACCCCTACCCCGCGCCCGAGGACGCCTGAGGCGCACACCATGATTGCTGTGGACACCTCGGTGATGGTGGACATCATTGGCGACAGCCCCGACGCGTCGGGCTCCGTGGCAGCCCTGCGCGATGCGCTGGCCGCCGGGCCCGTGGTGGCCTGTGAAGTGGTGCTGGCCGAGCTGGTGGCGGGCCTGGGCCACAGCGCCATCGTGCGGCAGGCTTGCGACGACATGGGCGTGGGCTACTCGGCCCTTGAACAGCGCGCCGCACTGCGTGCCGGCGAGATGCAGCGCCGCTACCGCGAGCGGCTGCGCCAGCGTTCGCCGTCGCAGGACCTGCGACGCTCCGTGCCCGACTTCCTGATCGGCGCCCACGCCCTGCTGCAGTGCCAGGGCCTCATCACCCGTGACGCGGGCTTCTTCCGCGACTACTTCAAGGGCCTGAAAGTCATCGTGCCGAAAGGCTGAAGGCCCATCCTTCTTTCACCGACCGAGTTCCATTTTTCGAAGCCAGGAGCCCCACATCATGCTGCAAGCCTACCGCCAACACGCCGCCGAACGCACCGCGCTCGGCATCCCGCCCCTGCCGCTGGATGCCAGGCAGGTGGCCGAGCTGATCGAACTCATCAAGATCCCGCCAGCGGGCGAAGACGCCTTCCTGATGCACCTGCTGACGCACCGCGTGCCACCGGGCGTGGACGACGCCGCCAAGGTCAAGGCCAGCTTCCTGGCCGCCGTGGCGCATGGCGACATCAGCGTGGGCCTGGTCAGCAAGGCCAAGGCCACCGAACTGCTGGGCACCATGGTGGGCGGCTACAACGTGCACCCGCTGATCGAACTGCTGGACGACACAGCCGTGGCTCCCATCGCCGCCGCTGCGCTGAAAAAGACGCTGCTGATGTTCGACTTCTTCAACGACGTCGCGACCAAGGCCAGCGCCGGCAACGCACACGCCAAGGACGTGATGCAGAGCTGGGCCAACGCCGAATGGTTCACCACCCGCCCCGAAGTGCCCAAGACCATCACTGTCAGCGTATTCAAGGTGCCGGGTGAAACCAACACCGACGACCTGAGCCCCGCGCCCGATGCCTGGAGCCGCCCCGACATCCCGCTGCACTACCTGGCGATGCTGAAGAACACGCGCGAAGGCGCGGCCTTCAAGCCCGAGGAAGACGGCAAGCGCGGGCCGATGAAGTTCATCGACGAGATGAAGAAAAAGGGCCACCTGGTGGCCTACGTGGGTGACGTGGTGGGCACCGGTTCCAGCCGCAAGAGCGCTACCAACAGCGTGGTCTGGGCCACCGGTCAAGACATCCCCTTCGTGCCCAACAAGCGCTTTGGCGGCGTCACGCTGGGCGGCAAGATTGCGCCCATCTTCTTCAACACGCAGGAAGACAGCGGCTCGCTGCCCATTGAAGTGGACGTGGGCGGCCTGGAGATGGGCGACGTGCTCGACATCCAGCCCTACGACGGCAAGATCCTGAAGAACGGCGCCGTGGTCAAGACCTTCCAGCTGCGCAGCGAGGTGCTGTTCGACGAGGTGCGTGCCGGCGGTCGCATCAACCTGATCATCGGCCGCAGCCTCACCGCCAAGGCGCGTGAATTCCTGCACCTGCCGGCCAGCACCGTGTTCCGCCTGCCCGCGCCGCCCACGGCCACGAAGGCGGGCTTCACGGTGGCGCAGAAGATGGTGGGCCGCGCCGTGGGCCTGCCAGAAGGCCAGGGCGTGCGACCCGGCACCTACTGCGAACCCAAGATGACGACGGTGGGCAGCCAGGACACCACCGGCCCCATGACGCGCGACGAGCTGAAGGACCTGGCCTGCCTGGGCTTCAGCGCCGACCTGGTGATGCAGAGCTTCTGCCACACCAGCGCCTACCCCAAGTCAGTGGACGTAAAGACCCACCGCGAGCTGCCGGCCTTCATGAGCAACCGCGGCGGCATCAGCCTGCGCCCGGGCGACGGCGTCATCCACAGCTGGCTGAACCGCCTGCTGCTGCCAGACACCGTGGGCACCGGCGGCGACAGCCACACCCGTTTCCCCATCGGCATCAGCTTCCCTGCCGGTTCAGGCCTGGTGGCTTTTGGTGCCGCCACCGGCGTGATGCCGCTGGACATGCCCGAGAGCGTGCTGGTGCGTTTCAAGGGCACCATGCAGCCCGGCGTGACATTGCGCGACCTGGTGCACGCCATTCCGCTGTACGCCATCAAGCAGGGCCTGCTGACGGTGGCCAAGGCCGGCAAGATCAACGCCTTCTCGGGCCGCATCCTGGAAATCGAGGGCCTGCCCAACCTGAAGGTTGAACAGGCCTTCGAGCTCAGCGACGCCAGCGCCGAGCGCAGCGCCGCCGGCTGCACCATCAAGCTGAACCCCGAGCCGATCAAGGAATACCTGACCAGCAACGTGGTGCTGATGAAGAACATGATTGCCAACGGCTACGCCGACGCACGCACGCTGGAGCGCCGCATCGCCAAGGTGGAAGCCTGGCTGGCCAACCCGCAGCTGCTGGAAGCCGACACCGACGCCGAGTACGCCGAGGTGATCGAGATCGACATGAACGAGATCAAGGAACCGATCCTGTGCTGCCCCAACGACCCGGATGACGCCAAGTTCCTGAGCGAAGTGGCCGGCACCAAGATCGACGAGGCCTTCATCGGCAGTTGCATGACCAACATCGGCCACTTCCGCGCCGCAGCCAAGCTGCTGGCCGGCCAGCGCGACATCCCGGTCAAGCTGTGGGTGGCCCCGCCCACCAAGATGGACCAGAGCGAGTTGATCAAGGAAGGCCACTACGCCAACTTCGGCGCTGCCGGTGCGCGGACTGAGCAGCCCGGCTGCAGCCTGTGCATGGGCAACCAGGCGCAGGTGAAGGAAGGGGCCACCGTGGTGTCCACCAGCACGCGTAACTTCCCCAACCGCCTGGGCAAGAACACCAACGTCTTCCTGGCCTCGGCCGAGCTGGCCGCCATCGCATCACGGCTGGGTCACATCCCGTCTGTGGCGGAATACCACGAGGCGATGGGCGTGGTGAACAAGGACGGTGCGGCGATCTACAAGTACCTGAACTTTGATCAGATCGAAGAGTACGCAGAGACGGCGAAGGCCACGGCCTGACGCCCAGCGGCTTGTTCTCAAAAAATCAAAGACCCGCCTTGGCGGGTCTTTTTGATTTCAAAGTCTGCCTGCATCCAACGCAATCAAGATGCACCCTGATCCATGCACGCCATCCAGGCCCGCGCTTGATTTGGCCCACCGGTCACTTCCTGCAGCGCTCGCGCCACGTAGGCGCTGACGTGGTCTACATGCGCGCGTTCTGCAGCGCCCAGTGCCGCCCTCAGCGCCTGGTCCCGCAAGGCATCTTGGCGCAGCGCATGCAGACAGCGCGCCAACTCCGCAAAGGTGTACGCCGTCCCCATAGGCTCCTGCTCGCTGGCATACAAAACCAGAGCGCGCTGATAGGTGGTGGCCGCCTGGTCATGAAGACCCGCTGCAAGCTGCACATCCCCGAGCGCCTGAAGCGCGTTCGCCTGCCCAAGTCCGGCTTGCTCCTTCTCATAAAGCGCCAGCGCCCTGTCGTACAGCCCTCGCGCCTCGTCCGGCCGTCCAAGCCGTCTTTCCAAATCCCCCAGCGCCTGAAGCGCACTCGCCGGCCGCACCAGGTGGCGATGCAAACGCGCCAGCAGATCGCACGACAGCGCGGCGCGAAACTGGTACTGGTTGATCAAGGCCTCGTGCGTCTGTTGCATCCAATCCAGGCGCGGCGATGGGTGGTCCAGGTCGTGCTGAAGCAGGCGCGCCAAGGTTCCGAATTCATCCAGAAGCCAGGCGCGCGCAGACAGGGCTTCTGTTGTTGATGCAATGCCCTTGGCCTGTTGTGCGACGCTGCCAAACAGGGCTTGAGGCGCCGACCGGCAGGCGGCCCAGTCGAAACCCGCTGTATGCGACAACGAAGCGTCCAAAGCAAAGCGGGCCAAAGGTGGCAGCATGTGCCAGCGGTCATCGCGCCGGGCCAGCACGTGGTGGCGTACCAGCCAGGGGCGGCCCTGGCCCCAGCCACCCTGGGCTTCCAGTTGCCGCAGCACCGTGTCAGAAACGCCGGTGGCGAACAGCGCCGCCACGGTCCATAACTGCAGGCTGCCTTCGTGTTGGGCCAGGGCGTCTGCGGTCAGCCGCAGACTGACGGGCAGACTGCCCAGCCGGCCAGTGGCGTTTGCGGGTCTTGCGCCAATTCGGCACCCTTGGCTGCCCAGCGCTGCACCAATTCTGCAAACGAATAACAGTCGCCAAGGCGCGCGGCCAGGGTCACGGTCAGGGCGTGGGCGCCCAGCTGCTGCACGACAAAAGGCTGCAGCACCGCATCTGCAGGCAAACCTTCACTGCCGGCCCACAGATCACGAAACAGCTGCAGTGCCTCGGCAGCCGGCAACACGTCCACCACGATGGGCTTGCCCAGCACCCCGGGCAGGCTGACGCGAGACGAAGCCAGCAGCCGCACACCGGGCTGGTCCTTCAGGGCGCGCAGGGCTTCCTGGCCTGCGGCGTCTTCGACCACGCTCTCCAGGTTGTCCAGGTAGTACAGCGCTGGTGGCAAGGCCCCTAGCAGTTGCGACAGGCTGTCGGCGCCGGGCAAACCCACAGCACGGGCCACGCGGTCGATCAGTTCAGGGGCGCCCGCTCGGTCGGGCACGTCGACGTAGTAGGCCACTGCATCAGGGCGTTCGCTCAGCCAGCGCTGCAGTGCTGCCTTGCAGACCTCGGTCTTGCCGATGCCGCCCACGCCAGCCACCACTGCGGTAACCAGCGCCGCATCAGCGCCGCCACGCAGAAACTAAAGCACCTGCAGAACCTCGGCATCGCGGCCATTTACCCGCGCTTCCCGGGGCTGCAGGCGCTTGTCAGCGGCGGCAGACAGCCGGCCAGCTTCCTTGGGCCGGGCTTGCAGCGGCAAGGCCGTGGCGAGTTGCGATGCCGGCGACGGTGCTGCCACCTGCACCGCACCCGCAACCCTGTCACGGCCGGAGGCGGCGGGTGCGCTTGAAGTGGCTGCCGCCACTGGCAGGCCGGCGATGAAGTCACACAGCGACTTGTGGATATGCTCGTTTCGGTCTGCGGGTTTGCAGATGCTGAAGTGGTCGCCGGCCATGGGCACTGTGGTCACGCCAGGCAAGCCCGGGTCGGCGCTGCTCGCATCCACCACCTGCTTGCGAAAACCCGTGGCTATGCGCAGCCCGCCCAGCACAAAGCCCAGCGGAACACCCTGCCGTTCAGCGTATGCGCGCACAGCAATGCCTTGCTTCGCCACCGCATTGCGAAACTGCTGGTTCAAGCCGCGCAAGTGGGCGTCGTGGGCGCGCAGGTTGCCCACCTGTTCGTTGGTGCGCAAGACCCAGCGCACGGCGCTGGCCAGCGTGGCCAAGTTCGACCCGTTGTGCGGCGTGGCAATGAAGGCGATCGCGGCGATGCGCTGCACCAGCGCTTCGATAAGCGGGTCACCCTTGGTGCGGCCGCTGATCAGCAGCGTCTTGATCACCAGGCCGCCCATGCTGTGGCCAATCAAGACAAGCTGCCTGGTCTTCAAGCCCGGTTCGGTGGCCAACAGGTCGGCAATCTGGTCGCCCTGGTCGGGCAGGGGCATGGCCTGGTCTTTCCACGCCGACAACCCGGCGTCGTATCCCAAGGCCCAGACATCGCTGTTGCTGTCCTGACTCAGCCAGTGTGGCCAGCAGTTGTCTGATGGGCTGCTGTTGTGCCGCCAGGTTTCAACCTCATGCCCGCCCAGGCCGTGAACGAACACGATGGCCGAGCGGTCAGCCGCCGCTGCGTGCAGCCTGGTCAGTCCTGCCATCTTCTGTTCTCCTTGTTGACAGCCGTTCAGACAAGAACCAAAGCCGGCTGTTTGAAACCCGCTAAGTCTGTCAAGGCCCGGTGCGGTCCAGACGGTCCAGGCGGTCCAGTACCTTCAAAGCAGCCTTGGCGTCGCCTTGCGTGGCCATCGCCCGAAACCGGTTCTCGGTGTCATGAATGGCCAATGCCTGGGTGCTGAGTTCTTCCATCAGCTTGTTGACGCTCAGGCCCCGGCGGCGCGCCAGTGACTTCAAGCGTTCGGCCGTGCTGCCGGGCAGTCGGATGGTAAGGGTGCTCATGGGTAAATCTCCAGACACTGGGCCGGCGTCAGCACAAGCAGCTGCGCCCATTTCAATTCGCCGCGGGCAATATCCCGGAGGTTGTGCGTGACGATCGCGTCGGCGCCTGAAGCAACCGCCAGTTCAATCAGATGGTTGTCGGCTTCGTCAGGCAGATTGGGCCGCCAGCCAAAGCTGATGCTGGTCCACTGCCCCGCCTGGGCCAACGCTGAAAGCACCTGTAGGCGGTCGCCCGCCGAGGTACTTTCGTCCCACAGTGCAGACTGGCCCAACACGTCTTCGTACTCCAGCCACAACGCATTGCCAAAGACCGGTGTGTAGTGCCCCGTCAACGCACGCCTGACGACCTGCCGCGACGCGCCACCCTGCGAACGCAAGGCCGAAACAAAGACGTTGGTATCGATGACGAGCGTCGGCACGGGTGATAGCGTATATGCTGTCATCGATGGGTGTCAACACGGGCCATGCGTTGGCAACCAGGCGCAGGCGAAGAAAGGCGCAACCGTGGTCAAGACCAGCACGCGCACCTTCCCTAACCGCCTGCGCAAGCGCACCAACATGTTCCTGGCCGCGGCCGGGCGGGCCGCCATCGCGTCGCGCCTGGGCAAGACCCCCAGCGTGGCTGAACACCGCGAGACGCTGGGCGTGGTGAACAACCCGGCACGGCTGGTCTTACTTTAGGCGGCCACACATCTGGGGCAAAGACCCCAAAGGCCGGCTTTAACCGAGGCCTGCGGGCTGTAAAGCCGCCACGCCAGGGCAGACACCCCAGCAATGCACCTGCCCGCCGGGCCGCACCAGACGGGGCCGCATGGTGCGTGCCTGTCGCACCGGCACCAAGC
>JANOZF010000066.1:0-40451 GCA_031429255.1 Rubrivivax sp.
CAGCGCCAGCGCCGCCGATCGCCACGCCGTGCAGCAGCAGGCCCTGGCCAACGCGCGCGCCATGTTGCGCTTCGGCCCGCGCGCGCCGCTGCAGCTGCCGGCCACCCGGCACAACGGCCGCCATGCCTACGCCGGCCGCCCGGCACTCACGGCCGCGGAGTGCAACGAGCGCCTGGCCGAACTGCACGCCCACTGCAAGCGGCACTACCCCGGCCTGCGCGCCACGCGTTTTGTCATAGGCGACGAACACCACCGCAAGGAGCTGCAGACCAGCGGCGGCACCCAGGCGCTGGCCAGCATCCAGCGGGCGCTGTGCGTGATGGTGCTGTCCGCAGTCGACGACAGCGGCTCACCCATCGAGCTGGCCGACATGCTGTCGGGCAAAGGCAGCCTGGCCGACCTGGACTGGTCGCTGGACACCCTGGCACCGCGGCTGGAGCAGCTGCACGCACACCTGCAGGCCAAGCGCCAGGCCGTGGCCGCACGCGGCGGCCGCCAGACGGTGGTGCTGGCGCCCGAACTGGCCGGCATGCTGGCGCACGAGGCCATGGGCCACCCATGTGAAGCCGACGCGGTGCTGGGCGGCGCCGTCACTGCCGGCTTGCTGGGCCAGCCGGTGGCCAGCGAGCTGGTGACCATGATCGACGTGGCTCACACCTGGCAGGGGCAGGAGGCGATGCAGCCGGTGTACGTGGACGATGAAGGCACGCCAGCACGTGACGTGCTGATGATCGACCGCGGCGTGCTCAGCGGCTTCATGCACAGCCGCGAAACGGCCGCACGCATGGGCCACGCGCCCACCGGCAACGCGCGCGCCTACAACCCTGACGACGAGCCGCTGATCCGCATGCGCAACACCGTCATCGTGCCCGGCACCTCGAAGCTGCAACAGATGATCGAAGGCGTCGACGACGGCTATCTGCTGATGAAAACCGGCAACGGCCAGGCCGATGCAACCACGGAGTTCATGTTCGGCGTCAGCCTGGCCTACGAGATACGCCAGGGCAAGCTGGGGCGAGCGGTGCGCAACACCACGTTGTCGGGCTCGGCCATCCAGGTGCTGAAGGACGTGGATGCCGTCAGCGACGACATGCACTGGTCCTGCGCCGGCTACTGTGGCAAGAAGCAGCCGATGGTGGTGGCGATGGGCGGCCCGGCGCTGCGCACGCGCGCGCACCTGGGCGGGGAGTGAAGACGATGGGCAGCGCCACACCCACCACCACCCCCTCCAGCACGGCCGAGGGCCCGGCCAGCAACATCGGCAAGCACAGCCCGCCTGCTGCCGACACGGCACGGCAGATGCAGCGCAGCGCGCAGCAGGCCTTGCAACTGATGCAGGAGCAGGGCTTCGAGCATGCGCAGGTGAGCGTGAGCGCGCTGCGCCGCAGCGAAGTCTGCCTGGCCCACAACGAAGCCAGCCTGTTGCGCAGCACCGCGGGCTACAAGCTGCAGCTGGTGGGTTTGCTGGACGGCCGACGCGCCGCCAGCGAGGCCAGCAGCATCGACACCGAGAACCTGCGCGCCACCGTGCAAGAGCTGTGGTCCAGCGTGGCCTCGGCGCCGCAGGACGCGGCCAACGCCGTATCCGCCGGCCAGCGCCTGCACCATCTGCGCGGCCAGCCCGATGCCAGCGGTGCAGCGCACGGCGGGCCGTCGGAAACCGACGTGCTGGCGCAGTCCATGGCCGAGCTGCTGGCCTGGCGCCAGGCACACGCCGCCGACGTGATGCTGGAAGACGCGCTGGCCGGCCACAACCACCAGCACACCTGCGTGCTGACCAGCGCCGGCAGCGAACTGCTGGCCGACCAACGCTGGTACGACGCCATGGTGTTTGGCCTGGCCCGCGAAGGTGCCGGCAGCGGCAAGGCCGGTGGCAGGAGCAGCTCTTTCAACTTCAGCGGCGGCACTGCCGACACCCTGCTCGGTCAGCCGATCGAGCAGCGCTTCGGCATCGGCGCCATGATGCAGGCGCTGGTGCAGCAGGTCGACGCCAAGCCGCTCGGCGCGCGCTTCCAGGGCGCGGTGGTGCTGACGCCACCGGCCGTGGCCAGCCTGCTGGGCTGGCTGCTGGGCCAGCTGGCCGACCAGGCCTTGATCGACGGCAGCAGCGTCTACCGCCAGCGCGTGGGGCAGGCGGTGACGTCCGCCGCGCTGACGCTGAAGAGCCGTTTCGATGCACCCGGCGTGGCGCCGTTGACGGCCGACGGTTTCGTCGCCGCGCCGGTGGAGCTGATCACCCACGGCCGCCTGAACATGCTGACGCCCAGTCTGTACGGCAGTCGCAAGACGGGGCTGCCGCACGTGCCGCTGGCCAGCCAGGGTTGGGACATGGCCGCGGGCCGCACACCGCTGGCCGAGCTGATCGCCAGCGTGCCGCGCGGCGCGCTGGTGGACCGGCTGTCGATGGGCCGGCCGTCGGCCAATGGCGACTTTTCCGGCGTCATCAAGAACAGCTTTGCCATCGAGGGCGGGCAGCTGGGCCACGCGCTGTCGGAAACAATGATCTCGGGCAACGTGGCGCAGATGCTGAGCGACGTGCAGGCCGCCAGCCGCGAGCGCATCGACACTGGCGGCTGGGTGCTGCCCTGGCTGCTGGTGCCTGGGCTGCACTTTTCCTGAGCGGGGATGCAGCTGCGCGGCCAACCGCCGGTGAGCGGCGCAGCGCGCGGCCGCTACCGGGCCGGCATCAACGTGGCCGGGTCCAGGTAGGCCTGACGCCAGGTTTCGAAGTCCATCGTGTCGGCCGCCTCGGTCTTGCGCTGCTCGTCGCGCGAAGCCTGCGCCTGCGCTTCAAATGCCGCCTGCTGATCGGCCGACCAGGGCAACGCCAGGATGTGCTGGCGTGTCTGCTCGGCCTGGGCGCGCACGAACGCGGTGTAGGAACCGGCAAAGTCCTGCTGCATCGACTGCAGCACGCGCGCCGACGGCAGCGTGTGCGGAGCCGCCAGCGACGCCTGCGCCGCCGCCAGCGCGGCGCTGTGGTCGCGGCTGCCCTGCGCCGCGTCCAGCGCCTGCGCAATGGGGCCGCACTGCGCCAGAATGTCGGCCGCCCAGTCCAGCAACAGCACCGGCTGCCCTTCGCGTTCCAGCTTCAACCCGGGTTCGCGGCCATAGGCGGCCGTGCGGTGCTGGTTGCGGCCGAGCGCGGCAATCTCTTCGGGTGTGTCGGGCGGGCTGTCCTGCAGCAGGCAGTGCAGCAGAAACACGTCCAGGAAGCGCAGCGTGGGCGCTTCGATGCCCGCTGGCACGAAGGGGTCGAGGTCCATGCAGCGCACCTCGATGTATTCGACGCCACGCTCGCGCAGCGCGTGCAACGGGCGCTCGCCACGGCGTATCACGCGCTTGGGGCGGATGGTGCCGTAGAACTCGTTTTCGATCTGCAGCAGCGTGGTGGCCAGCTGGTTGTACTCACCGCCCAGGTTCTTCAGGCCGATGGCTTCATAAGGCGGGTAAGGGCGGGTCAGCGCCTCGTGCAACGACGCTGCATAGCTGTCCAGGTTGTTGTAGCTGACCGCCAGGCTGGCCTGCGCGTTGCTCTGGTAGCCCAGCGGGCCCATGCGCAGGCTGGTGGCATGCGGTTGGTACAGCGTGTATTCAGACAGCGGCAGCAGCTTGTGTTCGCGCTCGGCGACAAAGCTGGTGCACACCGCGGGGCTGGCGCCGAACAGCGTGAGCAGCACGAAGGCGTGACGGCGGAAGTTGCGGATGAGCGCAAAGTGCTCGTCGTTGCTCAACCCTGGCAGCGACCAGTTGTAGTGGATGCCACTGATGGTTTGCATGCGGCGGCCATAGCGGTGGCCCAGGCCCATGCGGTACACGCTCTTGGCGCGGCCGATGTTGCTGCTGCCGTAGCTGCCCAGCGGGATGTTTTCATCCGGCGGCAAGCCACAGGGCATGCTGCCCACCCACAGCATCTCTTCGCCGGCTTCCAGCGTGCGCAAGGTGAACTGGTGGATGCGCGTCAGCTCCTCGATGCAGTCCTGCACACCCGCATGCACGCCCGTGATCAGCTCGAGCTGGCTTTCGCTGTAGTCGGTGGTGATGCTCGGGTGCGTCAGCGCCGAGCCCAGTGCCGCCGGGTGCGGCGTGCGGGCAAGACTGCCGCTGCGCTGTGTGCGCAGGCTTTCTTTTTCGATGCCGCGGCGTATGCCCAGCAGGCGCTCGGTGCCCAGGCGTTGCAATCGGGTGGCCAGGGTGTTCATGCGGTGGGTGACAGGCTCTTCAGGGGGGCGAAGGTTAACCGTTTGACCGTAGGCGTGCAGGCCGCCGCCGCGGCGCTATGCTGGCCCGTTGGGCACGCAGCGGCGGGCCCCGGCGGAGACCCTGATGAAAAGACGGCATTTTTTCGTAGGCGCGGGTGCAGCAGCGGGCGCCTTGGTGGTGGGGTGGGGCCTGATGCCCGTGCGACAGCGGCAGCAACCCCGGCAACCCCTGCCCACAGCGGCCGGGCAAAGCGCCTTTGGCGGCTGGCTGAAGCTCGGCGCCGACGACCGCGTGGTGGTGATGGTGCCCAAGAGCGAGATGGGCCAGGGCGTGCACACCGGGCTGGCCATGGTGCTGGCCGAAGAGCTGGACGCCGACTGGGCGCGCGTGAGCGTGGAACACCCCCCCCTCGACAAGATCTACAACAACCTGGCCACGCTGGTGGACGGGCTGCCCTTCCACCCCGACGACACCGGTGCGGTGAAGAAGGTCGCCGGCTGGCTGACCGCCAAGACCATGCGCGAATTGGGCGTGATGATGACCGGTGGCTCGTCCAGCATCAAGGACCTGTGGCTGCCGATGCGTGAGGCCGGCGCCAGCGCACGCGCCATGCTGGTGGCGGCGGCGGCGCAAAGCTGGGGCGTTCCGGCGTCCGAGATCAGCGTGAGCCAGGGTGTCATCAAACACGCCAGCGGCAAGAGCGCCCGCCTGGGCGAGATGGCCGCAGCAGCGGGCCGGCTGGCGCTGCCGACGGGCGTGCAGCTGAAGCAGCCGGCGCAGTTCAAGCTCATCGGCCAGCCGCTGCCGCGCCTGGAGACGGCCGCCAAGTCCAGCGGCCAGGCCACCTTCGGCATCGACACCGTGCTGCCCGGCATGCTGTATGCCAGCGTGCTGATGTGCCCCACGCTGGGCGGCAAGGTGGCCTCGTTCGACGGCGCCGCGGCGGCCCGCCTGCCCGGCGTGAAAAAGGTGCTGCCGGTGGCCGGCTACCACGGCGGCACGGCCGGCGTGGCGGTGGTGGCCGACCGCCCCTGGCGCGCGCAGCAGGCGCTGAAGGCGGTGGCCGTGGTGTGGGATGAAGCGGTGCCGGCCGCGGCCTTCAGCAGCGCCGAAGCGATGAAGCAGCTGGCGCAGAAGCTCGACACCGATGCCGGCTTTGCCTACTACAGCAGCGGCGACGCCGAAGCGGCGCTGAAGACGGCGGCCAAGACCGTCAGCGCCGAGTACAGCGCTCCCTGGCTGGCGCATGCCGCGCTGGAGCCGATGAACTGCACGGTGCAGTTCAAGGACGGCCGCGCGAAGGTCTGGGCGCCCACGCAGGTGCCGGGCCTGGCGCGCCGCGCTGCGGCGCTGGCGCTGGGCATCGATGAAAGCCTGGTGGACGTGCAGGTGCAGTTGCTCGGTGGGGGTTTTGGCCGTCGGCTGGATGTGGACTTCGTCGGCCAGGCCGCGGCCATTGCAGGCGCCGTGACGGCCGAGACCGGCGGTGCGCCGGTGCAGACGCTGTGGAGCCGCGAGCAGGACACGCAACACGACTTCTACCGCCCGGCCGCGGTGTCGCGCTTCAAGGCTGGGCTGTCGGCCAGCGGTGAACTGCAGGCCTGGGACAACCGCTCGGCCGGCCAGTCCATCGTGCACCAGGTGCTGGGGCGGCTGTTCGGCCTGCCCGGCGCCGGGCCCGACAAGACCACCGCCGAAGGGGCCTATGACCAGCCCTACGAGTGGCCGCACGCCCGCATCGGACACGCCATCGTGGAGCTGCCGATGCCGGTGGGTTTCTGGCGCGCCGTGGGCCATTCCCACCAGGCGTTTTTCAAGGAAAGCTTCGTCGACGAGTGCGCCCATGCGGCCGGCGCTGACCCCGTGGCCTTCAGGCTGGCGCTGCTGAAGAAACACCCGCGCCACGCCGCCGTGCTGCAGCGCGTGGCCACGCTCAGCGCCTGGGGCAGCCCGCCGGCCGCCGCCGCCGATGGCGCGCCCGTGGCACGCGGCGTGGCGCTGCACCAGAGCTTTGGCAGCATCGTGGCGCAGGTGGCCGAGGTGTCGCTGAACCCCGACAAGTCGGCGGCCCAAGCGCTGCGCGTGCACCGGGTTTACTGCGTCATCGACTGCGGGGTGCCCGTCAACCCCAACCTGATCCGCCAACAGATGGACAGCGGCATCGTCTTTGGCCTCACGGCCGCGCTGTATGGCAGCATCAGCGTTGAAAAGGGGCGTGTGCAGGAAAGCAACTTCCACCAGATGGGCATGCTGCGCATGGCCGACTGCCCGGCAGTGGTGACCGAGGTCATGGCCAGCGCCGAGCACCCCGAGGGCGTTGGCGAACCCGGCACGCCACCCATCGCGCCGGCCGTGGCCAACGCCTGGTTTGCGCTCACGAAACAGCGCTTGCGCAGCCTGCCGCTGGCGGCCACTGCGACGAAGGCCTGAAGCCGGACTGGCAGGCGGTATCTGCAGGCCCGCCTGGCGGCGCTTCAAGCCAGCCGGGAGGCCAGCACGCGCTGCTGCTCGACGGTGCGCCGCGTGATCAGCTCCAGCAGACGCTGCGTGTCCATCAGGTGCACCTGCTGCGCAGCGGCCAGTTGCCGGCCCGCTGCATCCACGGTGGCCGTGGTTGCCAACTGCCCGCGCGGCAGTCCGCGAGCCTTCACCAGATCGGCCACCGCCAGGATCTCTGCCGCCGACAGCGCCTGACCCGGCAAGTGCACACAACGGACCACGCTGGCCGGCATGCCAGGGCGGTGACGCGAAAACAACCACAGCACCACCACGCCGGGCATCATCTGCCCCGCCTGCAACTGGGTTGCAAAGCCCGCCTGCTGGTACAGCTTTTCCACCATGGCCGCAAAGCGCCAGTGGTCGAGACGGTGCAAGGTCTGCGGGCTCCACGACAGGGCGGGTAAGGTCAGCTCGGGTGCCGCCGCAGGCGCAAGAGTGTTCCCATGGTGATCTGCCTTCAACGCCACCGGGCTGGCAGCGGCTGGAGAATCTTCGTGCGTGCCGATCTTTGCCAGCACTTCGTCCATCAGCTTTTCCAGAAATGCACCATTGCCTTCGGCCGACACATCAACCGCCTTGCGCGGCGGGTTGGGCCAGGCCAGTTCGCGGGGCGCCCGCGGCAAGGTCTCGTGCACGGCGAGCATGCGGTCCTGGCCTTCGTAACCCACGAATTCCTCGATCATGGTGTCTGGACCGGGATCGGAGCGGGGGCCCTGCTTGCGCACTTCATCAGGCGCGGGTCTGACCTGTGGCCATGCGGGGGGCGGCACTGCGGTCACGGCCACGGCTGCGGCGGGCACGGGGGAAGCCTCGGCCACTGCAACGACCGCTGCCGCGGCCACGGCAGTTCGCACTGAAGCCCCGCGTTCGGAAATGACTGTCGTCGGCCCCATGGTCGGCTCAGCCAGCGGGGGACGTGGTGCTGGAATGGGCGGTGCTTTCACGGGCGTTGGCGACAAACCCGCCTGCTCCTGCGGAGCTGGCACTGAAATGGGGAAGTCAGCCACCGACGCCGCGAACTCCGATGCCGCGCGTCTTTGTTCCGACGAGCGCACGCCCCTGGAGCGGCGGCGACGCGTGTCGCGCTCGCCACCGCGGGTATCTCCGCCGCGAGCAGCCGAACCCCGCCCGGGCTTCACGTGGTGGTCCCACGAGCCTTCGGTCGCCGGGGTGTAGGAGGCCATCCAATCCAGACCCATCAACACACCGCCCAACAGCATCAGCGGCCCGCCAATCAGCATCAGGCCGTTGCTGGCGGCTTCGAGGCGGGTCGTCGTGGCCCACAACGCCACGGCGATCACCACCAAGCCAGAGACGACCAGCGCGCGGCCTGCCTTGTGTAGTGAGTGCGACCGCGCGCTGCTGCGTCGGCCCGGTTTCTTTGCCACGTGCTGACCCTGGATTCTTGACTGCTGCGCATCATAGGTGGGGGCCCCGAGCACGCGGGTGCAGCAAGTCACCCTCAACCCAGTGGTTCGCTGTAACAAAGTGGAAAGCGGATGTCATATTGCACGGCAAACGTAAGCGGATCGCGCGCGGCGTCGCGCAACCGCTGCGCCATTCGGCCGTGGTGTCCAGGGCACAGACGCCACAGCGTTGACAATCCCCTGCTGACCACCGCCGTCCCGGCGCACCGACATGAACCCCAAGCCGCCCGAAACCGCTGAAACCGAGATCCACGCCGACGCCGCGACAACGCCGCCCGAGTCAGCGCCACCTGCTGCCCCGCCCGAGGGGGCCCCAGCCCCGCATGGGAGCTCTGACGCGCCGGCTGTAGATGAAGGCACGGCTGCATCTGCCGACGGCGCCGCACCACCGGCGCCTGCGGCGAGCGAAGCCCCGCCACTGGAGCAGGCCGAGGCCGCAGCCGGGGAGCCTGCGGTCGAGGGCACCCCGGAACCGGAACAAGACGCCAACCCAGCCGGCGCTGCGGCACCCAAGGTGGCCGACCTGTCGCCCGCCGCCTGCGCCGCGGCCTTGACGCAACAATTCCCTGCGCTGTTTGGCGCTGGCGTGCTGTTGCCGGTGAAGCTGCGCATCCAGACCGACATCCAGCTGCGCGCACCGGGCACCTTCAGCCGCAAGGCGCTGTCGCTGTACCTGCACCGCCACACCACCAGCACCGCCTACATCCGCGCGCTGCTGGCAGCTGCCCACCGCTTCGATCTGGACGGTCAGCCGGCCGGTGAGATCAGCGAAGAGCACCGCGCCGCCGCAGTCGCCGAACTGGACCGCCGCAAGGCCATCGTGCAGGAGCGCCGGGCTGCGCAGCGCCAGCAGCAACGGCCCGTGCCGCCCGCCCGGGGCGCGCAGAAGCCCGACGGCATCGCCGACGGGCAGGCTGCGCAGGCGCCCGACGCCGGCACCGCACCACCGGCGCAGCCACGGACCGAACGGCCGCCCGGAGCGCGGCCACCAAGGCCGCCACGGCCCGAAGGCCCGCGGCGCGCACCGGGGGGTGAACGGACCGGTGGCGCCCAGGGAGCCGAGGGTGGACGCCCTGGCAACCGCCCCGAGGGAGGCCGCGCAGGCGCCAGCCCCGACCGGGGACGACGCCCCAGCGGCCCCGGCCCCGCGCGCCCCGATGCCCGGCCGCGTGGCCCTGCCGACACCCACGGCCCCCGCCCACCGGGCCATGACCGTGGCCCGCGCGACGACGGCGGTCGCCCCTGGCGCGAGCAGCCGACGATGGCGCCAACGTCGGCGTCGGCTGAGGCCCCGATAACCAGCACCGGCGACCCCGTGGCCGATGCAGCGCGGCGCGAACGCAGCGCGTTGCTGCGCACCTTCGAGAGCAGCACGCTGACCAAGTCGAACTTCCTGGTGCTCAAGCGCATGACCGAAGCCGATCTCGACGCGCAGCTGGCGCTGGCCCGGCAAGAGCGCCAGCAGGGCCCGCAGCGCGACGACAGGCCGCCTCGCCGCTGAAGCGCAAGCGCGTGCGCCGCGGCGGCGGGCGGGCCACCCACCGCAGGCGATGCGCGTCGCGCGCCCTTGAAGCGGCCGCAGTCGCACCCAGATGGAGACCATGGACCACACCACTGCCCCTCCTTTGCACGTGGCATGCACCCACTGCGGTGCCACCAACCGCGTGCCCGTGGCTCGCCTGGACGAGCAACCCGACTGCGGCCGTTGCGGCAAGCCCTTGCTGCAGGGTCAGGTGCTTGAATTGACCGACGCCAACTTCGACGCTGCCATGGCCGCCACCCGGCTGCCGGTGCTGGTCGATTTCTGGGCCCCCTGGTGCGGCCCCTGTCGCGCCATGGCACCGGCTTTCGCGCAGGCGGCCGTCCAGCGGGCCGGCAAGGCCTTGCTGGTGAAGGTGAACAGCGACGACAACCCCGCGTTGTCGGCCCGCTACGGCATCCGCAGCATTCCCACGCTGGTGCGGCTGCAGGGCGGCCAGGAACGGGCGCGGCAATCGGGCGCGCTGCCCGTGGGCGCCATCGTGGCGCTGGCCACGGGCTGACAAGTCAGCCCGGTGCGGCAGCCGCGCGCTGGCGCGCAAACGCGATGAACCAATCCACACTGGCTGCGTTGGCCATCGCATCACGGTTCAACACCAGGGCCGCGTCGGCACCCATCAGCAGCTTCTTCACCGGCAGCTCCAGCTTCTTGCCCGACAGCGTGCGCGGAATCGACGCCACCTGGTAGATGTCGTTGGGCACATGGCGCGCCGAGAGCGCGTCGCGAATGGCCGCGCGCAGGCGTTTTTCCAGGGCAGCGTCCAGGTTCAGGCCGTCGCGCAGCACCACGAACAGCGGCATCCAGCTCTCGCGGCCCAGGTATTCCAGGTCCACCACCAGGCTGTCCATCACCTCAGGCAGCGCTTCCACGGCGCGGTACAGCTCGGCCGTGCCCATGCGGATGCCGTGGCGGTAGATGGTGGCGTCGCTGCGGCCGTAGATGATGGCGCCGCTGGACCCTGACTCGGGGTGAGGCGTGATACGGATCCAGTCGCCGTGGCGCCACACCGCCGGTTTGCCGGCCTCGGCGGGGTACATGTCGAAGTAACTCTCGGTGTATCGCCGGTTGCCTTCGTCGTTCCAGAAGTACAGCGGCATCGACGGCAGCGGCGTGGTGCACACCAGCTCGCCTACTTCGCCGGCCAGCGCCCGGCGGTCTTCGCTGTAGGCCTGCACACCGGCGCCGAGCCAGCGGCACTGCATCTCGCCCTTGACCACCGGCAGCGCGCGGTTGCCGCCCACGAAGGCGCCGGCGAAATCGGTGCCACCGCTGATGGGGTTCAGCCAGATCGGTTGCCCGTCGCGCTGCGGCAGGTGCTGCCAGATCCAGTCGTAGCACTCGTCCGACAAGGGGCTGCCGGTGCTGCCGATGGCGCGCAGCCGGCCCAGGTCGGCTTCTTGCTGCGGCACCACGCCCGCCTTCAGGCAGCTGGCGAAGAAGGCCGCGCCGGCGCCGAACCAGGTGACACCGGCGGCGGCCGCAAAGCGCCACAGCGTGCCCCAGTCGGCCGGTCGGCCGCTCTGTGGCGCCGGGCCACCGGGGTTGCCGTCGAACAGGCAGATGGTGGTGCCCCCCAACAGGCCGCTGACCTGGCTGTTCCACATCACCCAGCCGGTGCTGCTGAACCAGAAGTAACGCTCGCCGCTGGTGGCGCTGGCACTGATGTCGTTGTGCAGGACACCCCCTTTCAGCGCCTCCAGAACGATGCCGCCGTGGCCGTGCACGATGGGCTTGGGCAGGCCGGTGGTGCCGCTGGAATAGACCACCCACAGCGGATGTGCGAAGGGCACCGCCGTGCACTGCCAATCGCGGCCGTAGGCGCCAGGGTTACCGCGCATCCAGTCGTCCAGCCGATGCAGCGTGCGCCCGGGTGCCGCCAGGTCGACGGCCGCCGCCGCGGGCGCACGCGCCGCGGCCTGCAACACCAGGTGCTGCACCGACGGCAGCCCGGCCACCACCTCGCGCAGCACGGCGCTGCGGTCGTGCAGCACGCCGCCCCACAGCTGCCCGTCCACCGCCAGCAGCACCTTGGGCGCGATCTGCCGGAAGCGGTCCAGCACCGCCACCGGGCCCATGTCGGGGCTGCACACGCTCCAGATGGCGCCGACGCTGGCGGTGGCCAACAAGGCCACTGCGGCAGCTGGCGAATTGGGCAGGTAGGCGCACACCCGGTCACCCGACACCACGCCGGCCGCGCGCAGATGCTGCGCAAAGGCACCCACCTGGCGCACCAGTTCGGGCCAGCTGATCGTTTGCGGCGCCGCCATGCCCTCGTGCTGGAAAACGATGGCCGGGTGGCCCGCGGCGTCGGCAACGCGGGCATGGCGCAGCGCCTGCTGCGCGTAGTTGACCTGCGCACCCGCAAACCACACGGCGCCCGGCATCACGGGGTTTTCGAGCACCGCGCGGTGCGGCGTCGGTGACTGGATGTCGAAGTAGTCCCAGATCGACTGCCAGAAGGCGGCGAGGTCGGTGGTGCTCCAGCGCCACAACGCGTCGTAGCTGTCGAATACCAGGCCGCGGTCGCGCGCCAGCCAGTCCTGGTAGTGCGTGATCTGCGGCGTCGGGTGCAGGCTGGGTGGGCAGATGTCCATGGGGGTCGGCAAGCGATGGATGAAGGACAGGACGCCCCGGTCAGGCCTTGGGCAGGACGTCGACAAAGCGCCACGGGTCGCGCATGAAGGGGTGCCGCCAGTAGCCGCGTGTCCAGGGCTGCACCGCGTCGACATAGACGTTGTGCAGGTGCACCTTGAAGGGCATGTAGGCCACCAGCAGGTTCTTTGCCTGCTGCATCACGGCGGCCCGCTCGGGTCCGTCGGGCAGCATGCGCTGGCGCTCGAACAGGCGGTCGAAGGCGGGCAGCGCAAAACGCGGGTCGTTGCTTTCGCTGGCATTGGGGCCATAGGCGATGGCCAGGAAAAAGCCACCGTCGGGCGAGGCCGCGGCCCAGTTGTAGCCCCACATCATCAACGTGCCTGCGCGGCTCTTCTTCAGCAGCTCGGGCCAGGTGGAGATGTCGAATTCCATCTTCAGGCCGATGGCGTCCATGCAGCGTTTCCAGACCTCGTTGCTGCGGCGGTCCTGCTGGGTGGAACCGCAGGACCGGCTCAGCACCAGCGGCTGGCCGTCGGGCTGTTCGCGCCAGCCGTCGCCATTGCGGTCGACGTAACCGTACAGGTCGAGCAGCGCCTTGGCCCTGGCCGGGCTGTATTCGGCCATCTCGCTGACATAGGCCGGGTCGAAGCCCGACGTGTGCGGCGCGATGGTGCTGTGTGCCAGCACGCCAAAACCACCCAGCACGTGGTTGATGTAGGCCCGGTTGTCGAAGCCCAGGCCGATGGCACGGCGCAGCGCCACCTTGTCAGGCGTGTAGCCGCCCACCAGCGGGTGCTCCATGAAGAAGAAGCTCATGCCCATGTCGGCCTGCAGCGTCTGGTTCACCTGCACGCCTTTCCTGGCCAGATACGGCGCCGGCCGCCCGCCGGGTGCTGCCAGCGGCCTGTAGTTGGACGGCACCAGCAGGTAGTCGAAGCTGCCGTCCAGAAAGCTCAGCCAGCGCGGCTGATTTTCTTCCACCACGTCCACCACCACCTCGTCCACGAGCGGCAGCGTCTTGCCCGCCACGTGGGCGGCCACGGCCTGGGCACGGGGGTCGGGCGCAGGGTTGCCTTCGTAGCGCAGCGGGCGGAAGCGCTCGTTGCGCTCGAACACCAGCCGCGAGCCGCGGCGCCAGCTTTTCAACTTGAAGGCGCCCGTGCCCACCGGATGTTCACCGATGGCACCGCCGTAGGCCTGCACCACCTCGCGTGCCACCGCGCCCATGTACACCGGGTCGGCAAACAGGTAGATGAAGCGCGGGTCGGCCATGCCCAGCGTGATGCGCAGCGTGTAGCGGTCGAGCGCGCGCACGCCCTCGACTTCGGTGTCGTAGTCGAACGGTTGCTTGTTTCTGATGCTGCGCTCGCGCAGCTCGCTCAACCCCGGCAGCTTCAAGGATTCAAACAGGTACAGGTCGCTGGAGTTGTAGGCCGGGTCGTAAAAGCGCTTGATGGCAAAGACATGGTCCTGCGCGACCAATTCACGCGGTCGGCCCTTGAAGGCGGGGTCGTCGGCGAAGAAGATGCCGGGCTGCAAGCGCAGCGTGAACACACGGCCGTCGGCAGACACCTCGGGCATCGCAGCCGCGGTGCCCGGCAGCAGCGCCGCCGGCCGCGCCAGGTAGTCGAAGACCAGTGGCGACTCGAAGATCTGCGCCAGCATCAGGTTGGTGTAGCTGTCGCTGTTGGTCTGCACCGGGTCCATCACCGTTTCGGTGCTGGGGATGACCAGGCGCAGGGTCTTGCGGCCCGCCGGCTGAGCCGCCGCCGCGGCCGGCAGCGCGGTGCCCAACATCAAGGCAGGAAGGGATGTGGTGACAGAGCGGCGGCGCATCGTGGCGCGAAGCGTAACGCGCGCCCGCGGAAGCATCCCATGATGGAAACGAGGATGAACGCGCGGCGCTGCCGCCGTCGCGGGCATGCGCCAGGCCGCGACGCCCAAGCGGGGCCGGTCAGGGCGGCGCCTGCCCGGCCATGAAGACCCGGATGTCGAAGTCGCTGCTGCCTTCGCTCATGTAGCCCATCAGGATGCGCTGGCCGTCGGTGCGCACGTTGACCAGGCCGTAGACCAGGTCGGTGGCCATGGGCAGCCAGCCCAGGCGTTTGTAGTCGTCAGGCCTGGCGCTGGTAGCGAAGCGCGCTTCCAGGCTGGCGGCGTCCTGATCGTCGCCGGGCAGCACGGCGGGCACGGTAGGCGTGGCGGGCCTGCCGCGCTTGCGCAGTGCGCGGGCATAGGCCAGTGACACCGAACGCGCCAGCTCGGTGGAATACAGCAGCGGCGGCAGCACCTCGCCAGCAACTCCGGCGCGGGCCGCTGGCGCCACACTCTCGCGCCCGTAGCGGGCGCTGGCGCCCAGCACACGGGGCCGAGGGTGCGCGTAGTCCTCGTTGTCGCCGCTGCTCACCACGGTGGCGCGCGCGGCCATGGCGCGCACGAAGTTCAGGTCCACGTCGTCGCTGCCATGGTGGCAACCCTTGGTGACATCGACTTCGAATTCAGCCGCGCCGTGGCAGGCCAGCAGCAGCGCCTGCGACGCACTGTTGAGGTCGCCAGTGAGCAGGATGCGCGCCTTGCCATGGTCCACCCGCAGCACCACCGAGTGCCCGTTGCGTGTTTCGCTCTCGCTGCCCAGCGTGCGCAGGCCCACGCCGCCACCGGCGAGCTTTTCAGCCACCGGGCCCAGCACACGCACCGCTGTCTTGCCGGCCGCGGGTGCATAACCCGGCAACCAGACCATGCTGTGCTGCAGCCGCTTCACCTGGGCCGGCACCTGGCCCACCCATTGCGCCAAGGTGGCAAACCGGCTGCCGGGCTCGCCCCGGAAAGGCCTTGCAGGGGTCTTGAAATGCGTCTTGCCGTTCAGCAGTTCGGTGATGAAGGTGCCTGCCGCCTTGGGTGCCTTCGATGGCGGCGCCAGGGTGTTGGGAAACGGCGTCTGGCTCACGTCCTTGCGGCTGGTGCCCAGCGGCGGGTCGGCGGCAAAACGACCCATGCCGCAGTGCCAGAAGTTGTCGACCTCGACCTTGAAGCTGCGCAGGCCCTGCGGATCGTCGGCCAGCGTGCCCGACAGCACGTCCAGCATGCCGCCGAAGTGGTCTTCATCAGGGTGCGTGACCACCACGTTGGCCAGTTTCACCACCGGCCGGCGCAGGTCCTTGACGAACTTCCAGCGCACGAAGTTGGCGGCGCCCTTCTTCGTCATCTGGTCGGCGCTGCGCACGCCGGCGTCGATCAGGTGCCAGGCGTCGTCGTGCGGCGTGCGCATCAGCACGCCGTCGCCCTGGCCCACGTCGATGATGTACAGCTCCAGCAGGCCGGGGTCGCCATCGGCGCCCACGACCGCGGCGTCAACCCAGCCCAGTTGCCCGCGAGCACGCACCTGCACGCGTGTGCCTTCGCGCTTGACTTCGTGCAAGGGGTCGCCCCACAGCAGGGTGGCCACCGTCTTGCCGGCGTCGTTCTTCAGCGGGCACTTGAACTTGCCGGCGCAGTCGTTGAGGTACTTCATGGCTCCGGATGATGATCCGGTGCGGGCACGACTTCAAGCACCCAGTTTGAAGCGGCGGCCACCACGGTGATGGTCGCTTGAGCGGACTCAACGCCTGGGCCGTTTGCTTTCGTCGATGTCCAGGTACATCCAGTACTCCTGCCAGAACAGTGGCCGGCGATAGCCCACCACCCAGGGGTGGGCAAGGTCGTTGACATAGCGGTGCACATGGGTCTTGTAGGGTGCGTAGACGACAGCCAGGCGCATCGCCTCGTTCAGCAGCGCGGTGCGCTCGGGGCCGTCAGGCGTGCTGTCCATCGTGTCGTAGAGCTCGTCCATGCGCTGGTTCTTGAATCGCGCCTGGTTCTGGCCGCCGATCTGCTTGCTGTGGTACTTCTGGAAACCGCCCAGGCTGTCGGGGCCGGCGGCCAGCGTGCCCAGTCCCCACATCATCAGGCTGCCGGCGCGGCTGGCCTTCAGGTTTTCCGGCCACTTCGCGGGCTTGAACTCCATCTTGATATTGATGGCCGTCATGTCGCGCTTCCACTGCTCGTCGAGCTGGCGACTGGTCTGGTCGGGCTGCGTGGACTTGAGCAGCACCAGCGGTTTGCCGTCGGGCATGTCGCGCCAGCCGTCGCCGTCCTTGTCGACGTAGCCATACAGATCCAGCAGCGCCTTGGCGCGGGCCACGCTGTACTCGCTGTTCTCGCTCTTGAACCGGGGGTCGTAGTTCGTGGTGTGCGGCAACACCGGCGACTGACCCACGATGGCCTGGCCGCGGCGCACGAGGTTGATCTCGCGCTGCACGTCGACGGCCAGGAAGATGGCGCGGCGCAGCGCCACCTTGTCGGGGGTGTAGCCGCCCACCACCGGGTGTTCCATGTTGAAGAAGGTGTAGGCCGCGTCGGAACGCACCATGCGGAATCCCTGCACGCCTTCTTTGGCCAGGTTGGGCGCCACCTTGCCGCCGGGCATCGCCTGCTGGATGAACTCGGCCGGCAGCGCGTCGATGAGGTCGATGTCGCCCTTCAGGAACGTCAGCCAGCGCGGTTGGGCTTCTTCGATGATCGAGATCTCCACGCGGTCGATGATGGGCAAGCGCTTGCCCTTCAGGCGCTTCAGGATCGCCTGGCCCTCGGCGTCGTCGGCGGCGGGCTCGGCGTCGTAGAACATCTCGCGGAACTCGGGGCTGCGGTCCAGCGCGATGAAGGAGCTGCGCCGCCACTGGGCCAGCTTGAAGGGGCCGGTGCCCACCGGGTGGGCAGGAATCTTGTCGCCGTAGAACTCCGCCACCTCGCGTGCCACGGCACCGGTCAGGTCGCCGCCAGAAAGCGCACCGGTGATGAAGCGCGGGCTGGGGTCCTTCATGCTGAACTGGATGGTGTAGCGGTCCAGCGCGCGCAGCCCGGCGATGGGCTTGTCGTAGTCGAACGGCTTCTTGCTGTCCAGCGCCTCCTTGCGCAGCTCCGCCAAGCCCAGGAAGCTGAACGTTTCCATCCACGACCACGCCGGGCTCTTCACCGCCGGGTCGGCAAACCGCTTGTACGAATAGACGTAGTCCTCGGCCACCAGTTCGTGTTTCTGCCCCTTGAAGGCCGGGTCGCTCTGGAAGTAGATGCCCGGCTTGACCTTCACCGTCCAGACGCGGAAGTCGGGGCTGTTCACCGGCATGCCGTCGGCCGTCAGCGGCACCACCTTGATGGGCCTGGCCAGCGGGTCGTAGCGGTACAGACCTTCGAAGATGTGCGGCGTGACGGTGCGCGAATACACGTCGCTGATCTGCGCCGGATCGAAACCCGACTCGGCGGTGTTGAAGCTGTAGCGGTAGACCTTCCGGGCCGTGGCGCCTTCGGCCGCTGCCGGCGCCGTGGCCCACGCCGCACCGGCCCACAACGCGGTAGCGACCATCGCCGCAGCGGCACGTACCCAGGCCGGGCTGGCGGCCGAAACGGTGGCGCTCACGGCGCCTTGCCCATCATCTGCTGGCGCTGCACGGCATCCACGTCCACGTATTTCCAGAACTCGCGCACGAAGATGTTGCGGCTGTAGCCCACCACCCAGGGCTGCGCCAGGTCGTTGAAGATGCGGTGCACGTGCACCTTGTAGGGCATGTAGGCCACCATCAGTTTTTGCGCCTCTTGCATCAGTGCCATGCGCTCGGGCCCGTCGGGCAGTTCACGCTGCTTTTCATACAGCTGGTTGAAGGCCGGCAGGTTGAAGCGCGCATGGTTGGCACCGCCCTTGTTGGGGCCGAAGCCCAAGGCCAGGAAGGTGTCGCCATCGGGTGCGCCGGCGCTCCAACCCACGCCCCACATCATCAACTTGCCGGCACGGCTGGCCTTCAGGTTTTCGGGCCACTTCGCCACCTTGAACTCGATTTTGACGTTGATAGCGTCCATGTTCTTCTTCCACTGCTCGTTGAGCTGGCGGCTCTGCTGGTCGGGGCTGGTGCTGTACTCCAGCAGCAGCGGCTTGCCGTCGGGCAGGTCGCGCCAGCCGTCGCCGTCCTTGTCGATGTAGCCGTGCAGGTCCAGCAGCGCCTTGGCGCGAGCGCGGTTGAATTCGCTCATCTCGGTCTTGAAGGCAGGGTCGTAGCCCCAGGTCTGCGGCGCCACCGGGCCCTGTGCGGGAATCGCCTGGCCGCGGCGCACGAGGCGGATCTCGCGGTCGACGTCCACCGCCAGGCCGATGGCGCGGCGCAGCGCCACCTTGTGCGGCTCGTAGCCACCCACCACCGGGTGTTCCATGCCGAAGTAGCTGACGGCCACGTCGGCCCGCGGGTAGCGCACCAGCGTGATGCCTTTCTTCGCCAGGTGCGGCGCCAGCTGGTTGTTGGGGATGACGCTGGGCGCGAAGTCAGGCGGCAGCTGGTCCATCACGTCGGCTTCCCGGTTCAGAAAGCTCAGCCAGCGGGGCTGCGATTCTTCGATGATGGCAATCTGCACCTCGTCCAGGAAGGGCAGGCGCTTGCCCTTGAGTTGCTTCGCAATGGCCTGCAGCCGCGCGTCGCCGGCCGGCGCTTCTTCGTTGTAGAACACTTCGCGGTAGTTGGGGTTCTTGGCCAGCACGATGCGCGAGCTGCGCTTCCAGCTCTTCAGCATGAAGGGGCCGGTGCCCACCGGGTGTTCACCCACTTTGTCGCCATACATCTCCACCACCTCGCGCGCCATCGCGCCGGTGAAGCTGCCGTCGGCGAGGTTGGACAGAAAACGTGGCGTGGGTGTGCCCAGCTTGATCTGCAGCGTGTAGCGGTCGAGCGCCCTCAAACCCTCCACCGGCGTGTCGTAGTCAAAGGGCTTCTTCTCGTCGGTGATCTTCTTGCGCAGCTCGCTCAGGCCCAGGATCTTGGCGTTCTCCAGCAGGTAGAGGTTGGCACTCTTCCAGCGCGGGTCGTAGTGACGCTTCAGGCTGTAGACGTAGTCTTCGGCGGTGAGCTCCCGCTTCTGGCCCTTGAAGGCGGGGTCGTCGGCGAAGTAGATGCCAGGCTTGATGCGAAAGGTGAAGGTCTGGAAGTTGTCGGCCACCTCGGGCATGGCCTCGGCGGTGTTGGGCCGGATGCGGAAGGGCCGCGCCAGGAACTCGAATTCGTACAGCGCATCGAACATGCCGGCCACCACGGTGCGCGAATACAGGTCCGAGATCTGCGCCGGGTCGAACGTGGTTTCGGCTATCAGGAAGGCGTAGCGCAGCGTCTTGGGCGGTGATGCCGCAGGCGCGGTCTGCGCCTGCAAGGGCCAGGCCGTCAGCACCGAAGCGACCAAGGCAACAGACAGCGCGGCGTGGCGCAGGAGGCGGAGCAAATTCATCGTCTTGGGTCCTTGGGAAGTCAGGGCGCGGGCCGGGTGTCGTCCACGTCGACGTGGCGCCAGAAGTCGCGCATGAAGGGGTGCGGCACATAGCCGCGCACGCGGGGCTGCATCAGCCAGGTGTTGACGTCGTGGCCGCTGGCCTTATAGGGCATGTAGGCCAGGCTCAGTTTCAGGCCTTGTTGTATGAGCGCGTCGCGCTCGGGGCCGTCGGGCAGCACCCGTTGCTGCTCGTGGATGGCGTCGAAGGCCTTCAGGTCGAAGCGCGAGGCATTGGACTGGCCCTTGTTGGCGCTGTACAGCAGGTCCATGAAGTAGCTGCCGTCGGGGATGGCGGCGCTCCACCCAGTGGTCCACATCATCAGCTTGCCGGCACGGCTGGCCTTGATGTTCTCCGGCCAGGCGCCGATGCGGAAGTTGATCTTCACGCCGATGGCGTCCATCGATGTCTTCCAGTGGCCCTGCCACTGCCGGGCGAGCTGGCTGGGCTCGGTGGTCAGCTCCAGCACCAGCGGCGAGCCGTCGGGCTGGTCGCGCCAGCCGTCGCCGTCCTTGTCGACATAACCCGCCATGTCCAGCAAGGCCTTGGCGCGGATGGGGTCGTACAGACTCATCTCCGACCTGAGCTGCGGGTTGTAGCCGCTGACCTGCGGCGCCATCACGCTTTGCGCCGGCATCAGCTGGCCATGGCGCATCAGCGCTATCTCGCGCGGCGTGTTGTAGGCCAGCGCCAGCGCACGGCGCAGGGCCACGCGGTCGGCCGTGTAGCCGCCGACCATCGGGTGCTCCATGTTGAAGTAGACATGGCGCGTGGTGGGGTTGACGACCCTGCGCACCTGCACGCCGCGTTTGGCCAGGTGCGGCGCCAGCACGCCGTTCGGCGCGGCGGTGGCCACAAACTCGGCCGGCACCCACAGCAGGTCGAGTTCGCCGTTCAGGAAGGCCAGCCAGCGTGGCTGTGCTTCTTCGATGATGGCCACTTCCACGCGGTCCACCAGCGGCAGCTTGCGGCCGCGCAGCTGTTGCGCAATGACCTGGCCGACGCTGTCGTCGGCGTTGGGCTGCTCATCGTGCACCGTGTGCTGGTGTGCCGGGTTGCGTTCCAGCACGACGCGCGAGCCGCGCCGCCAAGCACCCAGCTTGAAGGGACCGGTGCCCACAGGATGCTGCATCGCAGCCCGCGCATCGGGCAGGCTCTCGATCACCTCGCGCGCCACGGCACCACTCTGTGCCGGCGTGGCCAGCACATAGGGCAGGCGCGGCGCCGGGTCGCGCACGCGGATCTGCAGCGTGTAGCGGTCCAGCGCGCGCACGCCTTCGACTTCGGTGTCGTAGTTGAACGCCGTCTTGCTGTCCAGCGCCTGCTGGCGCAATGCGGTCAGGCCCAGCAGGCCGGCGCCCTGGTAGTGGAACAGCGAGGGGCTGCGCACCGCCGGGTCGTAGTAGCGCTTGATGCTGTAGACGTAGTCGGCGGCCACCAGCTCGCGCGGCTGCCCTTTGAAGGCGGGGTGGTCGCTGAAGAAGATGCCGGGTTTGATGCGGAACACGAACCGCGTGTGCTTGTCGTGCACCTCGGGCATCGACACCGCGGTGTTGGGCTTCAGGCGCGCGGGCCGCGCCAGGTAGTCGTAGGTCAGCAGCGAATCGAAGAGGCTGCCAACGATGGCGGCCGACACCACGTCGGAGATCTGCGCCGGGTCGAAACCGCTCTCGCTGCCCTGAAAGACCACGCGCAGCACCTTGGCTGCGGCCGCAGCAGCCGGCGCCTTGTCTGGCTCAGCCGCGGGCGCGCCGTGAGCAGCCATGGTGGCAGCCACGGTGGTAGCCACCAGGCAGACTGCCCGCCAGGACCAGCGGTACAAACAGCGGTACAAACGGTTGGTAAACACAGAGCGCACGCAGCAACGATCAGAAGGGTTCAGCCGCAGCCCGGGGCCGCGAAAGGCGGAAGTCTAGGGTCGATGCGGGCACGCCGCTTGCACGTGTTCACCCGCGGTTCAACGGCAAAGCAGCCGCAGAGCACCCTCTAGCCAGGGGGAAATCACCGGCGGCAGGCCCTTGGGCAGGCCCCTACACTCGCCCATCCTTGTTTTCCCATGGGGCCAGCGCCACAAGCCACGGCCCCTGAACCCGAACAAAGCAACATGGCCGCTTACCTGATACGCCGCCTGTGGCAAATGATCCCCACGCTGGCGGGGGTGGTGCTGCTGGTGTTTTTCCTCTTCAAATACTTCGGTGGCGACCCCGCTGAAATCCTGGGCGGCCAGAACGCCAGCGCCGACCAGATCAAGGCCATACGCCAGCAACTGGGCCTGGACGAACCGGTGTGGGTGCAGCTGTGGATCTTCGTCAAGCAGATCCTCACCTTCGACTGGGGCAAGAGCTGGGCCACCAACGAGGCGGTGAGCAATTTGTTTGCAACCCGCCTGCCGGCGACGCTGACGGTGATGATCCCGATCCTGATCCTGGACGTGGTGCTGGCGCTGCCCATCGCGATGTGGGTGGCCTACCGCCGCGGCAGCCTGACCGACCGCACGATCATGGTCGTCACCACCATCGCGCTGTCGATCAGCTTCCTGGTCTACGTGATCATCGGCCAGTACCTGTTCGGCTTCCAGCTCGGCTGGTTTCCGGTGCAGGGCTGGAGCGACAGCGTGTGGACGAACCTCATCACCTACGCGCCGCTGCCGGTGCTGCTGGCGGTGATGGTGGGCCTGGCACCGCAGACGCGGCTGTACCGCAGCTTCTTGCTAGACGAACTGGGCCAGGACTACGTGCGCACCGCACGCGCCAAGGGCATGACCGAGCGCGTGGTGCTGTTTCGCCACGTGCTGCGCAACGCGATGATTCCCATCCTCACCAACATCGGGCTGCAGCTGCCCGGCATCTTCGTCGGCAGCTTCCTGATCGAGGTGTTTTTCAGCATCCCGGGCATCGGGCGTGAAGTGCTGCTGGCGGTGAACCGCAGCGACTTTCCGGTCATCCAGGCCGTCACCATTTATCTGGCGGTGCTGACGATGTTCATCAACCTGCTGACCGACATTGCCTACAAGATTGCCGACCCACGGGTGGTGCTGAAATGAACACCACCACCATCTCGGCCGACAGCGCAGGCGGCAGCGCGCTGCAAAAGAGCGAAGGCGTCTGGGCGGCCGCCTGGCGCCGTTTCAGAAGCGACCGCGTGGGCCTGGTGTCACTGGTCATCGTGGCCGCGTTCATCGGGCTCATCATCCTGTCGGCGCTGGGCCTGGTGGCCAAGAACTGGCAGAACGAAGTGGGCGTGCCCAACGCGCCGCCCACCTTCATGGGCCCAGCTGCGCCGCAGTCCGTGGGGGCCATCGAAGCACCCAAGGGGCCGAATGTCGACCTCAGCGACATCGACCCGCTGGCGCCGCGTTACAAGGAATGGGAAGAGCGCGCGAAAGCGTTTCAAACAACAGAAACCGTGAAGTCGGAAACGCTGCCCTTCGGCGGCGACCGGCTGGGCCGCGACGTGCTGCAAAAGGCCATCAAGGGCACCGAGATCAGCGTCTTCGTCGGTGTCATGGCGGCCTTGTGCGCCACGCTGCTGGGCACGCTGCTGGGTGCTTTAGGCGGCTACTTCGGCGGCAAGGCGGGCGACCTGCTGGAATGGGTCTACAACGTCTTCGAGTCGATCCCGAACATCCTGCTCATCTTCGCCTTTGCCGCGGTGGCCGGGCGCGGCGTGCAAAGCGTGGTCATCATCCTGGCGCTCACCGGCTGGACCGGCATGTACCGCCAGGTGCGCGCCGAGTTCATCAAGCACCGCAGCCGCGAATACGTGCGCGCCGCTGAAGCCATCGGCGCCAGCAACACCAGCCGCATGTTCCGTCACATCCTGCCCAACGTGAGCCACGTGGTGCTGGTGCGCATGGGCCTGCTGACGGTGGGTTTCATCAAGAGCGAAGTGATCCTGTCGTACCTGGGCTTGGGCGTGCGCGTGGACCAGGTGAGCTGGGGCACCATGCTGGCCGAGGCGCAGAGCGAACTGATCCTGGGCCACTGGTGGCAGCTGGTGGCGGCCACGCTCTTCATGGCGGTGTTCGTGACCGCGTTTTCGTTGATGGCCGATGCGCTGCGTGATGCGCTCGACCCCAAGCTGCGGGGCTTGGAATGAACCCGTTTTCCTCCCTCTCCCTCAGGGAGAGGGCTGGGGTGAGGGTGAGATCGCGCCCCGCCACCAGCCCCACCCTCACCCCAACCCTCTCCCACCCGGCGGGAGAGGGAGCAAGACTGTGACGACCATGCTGTTATCCATCGAAGATCTGAGAGTGGCCTTCCGCATGGGCCAGGGCGTGCTGGCCGAAGCAGTGAAGGGTGTCAGCTTCGACATCGCCGCCAACAGCACCGTGGCGCTGGTGGGCGAGTCGGGTTCGGGCAAGAGCGTCACCGCGATGAGCGTGCTGAACCTGCTGCCCGACAACGCGCAGCGCACCGGCCGGATCCTGTGGCAAGGCAAGGACCTGCTGCAGGCCACCATGCCCGAGCTGCAGGCGATGCGCGGCAAGGACATCGCCTGCGTCTTTCAAGACCCCATGAGCTCGCTGAACCCGGTGTTCAGCGTGGCCAAGCAGTTGTGCGAGCCGCTGAGCAAACACCTGGGCCTGGGCAAGGCTGCGGCGATGAAACGTGCCGAAGAACTGCTGCACGAGGTGGGCATCCCCGAGCCCAGGCGGCGCCTGGCCAGCTACCCGCACGAGATGTCGGGCGGCCAGCAACAGCGCGTGATGATCGCCATGGCACTGGCCTGCGAGCCCAAGCTGCTGATCGCCGACGAGCCCACCACCGCGCTGGACGTGACCATCCAGCGCCAGATCCTGGAGCTGCTGGCCAAGCTGAAGCGCGAACGCAACATGAGCGTGCTCTTCATCAGCCACGACCTGGGCCTGGTGGGCGAGATTGCCGACCGCGTGGTGGTGATGCGCAACGGCATCATCCGCGAACAGGGCGCCGTGGCCGAGATCTTCGAGCGCCCGAAGGACGACTACACCAAGGCGCTGCTGGCCTGCCGGCCCAGCCTGGAAGGCAACCCGGCAAGACTGCTGGTGATCGATGACCACATTGCAGGCCGCGAGTCACAACAGCAGAGCAAAGCCAAGGACCCTAACGCTCCGGTGGTGCTGGAAGTGCGCTCATTGGCCAAGAGCTTCTGGCTGAAGAAGGGCGTGTTCGGCCGGCGCGAGTTCAAGGCCGTGCAGAACGTCAACTTCCAGCTGCGCAAGGGCCACACGCTGGGCGTGGTGGGTGAATCAGGCTCGGGCAAGACGACGATGGGCCTGGCGCTGCTGCGCCTGCACGAACCGAACCGCGGCCCCGAGGCCGGCGAGGTGATTTTCGAGGGCAAGAACCTGCTGAAGATCAGCGCCGCTGAACGGCAGGTGATGCGCCGCCGCATCCAGATCGTGTTCCAGAACCCATACGCCAGCCTGAACCCGCGTTTCACCATCGGCCAGACGCTGCTGGAGCCGATGGTCATCCACGGCATCGGCAGCGGCACCGCCGACCAGGAACAACGAGCCCGCGCGCTGCTTGAAAAAGTGGGCCTGGACGGCCGCGCCTTCGGCAAGTACCCGCATGAATTCAGCGGCGGCCAGCGCCAGCGCGTGGCCATTGCACGCTGCCTGACGCTGAACCCCGAGGTGCTGGTGCTGGACGAGGCCGTCAGCGCGCTGGACGTGAGCGTGCAGGCCCAGGTGCTGAACCTGCTGAAAGACCTGCAGGACGAATTCGGCCTGAGCTACGTCTTCATCAGCCACGACCTGGCCGTGGTGCGCTTCATCAGCGACGAGGTGCTGGTGATGAAGGACGGCGTGGTGGTGGAACAGGCCAGCGCCGCGCAGATCCTGGCCGCGCCGCGCGAGGACTACACCAAGCGGCTGTTGGCGGCGATACCGCGGGGGTATCGGGCGACGGCGTGAAGCTGCTGGTGCGGCACAACCCAGGGTACAACGTCGCGTGCTCAGATGCGGGCTGAACCGCCAGACGATGCCCGCATTTGACGGCCACGTATGACTCGCGGACACCGCTGTAGCGCCGCGCATCGCCACTTTCCACGCGTCCGAATCCAGGCCAGTGCGCGGGACGGGGCGAATTCTGCCCCGCGCCGTTTCACGACATGCGCTTGGTCACGCGCTGGGCTGACCACACTGGCGGGCGTTGCCCGCCGCATTCACTTGCGTCGGCGCGTCACCACCAAGGCCGAAGCCACCGCTCCATGGTCCAGCCCCCAGGTATCGGCTGGCAAGCCGCTGTGCATACCAAAGTCGATGCCGCCCAAAGCGTCGCCTTGCAACGCGATGGCCTGGCGCAAACCCAGTTCGGGGCTGGCCAGCACGCAAGCAAGGTCAAAGGTACTGGCCCTTGGGGACTGGCCCAAGACCTGCAGCCCACTGCTGTCCAGCCCAGCAAAGACGCGAGCCCCGCTGGCGCTCAGTCGCGCTTGAATCAATGGTGCCGCGTCAGCCACCAGCATAGGGCCGGCTTGCACGGCCTCATGGCAGCCGTCCCACACTTTCTTGTCTTGCACCACGCGACGCCCTGCCGCTGTCACTTCAGAAAGCAGACTGAACGGGCCTGTGCGGGCTACGCACAGCACACCGTCCAGCACGCGTGAACTGTTGTACACCCCGCTCTTTTGCTTGCCACCCACCTTCAGCAACCCCACTGGCTGCGGCGCCACCAAAGACTCGGTCATGCCCGCTGAGCTGACCACGCTTTTGTTGCCCAGCGTTTGCGCCAGTTCGTTCAGCGAATGGCTGGGGGCCGCGTAAGAGCCGTTTTCTGCCAGCCGCAGGCGCTGGTCGCGCATGTCCACCACCCGGACCGTCCAATCAGCAGCCTGAAAACGCCACAGCTTCACACCCACCGTGCTGCCGGCGTGACTGAACATATGGCTTTCGATGCCGGCGGTGGCATGCATGAGTCCTGTGCGCTTGACGGGCTCGCAGGACTGGGCGGCGGCCGTGGCAGCGGTCAATGCAACAACTGTGATGGCAACCACTCTCGCCGCACCAGGCACAAGGCCACGCGCCTCACCGAACAGGACTTGAGCTTGCATGTCAGTCCTTCGGTAGCTTGTGGGTGACCACTACCATGGCCTGCAAGAAGAAGCGCTCGCTGCCGCGTGCGCCCGCGCCTTCCGGCCCCTGCAAGGGCTCAGCCCAGAGCCGCAAAACATGCAGGTCGGTCTGGGTAAGCAAGTGATTGTTCAGCTTGATCTCCACCCGCAGCGGTTCAAGGTCGCCCAGGTTGGCCACAGGGCCGTACAGGCGCAGTTGCCCTTTGGCAGTGACAAAGTTGTGGGTGTCTGGCAAGTCTGAGGGTTTCAGTTCAATGCGTTTTCCACCGCCGCCGGTGGACAACAGCGGCAAGGACTCCAACCGCAGAGCCACTCTCTGCAGCATTTCCAGCTCGTCGATGCGCGTCAACGACAGCCTCAGCAGCACCTGCTGTTTGCTCGGGTTGGCCTTGAACAGCAGCGTTTGCTCATGCACTTCCTGCACATCGCGGGCACGGCTGGAACCCGGATTGGTGCCACTGACGCAAGGTGCAAAGCCGTCGCCAAGCCCGCTGGCGCCCGCCGTGCTGCAACCGAAGCGCAACAGCTTGCTGGTTGCCGAGTCCACGTTGTCAGCAAACTGGTTGGTCAGCGTGCCCTTGAAAGCATCAAATTTCAGCAGGCGACTCTTCAGAGGGCCCTTTTCGTCCTCCAGCTTCTGGCTGACCTGGGTTTCAAGGCCTTTCTGAATGCGCTGGTCGGCCATGGCCTGCAAACCGAAATAGGCCAGCGGCATGGCCACCACAATGCCAATCACCGACCACAGGTTGCCCACCCACTTTTCGCAGCGGCTCAACATCGGCAGCGCGGCCGCCACCAGCTTGCCTCCAGCGTCTTTCAGCACGGCCTGGTCCTCCAGCGACCGCTTGAAGGCAGCTTGTGCCAGCTGAGCGATTTCCAGTTGTTGCCCTTCGGTGAACTCGGACATGCCTGCACCCCTTAGGCAGTGTCGAAGCCCGCCCTGATTCAATGTAGGGGTTCGACCGGGCGCCAGGCATCCCTAAGTGTGAGCATGGTCGGGGGCGGTCGGTTTCCAATCCCGCGCAACGCAGGCTTTGCGCAGCGCGAAGTCCAGACATGCCGGCACCACGTGGAAGGCCATCCGGCCGTTCGTTCTTGTCTCCCGCACGGGCCAGTCAACCGGGCTTCGCGAAGTCAGCCTCCACCCACCGCAGCGCGCTGGCCGTGTTCAGCCGGAAGCCTGCGCTCACTTTGACTTGTGCCACCCGATCGCCGTTGCTGTCCACTGCCGCCAACAAGGCATGCGGGTCGAACTCGTCGGCCACGATGTCCAGTGTCACGGTGTAATTGGCGGAGCCGGCGCTCACATCCACTTGTTTGTGCAGCGTCGCCTGCAGGTGCTGTTCGTGGCGGCGCACCACCTCGTGCGCGGTTTTCACCAGCGTGTTGAAGGCGTTGGTGTCGAGCGGTTTGGGGTTCTTCTTGTCGCGGCCCATGGTCCAGGGGCCGGTCAGCGCGGGTTCACTTTGGCCGTGTGGCGTCATCGACACCGCCCAACCTTCGTCGTCTTCGTTCTTGATGACCTGCGCCGTCCAGCCGTTGTCGCGCCAGCGGCGCGGCTCGTGGATGGGTTCGTTCTTGTCGTCGGTGTCGGTGGCTGTATTCATGGGCTGGATGCTAAGCGGCGCCGGTTCGGCCTGATGATGCGGGCCTGGGCGCTGGGCGTCGCTAGAACCGGTGGGTGCAGCGTTGGACGAGATGAACTTCGAGGTGCGGGGCGAATACGTCACGCTGGACCATCTGCTCAAGCTCACGGGCCTGGCACCCAGCGGCGGCGCGGCCAAGATGCTGGTGGCGCAGGGTGTGGTACGGGTGGACGGGCAGGTGGAGTTGCGCAAGACCGCCAAACTGCGGCCCGGGGCGGTGGTGGTGACGGGCGACGTGCGCATCACGGTGACGGCGGTGGCTGCGACTTGAGGGCTTGAACGCTGCTGCGCAACAAGCGCGTGCCAGCAGCAGCGCGAGCCGTGGATGTCGGGTGCCCGCCTCCGCTCATGTCCTCCGGCCCGGGCTGCGCCCGTGCCTCCTCCTTTACTTCGCTCCGGCGGGCACCCGACACCCACGGCAACCCACCTGGGTGGCGCGCCCTGACGGCGAGAAACGGTTGCTGGAACATCAGGTGGACGGGGTGCCTGGCGCAGCGAAGTAAAGGAGGAATTCGTTGGCCGCTGGCCAACGAAGGGGGAGAGGGCCCGGACACAAACAGTCCAGTGGACTGTTTGTGCCTGGCGAGCGCAAAGGGTGCAAGCCCTTTGCATGAGCGGAGCCAGGCACCCCGGCCGCCTGATCTAGCCACCATGCTCGCACACTGAAAATACGCGCAAATCGGCCGTCAGAGTTCAGCCAAAAGCCGGCCCGCCACCAGCCCGAACTTCAACCCGGCTGGATGGCGATGCGTTTCGCCACCGCGGCGCTCACCTTGACCTCGCCACCTTCACTGCGTGCGCGAAGCTGCCCGCAACCACCCTCCACGTCCTGCCCCGCCGAGTGGCGCAGCTTGGTCAGGATGCCGCGGCGGTGCAGCAGCCGCGCCATCTCGGCGGCACGCTCCCAGCTCGGCCGCTTCCAGGGCATGCCGGGCACGGCGTTGTAGGGGATCAGGTTGAGCAGCGCGTACTGGCCCTGCAGCAGTTGCACGATGCCGTCGATCTCGTCGTCGCCGTCGTTCACGCCTTCCAGCAGCGTCCACTGGTATTGAATCGGATAGGCCGTGGCTTTGGCATAGGCGGTGCCCGCAGCCACCAGCTCGGCGGGCGTGATGCGCGCGGCGCGGGGCAGCAGCTCTTCGCGCAAAGCCGCCTTGCTGGTGTGCAGGCTCAGTGCCAGTGCCGGACGCACCTGGCCTTCACGCAGGGCCATCAGGCGCTCGAAGGCGCGCGGATCGCCCACGGTGCTGAACACCAGGTTCTTGTGGCCGATGTTGCCCAGCGTGCCCATCAGCTCGATGGCTTCCAGCACCGCGTCCAGGTTGTGCGCGGGCTCGCCCATGCCCATGAAGACCACCTTCTTCACCGGTCGCAGCGAGCGTGCCAGCGCCAGCTGCGCCACGATCTCGGCACTGCCCAGCTGGCGCAGCAAGCCGCCCTGCCCGGTCATGCAAAAGCCGCAGCCCACGGCACAGCCCACCTGGGTGCTGACACACAGGCCGGGGATGCGTTCGGGCGTCAGCAGCACGCTTTCCACGGTCTGGCCGTCGGCCAGCTTCACCAGCAAGCGCTCGGACCCGTCGTGCGCCGGGTGGCGCTGGTGCAGCGTAGCCAGGCTCCCCAGCGTGGCTTGCCAGGCGGGCAAGCCGTCGCGCACGGCCTTGGGCAGGAAGTGTTCCGGCTGCCGCCTGCGCGGCCCGTGCGGCAGGGCCTGCACCCACAGGCGCATCAAGTGCGCCACATGGCGCGGTCCGGCGCCTTGGCCGTGCAGCTGGGCTTTGAGTTCAGCGATCTGGTTCACAGCGCTGGATTGTGACCACGCAGCGCATCGGGGGAAGCAAGGCGGCGCCTGGGCCGATCAACTGGCTGCCGCCGGCAGCGCCATCGCGCACGCCTGCGCGCTGGCCCAGGCCCACTGGAAGTTGTAGCCGCCGAGCCAGCCCGTCACATCCACCACCTCGCCGATGAAGTACAGGCCGGGTTGCTTCGACTCCAGGGTCTGCGACGACAGGTCGCGCGTGTCCACGCCGCCCAGGGTCACTTCCGCCTTTCGGTAGCCTTCGCTGCCGTTGGGTGTGATGTCCCAACGTGCAAAGCGCTCGGCCAGTCGCGTCAGGGCCTTGTCGGTGGTGTCGCAGATGGGGCGTTGCCACTCGGGGTCCTGCTGCGTCCAGGCGTCGGCCAGGCGGGCAGGCACCAGGCCCGCCAGTTCGTTGGCCACGAGCTTGCGTGAACGGATCTTGGCCTCGGCCAGGGCTTCGGGCAGGTTCGCCTCGGGTGCCAGGTTCAGGCGGATCGGCGTGCCTTCGGTCCAGTAACTCGAGATCTGCAGCACGCCGGGGCCGGACAGGCCGCGGTGCGTGAACAGCAGGTCTTCCATGAAGACCATGCGCGACTTCTTGTTGCCGGTTTCGATGCTCACGGGCAGCGACAGGCCGGCCAAGGAAGCATAAGGGACCCACGCGTCGCCGTCGAAGGTCAGCGGCACCAGGCCCGGCCGCTGCGGCACCAGGCGCAACCCGAACTGCCTGGCGATGCGGTAGCCGAAGTCGGTGGCGCCGATCTTGGGGATCGACAGGCCGCCGGTGGCCACGACCACGCTTTTGCTGTGCACCACGCCGCGATCGGTGTCGAGTGCATAGGTGCCGTCGGCAAGGGTGCGCACCGCCTTGACGGCACAGGGTTGCCAGCGCTGCACGCCACCGGCGTCGCACTCGGCCACCAGCATGCGGATCAGGTCTTCGGCCGAGCGGTCGCAGAAGAGCTGGCCCTTGTGCTTTTCGTGGAAGGCAATGCCGTGCCGTTGCACCAGGTTGATGAAGTCCTGCGGCGAGTAGCGCGACAGCGCCGAGCGGCAGAAGTGGAGGTTCTCGCTGATGAAGTGCCGGTGCGGCTGGCGCGCGTCGATGTCGCGGTTGGTGAAGTTGGCGCGTCCGCCGCCCGAGATGCGGATCTTCTCGGCCACCTTCTCGCTGTGGTCCAGCAGCAGCACCTGCAGGCCGCGCTGGCCGGCCACACCCGCACAGAAGAGGCCGGCAGCGCCAGCGCCGACGATCACCACATCCAGCATTTGCATGGCTTCGAGTGTAGGAGTGGTGGCCACCGGGCTTGCCGCAGGGGCACCAGCTCCCAGGCGGCGCGACGGCGCCAGCACCTGTGCGCGCAGCGCTTGTCAGCCACCACTGCCGATGGCGCTCGGCGACAGGCCGCGCGCTTCTTCAGCCTACAAGGGCTTGGCGGCTGCGGCGGCCGCGCCGGTGAACTGCGGCCCGGCCAGGTCTTGCGCCGAATAGCCGCGGTTCACGTCCAGTCCGGTGATGTGCCAGTCGTGCGCGGGCAAGCGCAAGGGGTGCACCACTTCTTCGTAAGAGCGCATCGGCCACAGCACGCCAAACCGCCGCTGGTGCTCGAAGGTGTCGACCTCGGCCACCGCGCCGCGTGTGCTCTCGTAGCCTTCCAGCGTGAAGCGCACGCGGCGGGTGACGGCGTCGTCGCGGTCGATGCAAACCGCCACCCGGTCCTGCGCCACCTGGCCCAGACCGGGCCGCAGCCACACCTGCACCAAGTCGCACAGGCGGCCGTTGACGCGCTCGGTGCCGCCCGCCTGCACCGCCAGGCCGCGCTCGGCCAGCCACAACGGGCCCAGCAGAAACAGACCATAAGCTTCGGCCACCACCGCCGACGCAGCCAGCACGCCTGCATCGGTGCTGCGCTGGCCGTTGAACCACACCGCCACCTCGCCCGCGCTGCCGGCCTGGCCGCTGCCGCGGCGCCAGCTGACGTGCTTGCGGCCTGCGGCGCCGCTGTAGGCCTGGGCCACCACGCCCGCCGCCGGCATCAGCCGCTCTTGCGACGAACCGCGGTAGGCCTTGTCCACGACCACCGGCTGTATGCGGTCGATCAGCGGCCGCCACTGGCCTTCGTAGCTGATGTTGATGTCGTTCAGCGCGCGGTACGCGTCCCAGCCGTGCACCTGCGCGCTCTTGCGCAGGCGCGCAGCTGCGGCGGCATCGGCTGGTGTTGCGGCACCGGGCGGCACCGTCAGCGGCAGCGGCGTGCCACAGGCGGCCAGCAGCGGCAGGCCCGCTGAGCCCAGCAACCAGCGGCGGCGCGACCAGCTTGCAGGATTGCTGTGGAGTGGTGGATTCAAGGTGGGCATCGTTTCGTCCGTTTGGCTGGAGGCCGATGCTAAGCAAGGGCCTCGGGCCACGCTTCTCTGGGGAAAAGGCTTCGCTGATCCAGGTCAGAGGGCCGCCACCCGGCGCGCCGCTGTGCGCCGGCTGGTGGCCAGGCAAGCGCCGTCACCGGACCCAAGGGGTCGAGCCACTCGGCACGCCCAGCGGCCCGGCGTGGCTCAGGTGCGCCACAGCCGCGGCGCCTGGGCCTGCAGGCCCCAACGCGCGGCGCGCCAGGCCGCGCGCACCGCCTGCAACAGCGCCATCGCCGGCTCCACGCGCTGGGCCAGCACGCGCACCAGCACCAGCCGGTCATCGGGCGACGTGCAGCCTGCCGTGGCGGCCAGCGCCGACGCGGCAACGGATTCACGCGCGCCGTCCAGCAAGCCCTGGCGCTGTTCGCGCGGGAGCGCACTGCCACTGGCCCACCACAGTGTGCCCAGCACGCGGTGGCCGTCCAGGCCCAGTGGCGAGTCCAGCAACAGGCGGTCGCGCGCGTGGATGCGGGCCCGTTCCAGCCACACGCCGGGCCACTGCAGGTGTTGCGTGAAACAGCCGCTGTCGAAGGGGGCGTTGCTGGCCGGCAAGCCCAGCGCCAACAGGTCCCAGCCCATCATCTCGGCGCCGGGCGCCAGGTCCAGCGTCACGTGATTGGCGCCGTCGCAGCCGGGGTGCGCGATGGTCTCCATCGGCAGCCATTCCAGCCGCGTGCCAGGGGCCAGGCGCAGGTTCACGCGTTGGGTGGCCGGCAGGCCTCCGCTGCGGTAGTAACGCGTGGCGCCGGGCGTGGTGATGAGCGCGTGAGACCCGCTGTCGAGCTGCACGTCCAGCAGCAGCTCATCGCCACCCACCAGCCCGCCCGGCGGGTGCACCAGCACGTGGTGGCAGATGGCGTCGCCCTCGGGGTACAGGCGCTGCAGCACACGCAGCGGGCCGGTGTGGCGGTCCAGCGCCACGGTGCGGCCCTGCTGCACGCGGTAGTGCAGCGACAGGTGGCCTTGCCAGCCCATGGGCGCGCGCGGCCGACGCGTCAGCGCCCGCTGTGACGCAGGCCCGCAGGGTCGTGCGTGGCGCAGCACGTCCTCATGCCGCCGCCCCCTGGGTCAGCATGCCGCGCTGCTCGATGAAGCGCACCACCTCGGTCAGGCCGGTCTGCGTCTTCAGGTTGGTCATCACATAGGGCTTGCCGCGGCGCATGCGCTGCGTGTCGGCTTCCATCACCGCCAGGTCGGCGCCCACGTAGGGCGCGAGATCGGTCTTGTTGATGACGAACAGGTCGCTCTTGGTGATGCCGGGGCCGCCCTTGCGCGGGATCTTTTCGCCGCCCGCCACGTCGATGACGTAGATGGTGAGGTCGCTCAGCTCGGGGCTGAAGGTGGCCGCCAGGTTGTCGCCACCCGATTCGATGAACACCACGTCGGCGTTCGGGTAGCGCTGCAGCATCTGGTCCACCGCCACCAGGTTGATCGAAGCGTCTTCGCGGATGGCCGTGTGCGGGCAGCCGCCGGTTTCCACACCCATGATGCGTTCGGGCTCCAGCGCTCCGGCCACGGTGAGCAGGCGCTGGTCTTCCTTGGTGTAGATGTCGTTGGTTACCACCACCAGGTCCCAACGCTGGCGCATGGTCTTGCACAGCATTTCCAGCAGCGTGGTCTTGCCGGAACCGACGGGGCCACCGACACCCACGCGCAGCGGCGGCAGTGTCTTGGTGCGGTGGGGGATGTGGTGCAGCGCGGGCGTCGTGTTCATGCAACGGATGATGCATGAAGCATGCCCCGGCGAAGGCGCGGCCCGGAAAACCGCCACCTGGATCAATGCGGGTCATGCGCCAGTGGCCCGGTGAGGCGCAGGTGCTGCGCCTACGACCGGAAGCGGCGCAGGTGCTGCGCCTACAACCGGAAGAGGCGCGAGTACTGCGCATGCGACCGGAAGCGGCGCGAGTACTGCGCATGCGACCGGAAGCGGCGCGAGTACTGCGCCTACGACCGGAAGAGGCGCGAGTACTGCGCCTACGACCGGAAGAGGCGCGAGTACTGCGCCTCGTGTTGCGCGCTCAGGATGGCCAACATGGGGCTGAACGCCTGCCGCTCGGCTTCGCCCAGTGCCAAGGCTTCCTGCACCGCAGACGGGACGGCGGCGGCCAGCCGGCCCAGCATGCGCTGCGCAGCGGCCTGCCCCAGCGGAACTGCCTTCATCGCGGCCTGGGCCATGTTTTCGGCCCAGCCCCAGGCAAAGGACAACAGCGCGTCGCGCGGCGTGGCACCGGCCAGCGCAGCGGCGGCGGCAAACGCGGTGGGCCACAGTGGCGCGCCCGGCAATGCCGCCAGCGTGGCCAGGCGCGGGTCATCGCCATGCACGCCGTTGCGCAGCCAGTCCAGCAGCGAACGGCCCATCTGCTCAGACTGCGCACGCAGCTCTGCGGTTTCGCGCGTCTGGCGCAGCCAGTCGTTGACGGCCTGCAGGCTTTGCCGCGCGCGCAGGCGGGAGGCTGGGGACGTGTTGTCCACGGCCAGCGCAGAAAGGGCCCGATGCGCCTGCGCGACGGCGGGCAGGTCGGAACGTGCCTGCGCCAGCTGCAGCTGCGCCAGCAGCCAGTCGCCCGCCTGCTGTTCGTTGCCAACCAGGCCGGCGTCGACTGCCGACTCCATGCCTTCGGAATAGCTGAAGCCCCCCACCGGCAGCGCGGGCGAGGCCAACCACATCAATTGCAGCTGGGTGGCAGCGGGCAGCGCCGGTGTGACACTCGGCAGCCGCGGGCGCTGCCGCAGCATCGCCCGACTTGCGCGCACGCGGCGGCGCGGCGCAGGGGCCTTGGGTGGCACCTCAGTGGTCGTGGTCATGCCCGCAGCCGGGGCCGTGCACGTGCGGTGCGGCGGCGCCCTTCACCGGAATGGCCAGGGACTTGCCCCTTGCGGGTGCAGGTGCGGATGCGGGTGCGGATGCGGGGGCGGCTGAAGGCGCGTGGTCGTGGTCGAGGTCGCCATGCGGCCGACCGTGCTCGTGCGCGGGCCCGTGCTCATGGCCGTGCTCATGGCCGTGGGGCTGCTTGTGACCATGGTCCTGGTGCGCTTCGTGTCCGTGCGGGTGATCGTGTGTCGTGGCGGCAGCGGCGTGTGCATGCCCGTGTGCATGCCCGTGTCCGTGATCGTGCCCATGGTCATGCCCGTGCGCATGGTTTCCATGCCCCGCCGCATAGGCGCCGCTCTCGGGCTCGAAGGCGTCCACTTCCTCGCTGACGATGAGATGCATGCCGCGCAGCATGTCGGCCAGCACATGGTCGGGCTCCAGCAACAGGCGGTCGGGCTGCAGCGCCAGCGCCACGTGGCGATTGCCCAGGTGGTAGGCGGCGCGCATCAGGTCGAAAGGCGAACCGTGCTCGCTGCAGTGGCGCACCACCAGCACCGGCTGCGGCGCGGCCTTGACGACGACCAGCGAGCCGTCTTCGGTCACCAGGGTGTCGCCACCGCGCACCACGGTGCCGCGGGCGAGAAACACGCCCAGCTGGCGGCCGGCGGAGTCCACCGTATCGAAGCGGCTCTTCTGGCGCACGTCCCAGTCCAGTTCCACCGTGGTGGCGCGCTTGAGCAACACCGCGGCCAGGCCGCGCGCTTGGGGGATGAGTTTGTTGACGGTCAGCATGGCTGGATTGTGCTGCCGGCGCAGCGGGCTTGCAGGATCTGGCGGGCACTGCCCAGGACTTGCCGTGAACGGCCGTCGGCGCTAGTATTACATTTGTTATAACTTGATGGGGCCGACCATGACCGCGTTGAAACTCACCCAGATCGGCAACTCTGTGGGCGTGATCCTGCCCAAGGAAATATTGGCGCGGCTGAAATTGGAGAAGGGCGACACGGTGTTCGTGACCGACGCTGTGGATGGCATCAAGCTCACACCTTACGACGTTGAATTTGAAGCCCAGATGACAGCGGCACGCGAGGTGATGAAAAAGCGCCGGCAGGTGCTGCGGGAGTTGGCCAAGTGAACAGGGCCTGGGTCTGGTTGGACCCGGCGGTGCTGCTGGCCGTTCACGAGGAGCAATTGGCCGAACATGGCGGCGCCGCTGGCACGCGTGACATGGGGCTCTTTGAGTCGGCCTTGGCACGCCCGAAGAACCTGGCCCTCTACGGCCAGCCCGACGCAGCCGATCTTGCCGCGTCCTATGGCTGCGGCATTGCGCGCAACCACCCATTTAGCGACGGCAACAAGCGCACGGCCTTCGTCGCGGTAGAGGTTTTCTTCATGCTCAATGGCCACGACCTGGTGGCCAGCGATGGCGACTGTGTGGTCACCATGCTGGGTGTTGCCGCCGGCTCGCTGGACGAAGCCGGCTTTGCCGAGTGGCTGCGCCAGCACACCCAGCTCCGAACTTAACCTTCAAGTGATGCGGCAGGCATCAGGCTCCTAGAACAAGAAGTACCTCTGCGCCATCGGCAGCACCGTGGCTGGCTCGCAGGTCAGCAGCACGCCGTCGGCGTGCACGCGGTACGTTTGCGGGTCGATGTCCATCTTCGGCAGGTAGCTGTTCAGCAGCATGTCGCGCTTGCTCACGCTGCGGCAGCCTTTCACGGCTGACAGCCGCTTGCGCAAACCCAGGCGCTGGCCGATGTCGTCGTTCATGGCCACCTGGCTGACGAAGGTCAGGCTGGTGGCCTGCACTGCGCGGCCATGCCCGCCGAACATCGGCCGGTAATGCACCGGCTGCGGCGTAGGGATGCTGGCGTTGGCGTCTCCCATCAGCGAAGCAGCGATGAAGCCGCCCTTCAGGATGAGGCTGGGCTTGACGCCAAAAAACGCCGGGCGCCACAACACGATGTCGGCCCACTTGCCCACTTCCAGGCTGCCCACCTCGTGGCTGATGCCGTTGGCGATGGCCGGGTTGATGGTGTACTTGGCGATGTAGCGCTTGACGCGGGCGTTGTCGTTGCGGGTTTGGTGTTCGATTCCGGCGCGTGCAGATTCACCCTCACCCCAACCCTCTCCCTGGGAGGGAGAGGGAGAAAGCCATCCGCGCTGCACCTTCATCTTGTGCGCCGTCTGCCAGGTGCGGATGATGACCTCGCCCACCCGCCCCATGGCCTGGCTGTCGCTGCTCATCATGCTGATGGCGCCCAGGTCGTGCAGCACGTCCTCGGCGGCGATCGTTTCCCTGCGGATGCGGCTCTCGGCGAAGGCCAGGTCTTCGGCGATGGACGCGTCGAGGTGGTGGCACACCATCAGCATGTCCAGGTGCTCGTCCACCGTGTTGGCCGTGTAAGGCATGGTCGGGTTGGTGCTGGAGGGCAGGAAGTTGGCCTCGCCCACCACGCGCAGGATGTCGGGCGCATGGCCGCCGCCGGCGCCTTCGGTGTGGAAGGCGCACAGCGTGCGGCCCTTGGTGGCGGCGATGGTGTCTTCGACGAAGCCGCTTTCGTTCAGCGTGTCGCTGTGGATGCTGACCTGCGTGTCGGTTTCTTCGGCCACGGCCAGGCAGCAGTCGATGGCCGACGGCGTGGTGCCCCAGTCCTCATGCAACTTCAGGCCGATGGCGCCGGCCTCCACCTGCTGGCGCAGCGCCTGAGGCCGGCTGGCGTTGCCTTTGCCCAGGAAGCCCAGGTTCATGCTGAAGGCCTCGGCGGCCTGCAGCATGCGCTCCAGGTTTTGCGGCCCGGGCGTGCTGGTGGTGGCCAGCGTGCCGGTGGCTGGGCCGGTGCCGCCGCCCAGCATCGTGGTCACGCCACTCATCAGCGCTTCTTCGATCTGCTGCGGGCAGATGAAGTGGATGTGGCTGTCGATGCCACCGGCGGTGACGATCATGCCCTCGCCGGCGATGATTTCGGTGCCCGGGCCGATGACGATGTCCACGCCCGGTTGCACGTCGGGGTTGCCGGCCTTGCCGATGGCCGCGATGCGGCAGCCGCGGATGCCGATGTCGGCCTTCACGATGCCCCAGTGCTCGATGATGAGGGCGTTGGTGATGACGCAGTCCATCGCCTCGTGCGCGCCGGGCCCGTTGGGCGCCTGGCTCTGGCCCATGCCGTCGCGGATGGTCTTGCCGCCTCCGAACTTCACCTCTTCACCGTAACCGCCGGCACGCAACGTGAAGTCCTGTTCCACTTCGATGATCAGTTCGGTGTCGGCCAGCCGCACGCGGTCGCCCACGGTGGGGCCGTACATCTCGGCGTAGCCGCGTCTTGACAGCGTGGCCATCACAGCGCTCCTTGAACCAGGCCGCGGAAGCCCCACACCTGTCGCGCGCCGGCATAGGCCACCAGCTTGACGGTGCGTTGCTGGCCGGGCTCGAAGCGCACCGCAGTGCCGCTGGCGATGTTCAGGCGCATGCCGTGCGCGGCAGCGCGGTCGAAGCGCAGCGCGGTGTTGGTTTCGGCAAAGTGGTAGTGCGAGCCCACCTGGATGGGCCGCTCGCCGGTGTTCTCAACCAGCAGCGTGTGCGTGGGCCGGCCCGGGTTCAGCACATGGTCTGGGCCGTCGGTGAAGATCTCGCCGGGTGTCATGGTCAGTGCCTCAGCAAATGGGTTGATGCACGGTCACCAGCTTGGTGCCGTCAGGAAAAGTGGCTTCGACCTGGATCTCGGACACCATCTCGGCCACGCCGTCCATCACGTCGTCGCGCGTGAGCACGGTCTTGCCGTCACCCATCAGTTGCGCCACGGTCTTGCCTTCGCGGGCGCCTTCCATGATGGCGGCGCTGATGAGCGCCACGGCCTCGGGGTGGTTCAGCTTCAGCCCCCGGGCGCGGCGGCGTTCGGCCAGCAGAGCCGCCGTGAAGATGAGCAGTTTGTCTTTTTCACGCGGAGTCAAGTCCATCAGCTTCGCTTTCAGCTTCGCTCAATTTCAATCAGTTCGTGCGGCCGCAAAGGCCGGCCGAGCACGCGGCGTCAGGTCCATGGCGTGTTGGGTTCGGTTGGCCGAAGCTGCGGCATTGTGGTCATGTTGACAGCAAGCGCAATGCCAGTGCACCCGGGTGCCCGCACCGGCGCTGTGCGGCGGCAGTGCGACGCAACGGACCGGGTCTTCGCTGAAGGACCCATGAACGCACCAGAAGCATGCGTGCACAAACCTGCAATCGTGCGCGCACCACCCATGGCGCCTGAATTGGTGCACCCAGCCCCTGGTATTGGGAAACCCAGGTGGTACGTGAAGTTGGCACAGCGCTTGCAATCACCGCCCTTCGAGGAACTTCCATTCATCAGCCCTACCTCGGGCCCACTCAGGAGCTAGATCCATGAAGCGCAGGTTTGCACTCAAGACAGCGGTTGCCGCCGTCGCCACAGCAACGCTGTTCGGGGCCCCCGCCCTTGCGCAGTCCGGCGGCACCATCAAGGTGGGTGTGCTGCACTCGCTGTCCGGCACCATGGCCATCTCTGAAACGGTGCTGAAAGACGTGGCACTGATGGCCTTCGACGAGATCAACGCCAAGGGCGGCGTGATGGGCAGGAAGATCGAAGCCGTGGTCGTCGATCCGGCTTCCAACTGGCCGCTGTTTGCCGAAAAGGCCAAGCAGCTGATCACGCAAGACAAGGTGGCCGCGGTGTTCGGCTGCTGGACCAGCGTCAGCCGCAAGAGCGTGCTGCCGGTGTTCGAAGAAACCAATTCACTGCTGTTCTACCCCGTGCAATACGAAGGTGAAGAACTGAGCAAGAACGTGTTCTACACCGGTGCGGCGCCGAACCAGCAGGCCATTCCTGCGGTCGAGTACCTGATGAGCAAGGCTGGCGGCGGCGCCAAGCGCTGGGTGCTGCTGGGCACCGACTACGTGTACCCGCGCACCACAAACAAGATCCTGCGCGCCTTCCTGAAGGCCAAGGGCGTGGCCGATGCCGACATCATCGTGGAGTACACCCCGTTCGGCCACTCCGACTACCAGAGCATCATTGCCAAGATCAAGAAGTTCGCTTCCGAAGGCAAGAAGACGGCAGTGGTCTCCACCATCAACGGCGACAGCAACGTACCGTTCTACAAGGAACTGGGCAA